>JAJPKD010000315.1 GCA_021323895.1 Acidobacteriota bacterium | reverse complement strand
CTTGAATCTGCGGAAGCTGAAGGCCGCGGTGCATGGAATAGACCTTGGTCCGCTGCGTCCGTGTCTACCAAATCGTCTGCGGACTGCCGGCAAACGCATTCAGTTGGCGCCGGAAGCATTCGTCAAAGATGTGGGACGCCTAATGGATTGGGAGCGCCGGTTTGCGGCTCTGCCTTCTGGCAACAACGGGCATCTGCTTCTGATCGGACGCCGCCAACTTCGCAGCAACAACTCGTGGTTGCATAACAGCGAGCGACTGGTTAAAGGCAAGCAGCGCTGCACCATGTTGATTCATCCGATCGACGCAGCGCATCGCAATTTACACAACGGTCAAACGGCGCTAGTGAGATCTAAAGCAGGTTCAATCGAGATTCCGATTGAAGTTTCAGACGAGGTGATGCCCGGCGTCGTTAGTATTCCCCACGGCTGGGGCCATAATCGAAAAGGTGTTCAATTAGAGATCGCTCGCCAACACGCCGGCCAAAGCATCAATGACCTTACCGACAACCAGGCCGTTGACGCACTCTGTGGAACCGCTGCTTTCAATGGAACACCGGTAACGGTGGATGTACTCGATTAGGGCCGGGGATTCGTGAAAACGATCTACTTCGAACCTTCCCACTTGCAACTCACCATCTTGTTCACGCGACAAGCTTCTTCGCATTTCGCTTTCGTGAGCGTCTTGCCCAGATGAATTTCTTTCTGCTGATCGTTCATCCCCGCACATTCACGCGCGGGATGATCCGCTGATTCGCGACAGACAACGCCCTGCTCAACGTTGACGGTTGTTTTTTGCAGACGCCATCTCTGGTTAGGTCCATCGGCGCACGTCTGCATATAAATCGGCGCGAAGTCGCCTTTGCCTTTGCGCAGGATATCGAGACAGCGATTCGTCCCCACATCGCGAATTTCCAGATTCACGCCGTACTGTGACATGGCCCACTTCTGGCTTTCTTTCCCCGCGACACATTCGGTTTGCACGATGGGGACGCGGTCGCCAATTTTATCGCTCGAGATTTCGAGACACAGATCGCTGTGCGCCGGCGAGATCGTGTAGTAGCCCGCACCGTCGCTCTTTACGATGAACTTCTGATTGTTACTCGCCTGTGTCGCGTCGCAGGTGAAAATTTGCAGGCCCATTCCGCTGGCGCAGGAGTTGTTCGGCACTTCAATGCAGCGATGGCTCGCCTCACCAACGATTGTGTACATGCCCTCCGGAACATTTCCCGGCGCAGGCTTCTGCGGTGGGCTCGAATGCGTGCGATCGACGAACGACACCAAAAGGAGGAAACCGAATCCAAGCAGGGTTGCGTTTCTTTTGTACAGACCAATCTCCAAATCTGTGACGCTTATATCATCGATCAATGAGCGTCCGCATCCCCGAGCGCGGTGAGCAGGCGTTCAAGTCAAAGCGCCCAAAGCGCGCAATGGCGGGGTCCCCGGCGCGGCGTCCGCGGTGGGGTGCCTATTAGCCCAGGGCATCGCCTTCGGTGACAGGTTGGTTTGGTTACCGGCGCGTGGGCTCGACGCCCGCGCGAACCATTTTGGAGTGCGGCGGCTCGACGCCGCTTTGATCGGCCGCGTTGCTGCGCGCCCTGGTTCCGACAGGCTTCGGGAAATCTTGTTAACAACAATCCCGTCCGCTTCGTCTTCTGATCAGGGCGATCGCCAAAGTCCCGGAAACTGTAACAATGCACCGGCTTTTGAAAACTTTTTGGCGCAACCGATTTTTCTGAAACCAAATCGCCTTTGGGCGCACTTACTAATTGAAAACGATGGGTGCTCTTCACGCGCAGGGAGGGCGGGATTTTTCAGCCCTCCCTGATTTTTTCGAAGCCGTAGAGTCCTATCGAAGCGGCACAGGTAACTAATCAATAACGACGTGAACAAACAGACAGGAGCCGCCGTAATTCATACAAGGGAGACGGTCATGCTGAACGTAAATACGAGAAATTTGGGAAACGTCGCGGTGTTGAGTTTGCAAGGGCGCATCGTTAACGGTGAAACGATGCCCCTGCGCGAAGCAGTTCGCGCACAGTCAACGGTCAGCGCAGTCGTGCTCGATCTGGCGCGCGTGAGTACGGTCGATGCGAGCGGCCTCGGGCTGTTGTTGCAGTTGCGAGATGAAACCGCGTCGAAGGGAATTCGTCTGCGCGTGATGAACGCCAGCCGCCTGGTGAAACGCATCTTCGAGATCACGCGTCTGGATGCTGTCTTTGAAGTTGCGTCACCGTTTGAAAAGATGCAGTCGGTAGCACGTCCCACACCGCCGCGTGTCCTTCCGTTTGCGCGCTGCGCTTAAGAAGTTGTCCGCAGATTACGGCGATTACACAGAAGACAAATCAGCCGCGGATGAACGCGGATTGGACCGATAGGAAATTGATGCGGACAGAGAGTTCACTCTCTCTGTCCGTTCTTTTTTTTGAATTCCCATCTGTGTAATCTGCGTAGTCTGTGGATTGATCTCCTTCTCTTTTCATTGACCGTCGCAGATCGAAAGCTTAATCTCTGCCAGTCAGGCCTAAGGTTGTTCGAACTCTCAACATCGTCAAGGAGTCCTTATGCTAACTCCATACATCGGCGAGATCGCGCTTTACGCGTTCAATTTCGCGCCACACAATTGGGCGCCGTGCACGGGGCAACTGTTGCCAATCCCGCAGAACGTTCCGCTCTTTCTGGTGATTAAGAATGAATTCGGCGGGAACGGTGTCTCGACGTTTGCGTTGCCGGACTATCACGCGATCGCTCCCAGCGGAATGCAGTATTGCATCGCTCTTCAGGGCGCTGATCCCAAAGGCGCGCCGCGCCCGGCGAGTCTGGCGGAGATTGCAATGCTGCCTTACGCGCCGCCGCCCACCTGGCTCAACGGCAACGGACAAACTCTACAGAAGGCCCAGTATCCCAATCTTTTTCAAATCATCGGCGTGACGTTCGGAGGCGGCAACGACCTTTTCAAAGTCCCAAACCTGACAACAACGGCGCCGCCCTTTCCCACTGGCGCGCCGGTAGCAGCGCCGGGCTCGCAAGTGAACCGGCCCGCTCCCACCACCTCGCTCTACTGCATCTCGAGCAGCGGCGCGCTCGCACCGCCGCCGGCATTTCAGGGTGAAGTCCGTCTGATGCCGTCGTGGTCCGTGCCTGCGGGATGGTTGCCATGCAAAGGCCAGTCGCTTCCGATCAACGTGAACCAGGCAATGTTCTCTCTGCTGGGAATGAATTTTGGCGGAGACGGTCGGACGAACTTTGCACTGCCGAATCTAACCAGGGCCGCGGTGCCCGCAAACCTGCAATACTGCATCAACGTCGGCGGGACGTATCCGACACGATGAACGACTCTCGTCGTGGGCTGCGGCTTCTGAATCCGCGTAAATCCGTGTTCATCTGCGGCTGATTCCTTTGCGGGGTTTTTATCCTGACTCCCGGCTCCTGTCTCCTGACTCCGCGCGGATTTTCCGCGCATTGTAGCCGATCGTTTACAGACTAACTTCGACTCTTAGTGCAATATGAAATTCCTGACCTCTGACCTCTAGCCTCTGACCTCTGCTGTTTATGGCGTTGGCCGCTTTTGGCCGAAATGTAGCGAACTAGGATTTCTCCAACTTCGTAATTCCACGAATGACGTTCTGAGCTTGCTTGAACCGAAGGCGTAGGAGTGTCATTCCGACTTCCCCGACATCTTCGTACAAGTTCTGAGCGATTGTATGTAGTCCTAACTCAGGCTTGTATCGATAGTGATCCACAAATGCGAGGATTCGATCCCGGCGGGCACGAAACTGATTTCCCGCCTTAAGGCGAAGGAAATCTAGCCAGTTGTTGAAGTGCTTCTCCTTATTGCAGTGACGACAACAGGCAACGACATTACCCCACGCATGTAGCCCTAACGCAGTTCTATTGAGTGGAATCAAATGGTCAAGAGTCGCTAAATCAGGATCGAGCAACGCATCACAATATGCGCAACACCCCTTGAAGAACTCATAAACTTCTTGTTTCTGTCGCGCAGTTGGCTTGAATGGTTCCAACCCGCGCTCAGTGTCGTAGAATTTCCCAACTTCTTGCAGAAAGATCCGGATAGCGGTGTTGGACAAATCCGACTGACTGCGCGGCATATCAAATGTCCTGTCTATTTAATTATCCGACCCACAAGCTTCTCAAGGGTTTGTTCTTTGGAAGAGATGCTCTTCAACTGGCATTCCCAAACGGTAATCACTCGCCAACCGTCGCTACGGAGCTGGCTTATTTGTCGCCGATCGCGCTCTATATTGTCGCTAAGTTTCTTCGCCCAAAACGCGCGACGAGTTTTTGGTAGCCTTGAACGCTCACAGCGTTTATGTTGGTGCCAGAAGCAGCCATGAACAAAAATCACGCAGTTGTACTTCGCCAGCACGATGTCTGGGCGGCCTGGTAATGACTTCACGTTTTTCCTGAATCTGTAGCCCCGACGGTGCAGCACGGAACGCAGTGTTCGTTCGATTAGTGTGTTAGTACCGCGAACCGCGGACATGGCACGACGACGCTGCGTCTTTGTCATGAAATCACTCACAAGTTCACTTTGCGTTTCGGCGTAACCACTCTGACTCTGTCAGCCCAATGCGACCTGCTTCGGCGGATAAAGCTTGTGCGACGCGTTGCGCCTGGGGTGGTTTCAGTTGGCCTAACCATTTGAAGTGAGACGACAAATTCGTCGGTCGAAATGAAAAAGTATTTTCCACGACGCTTGCCTCGACCGCCTTCGATTTGGAATTCGCTTCAAATTCGACCATTCGAACTTTGTATGGTTTCGGCTCCCAACGTAGTCGAATAACCTTTTCGCCATCAGTCGCGATTAGGTTGAACCGATCTTCCGTCGGTTTAAGTTCCAAAAGAGGGAATTGACGTCTTAGGCCCGTTCGAACGTACGCATCACAAACGGGTTGCAAACATAGCCAATAGCTGGCGCCTTGGTCCTCTATTCCTTTACGAAACATCCGCACTCGTGGTCGATGCTGTCGGTGGCGGCGTCTAGGTCGGCGTTGCCCCTCAAGTTTGAGCAGCGTCCCAAGCGTAAGCATCGGTGGCCTTTCTCCATACCGCGACCTAATGCTCATCAGCAGCTCAAGAGTTTCATTTGAACTTTGGAAAGTTTCGCCCCCTATCAAATCTGTGAGCTTGCCGATGTAAGCAACAGCCTCTTTTTTGTCCTTCGCCAACTTTTTGATCCACGTCGGCTCGTCCGGTACTGTGAACGCCGCGTGCTCATTAACGCCTTTAGTGCAAAGCTCTTTGACCATGACCCGAGCAGCTTCTTCTGTTGTAATGTGTGGTGCGGACTCGATTAGGTGCAAAATGTCAGGTCGGGTATCCAGCCAGTCCAAAATGGTCTCGTCGGAAAGAAGATCCTGAGGTACTTTATCCTCAAGAATTGCTTCGATTTCAGAAACGATCAATGGAAGTAATTGGTCATTCCCTTCCGATGGGGGAGCTAGCAACGCTCGGTGCGCTAGGAAGGGCGGATCAAGTTCGGAACCAAATCGTGTCAATAATCGATGCGTCGCTTTTCTAATCTCAGCCAGAGCCACGACAGCAACGTTAGACACCAGTCCTGTTGTCATTGATGCGAACTCTTTGACGGCCCGCTCTGGTAGTTCGGCATCATCGTCAACTTGATAGGGAATGAATGCTGCCACTCGCTTCTTGCTTGGCTTACCAATTATCACGAGCCTTATCACACCGACGCTAAAAGCGAATTGGTGCTTAGCATCGCTCGCAAACCCCTCAAAGCGGTGCAAACGCGTGGATATTTCAGTAGCGACGTCGTCGAGGTCGAGCGTTCCCGTATATACAATAATGAGCCGGAGTTGTTCGGGGTTTGATTCGATATTAGCTGCCACGGCGGATTCAAGAAACCGAAGCGTCTCTTCGTGACTGTCCGATCCATCCGCATTTCGAACCTGCCAATCCACAATGGAGATATCTGAAGCCATCGAAAGCTTGTGCGCTCGGTCGCTCAGAGTTGTTAAATCTTCATCGGGCTCTCGCCGCAAGACGGAGCACACAATGCCTAAATCGGCAAAAGCATCTATTACCACTGGAGCATCGATTCCGTGAGGATTGGGATCGACGGCGCCAGTATATTTAGCTACTTCAGCAATGTTGTCACCGAGTACATTAGCAGTAGCCAGTGAATCAGGAGCGATTAGTTCTTGTATGGGTTCCGACGTTGCAACATCGCTTCGGAATGCACGGTCATCAATGACAACCGCGGTTTGTAAAAACTGCGCAGCGGCTGCAAGGGATCGTTCTCCAAATTTAGTTGTCTCGTTCATCGCTATTGGGATTTGAAGTGGGGTTGGTCGCGATCTTGAAGCACACCGGCCATTGTTTGTCATCAGTAACAAGAAGTTCAGCCTCGGCGCGACGGAGAGTCTGACGCGAGATGTACAGACCCATGCCACGTCCGGCAGGTTTACGAGTAAAGCCAAGCTCAAAAATTGCGGCCCGATCTCTATCGCTGATTGCAGGACCGTTGTTGCAGATTAAGAAACCAGAGGTGTCGGCATCCAGATGAATCTTTCGATCCCGCTTCTTGTCATCAAGCCAGAAGATTGCATTGTCAATCAGATTGACGAAAACGGGATAGAACGTTGACGGGAACCCCGTCACTGAGTACCGACGAAATGCTGGCGTCGCTGAGAGTTCCACCGAGTGGCGACCTAATCGCTCGCCAAATAGATCCTGAATAAATTTCTCAATATCGGAGCCGGTTATGAGGACTTCACGTCGCTGCAAACGGCGCTGAAGCGGAGTAAAGAGTGACAAATAGCCATCGAGATGTTCGAAGTTATCGTGGATCTTCTCGTACGTGGGGCGGAGTCCTTCATTCTTCCGCGCCCATGCAGCAAGCCGTTTTAACTCTTGACGTATACCGCGGATGACAGCTTCAAATTCGTGATTTACGACCGCGAGAGCCATTCCCAACTGCACCAACTCAGCATTAGCGTCCGCTTGTTCGCGAATGGACAGGAGTTCCTCCTCAAGAGCCCCTGTCATTTCTGATTCTGAAAATTCTTCACCTGCGATAGCGGCGTTCACTTCGAGGAGCCGATCTGTTGCACGCTGTAGCACCTCGCGCTGCCGACGTGCAACGGAATCTATTCGCGTTTCTAATTGATTTTCTAATTGCTCAAATTCTGTCGGCGACAACTGGCCGATATCAATGCGCTGCAAGTCAGCCTTCACTCCAGTAATCGTATCCTGTAGCTCGCGGACGGCCTCGCGTGTGAGTGTGGTTACCTGCTCGGCGGTAGAATTACTTTGCTGCTTCGTTTCGTCAGCTTGTTTTTTGACTTCCTTTTGAGTTTCATCGGCGACTTTTCCAAGAATCGCCTGTAGCCGCCTTCGTTGATCAATTTGAAGTTTCGCACGCTTTGCCGCTTCTCCGATGGTTTCTGTTATCTGTTTTTCAGTTGGCGCGAATACTTCTTGCTCTAACCGCTCGCGCTCACGTAGGTAAGCTTCCCAGTCGCGCGTGATTTGACGGCCTAGTCCTATATCTCTAGGCCGCGCAATTCGATATCTTTCGCGCAAGCCTTCGAGTTGAAGTTTCGCGCTTGCCTCGGTTTCTACCATCAATGCCGCGGCTCTATCTGTTGAAGTCTCACGAGCAGCAAAACCAAGTTCCCGATTAACATGCGCCACAAGCTCAGTCGCCTGGGACTCAGGCCTCTTCTGATCGAATTCAGCAAAAACGGTTTCCAGTTTTTCGACGAACTTCTTTCTCCGATTAGTCGCCAGCGTTTCTCTTTTTCGACGAGCTCGCTCCGCGCGATCTAATTCCGCTCTTCGCTCTAGGTATATGTGTGTCTTTGTTCCAGACTCGCGGAAGAAGTCCGCGGCGATTTGAATGAAGAAATTCTTCAATATGTCTCGAAACTGGCGATAAGCCTTGTTGGTTTGAAATCCCTCGCGTCCCGCCTTTTCAACCAGTTCGTGATTTGCTTCTCTAGTTAGTTCAACCGCTCCCAGCATCTTCCGGTATGACCAATAGTAGTAGGTGGCGCTCTTAGTTCGGTTCCGCTCGATGTCAAGCCAATCAACGTCCGAATTTCCATAAGGAAGAATTCGGATTCCATCGCGGTAAACATAAATGCCTCCCAATCGCCAGAGCTTCGCTGCAAGGCGCGCGTGCTCTGCAGGTGGCAAGCGCGACTCGCGCTGTGCACCTTGAATACTCCCGAAGTTCAGATCAAAAGGACCGCACAGCGTCTATCCCTCGCCGGCGTCCCAAGTAACGACATGTCGGATAGGTGCCTGATCGTAAACGCTTACGGTTCCCTCAAAGACGCCAAATTCATCGAAGTGTCCCCGAAAGTGATGATCTGCTGACTTGAAATCATCAGGCGTCAAGAACTGAGTCCCACCGATGAGCTCTTGATGCGTCTCGACGGTTTTCCAATCCCGGAAGCGCGCTTGTATTCGTGGCGGCTCTGCATCAGGAACCATTGTGTTGGCAAAGCCAACTAGAAACTTCGTGAAGACCGGGTCATCATCAGATCGCTGGTCTTCGTCGATTTCCGTGGCTAAAAAGGATTCCGCTGGTTGGATTAGGAAATGAGTGCCACATCCGCCGTCACGAAGCGAGAGGGGAACGTCACCCTCTTCGAAGACACTCGGGGCGTTGAAGAAAGTGTCAATCTTTCTGGGATCAATAGTGATCGCTTTGAGTGTCTGCTCAATATGAGCTAGGAATGCCGAATGTGCGGAAGATGCGACTAACGGCAAAGTCTGACGGATTGACTCGGCCATTGCGACGACATCATCCTGTGTCGGAAACTCTCCCGACCTATAACGGCGAATCGGTATTTCGATGTCTTCTAAGTTGACCCCTGGCAGTTCAAACAATTGCCAGTTAACCAAACTTACAATCAAGTCGTGCGTCGTCGAATCGCGGCGGGCGCGAGTCATGACTAGCGCTTGCGGGCCGAGGCGCGCAATGGCGAGACGACCGATTCCCTTTTCTCCCATCATGGGCCGCTCGGGTTCTTCTGGCGGTCTATAGGGAAGCAGCTTGTCGTCGACCTTACTCTCGCTGCCGAGAGTTAGCCATCGTTCCTCGTACTCGGTTTCAGTCATACCGATGCCGTTGTCACGCAAAAGGAAAAGATTCTCGGGTCGGTAATAGTCGACTTCAACGCGCTTGGCATATGCATCATGAGCGTTCTTAAAAAGCTCATTTATCGCTGTCGGAGCGCCAGCGATTTGCTGACGACCAAGCATGTCAACAGTTCGAGCCCGTGCTTTGAATTTAGCCATGAGAAGCGATGGAGATCAGGTGTTTACCTATTCGACGCGCAAGTTCGGGAGGTACAGCATTGCCGATCTGGCGAGCTAGGCTGTTCATGTTGGTGCCATAGAACACAAAGTCTCTTGGAAAGGTCTGCAGAGTGGCACCTTCGCGAATTGAGATGGCCCGATGTTCATCAGGGTGTCCAAAGCGTCCGTTTGAGAAACTGTTGAATCTCGTCGTGATCGTCGGCGCAGGGCGATCCCAATACATACGCGCATAGACATCACGAAATATATCGTCGCGTCCACGGTAAGCGTCAATCTGGAGTTCGCGATTGTCCCTCCATGCCTCCCGACTACCACCAGACTTAGCTGTCAGTCTTATGCGTTTAAGATGCGAAGGCGATAAAGCACTTGCGGTGTGCTGAAAATCTGTTTCATCGCGATGGCCTGCGACAATTCGTTGAAAACCGTGTTCCTCACCAATGAATGCGGCGACCGTTAACGATGGATTTGGCCTCGGCTTAGGTAATTTGACTGTTGACGACAATCGGGTTGCAACTAGCAAGTATCGGATTCGATTTTGAGGAACACCGTAATGGTTAGCGTTGATTATTCCGTCGTTCCACGCATAGTCGTGGCGCTCAAGAAACTCAATGAAGGCCGGCAGAACACTGTGCTGTTTCCAAGTGTAAAGGCCAGGCACATTCTCGATGACGACAAATCCCGGACGGAAATACCGGATGAACTTCTGAAAGTGCCTTAAGAGAAATGCCGTTCGTTCCGACCTCGTCTTGTCGGTTCGGATCTTGCTCCAGAACTGACACGGGCTGCAACCAGCGAAGACCAACGACGCATCGTCGCGTTTAAGGGCAAACCTTCTGCCCAGCTCGGGGGCGCTCAACGTGCAGACATCGTGTTTGATAAATCGCGCACCTGTTATGTTCGTTTCGTAAGTGGCGCGACAGTCCGCATCATTATCAACTCCACCGAGTATTGTGATACCAGCCTTACTCAAGCCAAGACTCATCCCGCCAGCGCCACAAAAGAAATCGATCGCCCGAATTCGTTTCATCGCACAGCACCTTCTTCCGAAAGCCTTCGGTGCTGCCGACCTTCGATTCCTCGGCTGAGGTCCGAAGCGGTAGTGCCTAATGCTTTAGCGATGCGAACGATGCTGAGGAGGCTGGGATTGCGGACACCCCGTTCGATGCCGCTAATGTAAGTTGGATCGAGATCGGCTTTCTCGGCCAGCTTCTCCTGAGTGAGCTTCTTTTCCTGGCGCTCACGCCGAAGGTTGGAACCGAATTTCGACAGAGCGCGGCGTTGTTGACTCATAGTCTATAGTCTCGACTATGAGTCCACAGACTATGAGTCAGGTTCTTTGCGGTTGACGACGAACGCAAAGTTCTGGCGAACTAAACGCCTCTCGAACGTCGAACGCGATCGGCGGAATCTTCGCGTACTCAAGCGTGACGGCTGAAAACTCCTGATCGTTTGGGAATGCGAGACGCGAAAGCCCGCATCGTTACTGAGAAAGCTTCAGAGATTTCTCGCCGCGTAAAATCAAACTCCGGCGCAGCGCCGCCGGGCCTTCGGGTTGGTGGTTAGGTGCGCATCGGCGCACTGCTCTTGGGTTGAAAATTGAGGCCAACAAAAAGATACGCGCGGCCAACGATCGCCCCAAATCGATTGAACCACATCGATCGGGGACCCCGATTCGAGACCGCGCGCTGTAATCATTTGATTGGCTTGATCCCGGCGCGTTGCACCGGGCTATTGAATTGCGTCCCTTCAGGACTCTAAGAGGACTGCGCTTCGCACAGCAAAATCATTCAATCGAAAACAATACGCGCGACCATCGAGGTCGCGCGGGAATTGATCTAATAAACAGAAAACCCAGGGCGTTGCCCTGGGCTAATGAATTGCGTCCCGTTGGGACTTTGTGTGGTCTGCGCTTCGCGCAGCATCCTCTTACCTCTAAATGTCGAGATTCCGAACATCCAGCGCGTTGTCTTCGATGAACTTGCGGCGGGGTTCGACGGCGTCGCCCATCAGCACGGTGAAGATTTCGTCAGTCTCGACCGCGTCATCGATGCGAACTTGCAGCAGCGTGCGCGTCTCAGGATTCATCGTGGTTTCCCAAAGCTGCTCGGGATTCATTTCGCCCAGACCTTTGTAACGCTGAATCGAGAGATCCTTCTTCGCGGCAGCGAGCACGCGATCGAGCAAGGCGTCGCGGGATTCTATTTCTTCGCTGGTGCCGTTCTCGCCGGTGATGAAGGGCGGCGTGAGGCGATCTTCGAGCCGCATGAAGAGTTCGACAGCTTTTTGGAATTCAACGTAGCTCGCGAAGTTGTAATCGATCGTCACCGCGTTACCGGCGTTCGTAACCGTCTCAATCTCCCAAAGCCCGTGCTCTTCGTCTTCGGTGAGTTCGGTTTTGTAGCCGGCCTTATCGAGCACGCCCTCGACGCGCGCCATCAAATTCTCATCCTGAAATGCGCGCTTGATCGTCACGCCTTCTTCGCGCAGCACACCCTTCTTGCCGCCGAAGGCTTGCAACAAAGTATCGAGCAGATGCGAATCACCGCGCAGCCGGCGCGTCGCCTTCTCGCAGTAGCGCCGCAGATCGACCATGCGCTCGAGGTTGCGCGCGAGCTGTGCGCCTTCGATTACCGTTTGTGACTTGCCGTTACCGACAGTGATCTTCATATCGGTGGTCGCCTGGCGCATCAGATAGTGAATCATCGAACCTTCGTCTTTGATATCCTCTTCCTTTTTGCCTTTCTTCACTTTGAAGAGCGGCGGCTGCGCGATGAAGACGTGGCCCTGCTCGACAAGCTGGGGCATCTGCCTGAAGAAAAATGTCAGTAGCAGCGTGCGAATGTGCGAGCCATCAACGTCGGCGTCGGTCATCAGAATAATTCGATGGTAACGAAGCTTTGAAAGATCGAAATCCTCTTTGCCAATGCCGGTGCCGAGCGCCGTGATCAGCGATTTGATTTCGTTGTGCGCGAGCATCTTGTCGAAGCGCGCTTTTTCGACGTTCAGAATTTTTCCTTTGAGCGGCAGGATCGCCTGGTTCTTGCGATCGCGGCCCTGCTTGGCTGAGCCGCCGGCCGAGTCACCCTCAACGATGTAGATTTCCGAAAGCGCTGGGTCGCGTTCCTGACAATCGGCTAGCTTGCCCGGCAACATCGTCGAACCCATCGCACCTTTGCGGACGATCACACGGGCCTTGCGGGCCGCGTCGCGGGCGCGCGCAGCATCCAGCGACTTGCCCACGATCCGGCGCGCGACTGTCGGATTTTGCTCGAGAAATTCAGTCAAACGATCGTTGAGAAACGACTCGACGGCGCCCTTTACGTCTGAATTGAGCTTGCCTTTGGTCTGGCCTTCAAACTGCGGCTGCGGCAGCTTGACGGAGATGACCGCCACCAAACCTTCACGCACGTCGTCTCCGGTCAGCGAGCCTTTGAAGTTCTTCGCGAGACCTGACGATTGCGCGTAAGCATTGATCGTGCGGGTGAATGCCGAGCGAAATCCGGAGAGGTGCGTGCCGCCGTCCACGGTGTTGATATTGTTCGCGAAGGAATAGACCTTTTCGTCGTAGCCGTCGTTGTACTGAATCGCGACTTCGATCGAAAGCGCGTCGCCAATCTTCTCGAAATAGATTGGCTTGTCGTGCAGCACCGATTTGTTCTTGTTGAGATGCTTTACGAATTCAGCGATGCCGCCGCGATAGTAAAACTCGTGTGCCTTCTCGTGCTCGTCGCGCTCGTCTTTGATCGAGATGCGAATGCCTTTGTTGAGAAAAGCTTTTTCGCGCAGTCGTTCGGATAACTTATCGAAACTGAATTCAGTCGTAT
>JAJPKD010000075.1 GCA_021323895.1 Acidobacteriota bacterium | reverse complement strand
GTCGCCAAGAAACTCAACATCGATGAAGTCGTCGCCGAAATTCTTCCAAATGAAAAAGCAGAGGCTGTGAAGCGTTTTCAAAGTGAAGGTCACAAGGTGGCGATGGCCGGCGACGGAATCAACGACGCGCCGGCGTTAGCCCAAGCGGGAGTCGGCATCGCGATGGGCACGGGCACCGACGTCGCGATGCAAAGCGCGGGCGTGACTTTGGTGAAGGGCGATTTGCGCGGCATCGTGCGCGCGATCAAACTGAGCCGCGCGACCATGCGCAACATCAAACAGAATCTATTCTGGGCTTTCGTTTACAACTCAGTGGGAGTACCGGTTGCCGCGGGCGTGCTGTATCCAGTCTTCGGAATTCTGCTGAGCCCAATGATCGCGGCCGCCGCGATGAGCTTCAGCTCAGTATCCGTAATAGGTAATGCTCTCCGCCTGCGCAGCACGAGACTGGATTAGTGCCGCAGCTCGAAAGTGCGCAGTTAGCCTGCCGCTACGGACAACTCCAACTTTCATTTCTTGTCCTCCCGCGATGCAAAAGCCACCAGCTTCTTGAGACTGCTCCAATTTCTGGTGGTAGCGGCGATGCCAAATTCCTTTTCGATAAAATTGTTGGGAAAACCAAACCAGCCGGTTCGCTTGCGACGGCCGACAATGAACGCCGCGCGATCGCGCAACGCCACCACTTCGAGATTTTCCGTTGTGGACAGGATGGGCAGCTTCTTGCGAACGCTTTTCGCCAGCAAGGTGACGAATAGGATCACGTCCGATTCGCCTTCGACTTGCTTGAAAGGATTTCGTTTGATCAGCGACGCGATCTCGTCAAGCGTAAACACTACAACGGCGATGTCGTGACCGAAGGTCTTTTCCAGGCTGCGCTCGATCTTCTTCGCGAGCGCCTTGCGATCGCTGGAACGCGTATCGAAGAGCACGTTGCCGCTGGCGATGTAAGTTCTGACGTTGCGAAAACCCGCCGACCTGAACACGTCCGCCAGGGCATCCATCTTGATCAGCTTGTTGCCGCCGACATTGATGCCCCGAAGAAATGCGACGTGTCGGGTCAGGTCAGCCATCGTCTATTTTGCAGAAGTGGTCTTTAAGCCACGTTCTTCCAGCAATGGCTCAACGATTGGATCACGGCCACGGAAATTTCTGAAAGTTGTCGCGACGTCCTGCGTCCCACCTTTGGACAGCACCAGATCGCGGAAGCGCTGGCCGTTCGCGCGCGTCAGCCCGCCGTGTTCTTTGAACCAGTAGAAAGCGTCGTCGTCCAACACTTCGCTCCAGAGGTAAGCGTAGTAGCCCGCCGAATACCCCCCATCCCAAATATGCGAGAAGTAAGTTGTGTGATAACGCGGCGGCACCTGCGGCAAATCGATCTTGTAACGCTTGAGTGCATCAGCTTCGAACTTGTTCACGTCCTGTGGCGGCGCGTCGGGCGGCAACGAATGCCAGGCCATGTCGAGCAAAGCTGCAGCGACATATTCGGTCACGTCGTAGCCCTGATTGAATTTTCGTGACTGCTTGATCTTATCGACCAGTGCCTGCGGCATCGGCTTGCCGGTTTGAAAATGCTTTGCGTAATTCGCAAATACAGTCGGCTCGAGCGCCCAATGCTCATTGAACTGCGACGGGAACTCGACAAAGTCGCGCGACACCCCGCTAAGCATCGGATAACGAATGTTCGAAAACATAGCGTGCAGCGCGTGACCGAACTCGTGGAACATGGTGGTCACGTCATCAAAGCTCAGCAGCGCCGGCTGGCCCGCGCTCGGCTTCGAAAAGTTGCAGACGTTGATGACGACTGGCTTTGTGCCCAGCAAGTTGCTCTGATCGACGAAGCTGTCCTGCCACGCGCCGCCATCCTTGTTCGGCCGCTGAAAGTAGTCAGCGTAAAAGAGCGCCAGCGATTTTCCATTTGCCTCGAAGACTTCAAACACGCGGACGTCCGAGTTGTAAACCGGAATGTCTTTGCGCTCTTTGAACGTGATGCCGTAAAGCTTGTTAGCCGCAAAGAACACGCCGTCATGCAGCACATGATCGAGTTCGAAATAAGGCTTGATTTGCGATTCGTCCAGATTGTATTCGGCCTTGCGAACCTTCTCGGCGTAGTACTCCCAATCCTGCGGTCCAAGCTTAAAGCCGCCCTTTTCGGCATCAATAATCTTCTGGATGCGCGCGGCTTCGTCGCGAGCTTTCGCGGTTGCCGCGGGCACGATTCCCGTCAAGAGCTGTTCAGCATTCTGCGGCGTCTTGGCCATCTGATCGTCGAGAATGAACGTCGCGTGATCGGGATAACCCAGCAGCTTCGCGTGCTGCGCGCGGAGTTGCGCCAGACGCGCGATGATTGCTTTCGTGTCGTTTTCACCACCGTGATTGCCGCGATTCACTGACGCGTTGAAGAGCCGCTCGCGCACGGCGCGATTCTTCAGGTAAGTCAGCGCCGGTTGTTGTGTGGTGTTCTGAAGCGCGATCACCCACTTGCCATCGAGCTTCATCTCCTTCGCCCGTTCAGCGGCGGCGGCGATGTCCGCCTCGCTCAACCCATCAAGGTCCGCTTTGTTCTCGATGACCAGCGCGCCGTTGTTTGTTTCGGCAAGCACGTCATCTTCAAATTTGGTGGTGAGCTTCGCCTCTTCCTGATTCAAACCGCGGAGAGTTTCCTTGTCTGCTTCTGACAAAAGCGCGCCGGCGCGAACGAATGATTTGTAATAACGCTCAACCAGAAACTTCGATTCAGGATCGAGCTTTAACGAATTGCGTTTGTCATAAATCGCTTTCACGCGCGCGAACAATTTGGCATTGAGAAAGATCGCGTCAGAATGCGCGGCCAGCTTCGGCGCTTCGTCGGACTTAATCTTTTGCAGTGTGTCGTTCGTGTTCGACTGCGTGAGATTGAAGAAAACTTTCGTCACCCGCGTGAGCAGCGCGCCGGAGCGCTCCATCGCCTCAAGAGTGTTCCCGAAGGTTGGCGGAGCGGGATCGTTGGCGATCTTTTCGATCTCGGCCAACTGATCCTTCATGCCCGCTTCAATCGCTGGCGCGTAATCGCTGTCCGTGATCTTGTCGAACGGCGGCGCGTGAAACGGCAGCGTGCTTTCGCTGAAAAAAGGGTTCGTGGCCAGCGGGGCCGCCGCGCTGGTTGGTTGTGGCGAGTAATCAACAGTCACGATACACAAAACCAAAAGTAATAAAGTTGTCGCGATAAAACTCACTCTCATCGATGTCAACTCCGGTCATAGATTGCAAGTCTTTCTGATGTCAGATTCCATTGCGCGGTTGCAGGGTTATGTCGCCATGCGCTGCCTAGCCTAATACCGCCAGCAGTGCCGTCTCAAGTTTTCCTCAACCGCAAAAACCTGCCATTTTCCGCGGAAAACTGCTGCTTTTACGAATGCCGAGAGGCTCAAGTTTCTCTCAAGGCGGATTCCCGATAATTCAGAAAACAATGCGTGAATTCGCAGACACTTTTGGAAGATCGAGAGGAGCAAGAGCCATGTCCCGAAACCTGAAGAGATGCATCTTTGGATTGATTCTGATCGCGATTGTCGCGACCGTGATTATCGGCGGAAGATTCGCCGTCCACACGTTGGCCGCGCCGCAGGCTGTGATTGTCGAACTGCAATCCGACCCCGTCGTGGTCGCGAAGGCGAAGGCCGAAGCCGGCAAACAGAATTTTGATCCGATCGCCTATCGGCAGCAAATCCTGACGGAACAAAACAATTTCCTTACTCAACTCAGCGCGGCCGGGATTCAATTCTCGACGGTGGGTGTTAATGCTCCCAACGGGCCCAACGGCGAAGTTACGAACATCCAGTTTCGTTACAACTACGTCTTCAACGGAATTACTTTGGCCGTTGATCCGGCGGCGGTCGATACGATCCGTTCGATGAGCGCCGTCAAGTCGGTGCACAACGACGAACCGATCACGATGTTCCTCGATCACGCAGTTGACTATGTGCGCGCTCCATCATTGTATGGAAATCCGCCGCAGGTTCACATGGGCGACTCTTTGAACTCCGGCGGCGTCGAGGGCCAGGGCATCTACATCGCGATTATCGATACCGGAATTGATTGGACGCATCCGATGTTCGGTGGCGCCCCGACGCCGCCGCGTTTTGGCGTCGGTCCGGCAGTCGCCGCAGCCGGCACGAATCAAAAAGTCGCCTACTACCTAAATCTGACTGCGGGCGCGGTGCAGGATGATTTTGGACACGGCACGCACGTTTCTGCGATCACGTCGGGGTACTACGCGATGGCCCCCGGCGCCGATGGATTGCCGATGACGGCCGATGACGTGGCGATTCACGGTGTCGCGCCGCAAGCGAAGTTGATGGGCTACAAAGTCCTCTCGACCGTTGGTTCCGGAGTTTCGTCTTCGATCATCATGGCGATTGAGGACGCGGTGCAACCATTCACGCTCGCGGGTTCGCCAAAGCCGATTGCGCAAGTACTCAATCTCAGCCTCGGCAATACGACGAATGACCCGAACTATCCCACGTCGGTCGCTTGCGACAATGCCACGCTGGCCGGTACGACGGTTGTCGTGGCCGCAGGCAACAGTGGCGCGCCGACGCCGACGAATCTAACCGGCGAAGGCACGATTGGATCTCCGGGAACGGGCCGCAGAGTACTGACTGTCGGCGCAACGCTCGATCCGGGATCGGCGCCAAACAAGCTCGACGAAATTGGCGGTGGCAATCGCACGGGAATGAAGGCGTTCCCACTCGATGGTGGCGCGGGGATTTCGTCGGACATCACCAGCAACTATGTCTATTGCGGGATGGCCGAAACACCTGACCAGGTGCCTGACTCTGTGAACGGAAAGATTGCCTTGATCGTGCGCGGCGGGACGGTCAACACACCGGCGGCGTCGCCGGTATCGGCGGGCACGGGCCTGTTTTCAAACAAGGCTGCATTCGCAGTCGCAAAGGGCGCCATCGCGGTCATCATCTACAACAACGTCGATGGCGAGCTCACGTCCGCGACCGTTCGCAAGTCAACAGTTCCCGTTGTGGGCCTCTCAAAAGCCAACGGCGAGTATTTGAACGCGGCGATTGGATCGACTGCATTTGGCGCGGTCTCAGTCAACAAGATCAGCTTGCGTAAAGCGCTCTTGTTCGATCCGGCTATGGCTGATTTCAGCTCTAAAGGGCCGGTCACTGGCTACGGACAAATAAAACCTGACGTGGGCGCACCGGGCGTTTCGATTCTATCGGCCACAGTTCGCGTCGGCGGCGCTGAGACGAACACCGCGACAATGTTTGATGCCACAGGGTATATCTCGGCATCGGGAACTTCGATGGCGACCCCGATGACGGCTGGCGTAGTCGCGCTGGTCAAGCAAAGGAATCCGAGCTGGACGCCATCGATGATTCGCGCCGCACTGATGAACACGGGCACGAATTTGCGGCAGGCCAACGGAACTCCGATCGCCGATGGCAGCGTGACTCTGAATCAACAAGGCGCGGGATTGATCGATGCGTTTTCAGCGGCCAGCGCCAAGGCGCTGATGGGTGTGGGCGCGATCAATCAGGACATGGGTTCAGCCCCGATAGCTCGGCCAAACAACTTGTGTCCAAATTATGGTGGCAGCCCGTCGCCTCTGTGCGGAACATCGCCGGGCGATCCTGATTTTCTCGCGAGTTGGAGTTTCGCGACCGTGCCGATCGCTGGCGTGATTGGCAGCACGACCAAAACTCAAACAGTGACGATCTCAGATATTCGCAACGGAGCGGGCGCCGGCGTCTATCAACT
>JAJPKD010000097.1 GCA_021323895.1 Acidobacteriota bacterium | reverse complement strand
TGACGCCGCCCACTGAGATCGAGAAGCACAATCTTGCCCTCTTCATCAATCAACCTGAGATCAAGGAAAAGTTCGATCGACTCGTGCTGCGATTCAGCGACAAGACTTTCGAAGAGATCAAAGCCTCCGCCGGTGCAAAGATGGCGACGAATGGGCCGCAGGCGGAGAAGGCGCGCGATGCTTATCGAGACAATCAGGAGCTTTTGCGGAAGACCCTGCGTCGCAACGTTGAGTTGCGCACACTCGTTGATCTCTACAATCCCAACCGGCCCGGATTTTTCACGGCGTTCATCAACGGCAAGCGCTATAGCAAATTGATTTTTCAATACGACTCGCTGGGCATTCCGGTGGTCTCGCCTGAGGAAGTGTTGTTGTCGAGCTATGGCGAAACCGACCGCGGCTTGTGGACCGCGTTTCATCGCGCGGAGGAATACGCGAAAGGCACCGCTTCATCAGCCGAAGACCATCGCATCTACGACATCACGCATCACGAGATCGACGCCGCCATCCGCGGCACGAAATTCGTTGCCAACGATACCGTGACTTTGCGCGTTCTCGACGGCGGCGCGCGCGTCCTGCCTTTTAGTTTGTTTGCGCCACTGCGCGTTTCGCGCGTGCGCGATGAAGAAGGAAAAGATCTCGCTTTCGTGCAGCAAAACAAGGATGAGGACGCCGACTTTGGCGTCATTTTTCCGAAAGGACTCGAGGGCGGTAAGACCTACAAGCTGAATTTTGAATATGCCGGCGGCGACGCGCTTATCAATGTCGGTGGCGGGAATTACTTCGTAAATCCGGGCGCGCGGTTGACGTGGTACCCGAACAACGAAGGCACGGCATTTGGGGACCGCGCGAAATTCGACGTCACCTTCCGCTATCCCAAGGGGAAGACGCTGATTGGAACCGGCACGCCCGTAGCGGCGGAAACGGACGACGGCGATCTGCGCGTGGCGAAGTGGTCCAGCGGTGACACACAACTCGCAGTTGCCGGGTTCAACTACGGAATCTTCAAAAAGAAACAGGTCGTCGATACCGATACTGGCTACACGATCGAATATTTCGCTAATGAGGAGATCGCGTCGTTCATGGCTCGGGCGAGCGAAGTCGGTTCAATGAACACGATCGGCATGGCCGGTCCAATGTTGGCTGACGCGCAGAACTCAACTCGAGTTTACAACCTGTTCTTTGGCAAGCTGCCGTTTAGTCGCCTCGCGCTAACGCAACAGCCAGCCGGAAACTTTGGTCAGGCGTGGCCCACGCTGGTTTACATGCCGTTCACCGCCTTCATGGATCCTACGCAACGTTATATGGCAACCGGCGGCAACGTCAGGTTCGCGACGAACAACTTCTTCCGTTATGTTGCGCCACACGAGATCGCGCATCAATGGTGGGGCCACATGGTTGGTTGGAAGTCTTATCACGATCAATGGATGAGCGAAGGCTTCGCGGAATTTTCCGCGTCGTTGTTTATTCAGTTCGCGATGCGCGACGAGAAGAAGTTCGTTGACTTCTGGAACGAGCAACGCGATCGCATCACCGAATCAAGACCGCAGACTCACGATCTTAAGCCTTACACGGTGGGCCCGGTCACCCAGGGATTTCGACTGAGCAGCGGCAAGACTTACGCGGCGTATCAATTTCTCGTCTATCCAAAGGGCGCGTACATCCTGCACATGCTGCGTCAGATGATGTATGACCGCGCGAGCGGCGGCGACAAACGCTTCATGGAGATGATGCAGGATTTCATAAAGTCGCACTATAACCAGGACGTTTCGACCGAAGACCTCAAGCGCACCGTCGAAAAATTTATGACGAGCCACATGAATCTCGATGGCAATGGAAAGATGGACTGGTTCTTCAACGAGTATGTTTACGGCACAGAGATGCCCACCTATAAATTCGAATATCAACTAAATAGCGGCGGCACATCGCTTACCGCGCGCATAACCCAGTCCGGCGTCAGCGACAATTTCAAGATGTTGGTTCCGGTTTACATCGATTACGGCAAAGGTTTTGTAAGACTCGGCTCGGCGACCTTGATCGGCAATTCTTCGGTTGATCTAAAAGATGTGAAGCTAAGTGCTGCCGCGAAGCGTGCCGCGGCTTGCGCCGTCGATGACGTGCTGGCGCTGCACGTGCAGAATGAAGTTGGAAAGGCCTTCTAATAATTGTGATCTCCGTCACGGGCTTTGGGCCAAAAGCCTCTTGAACCGCTGTGCGTCCTGTGATACCGTGCGCCGCACCTAAGCCAGTGTTTCTCGGAAATGACTTGCCAGGTCATTTGCCCCGGTGAGTTCCTTCCCACGACAATCGAGTTTGCGCAGGCCCCTGAGATTGTTCGAGGAGAACTCTGATGTCCCCAAAGCCCGCTCTCGCGAGAGAGCCCAGCACCGTTCCGGCTGAAGCACCCCGATTTCGTAGCACCGTATTACCTCCGACCGGACCGCATCGAATTTCTGGGGACAACGCTAAGGTCGCTCCGCTTCGCCCAGCCAAGGAACCCAGCTTCCAACCGCGAGTGCCGGTCATCACCGGCGAGGCTCATTACCGCGGAATGTTGCCGGTCGATGGAATCATTACGGGAAGCCTGGGAGCCGGCAGCGCACTCGCCATCAAGCAACGTTCGCGACCCAACGCGGAAGAAGAGCCGGAACTCAATGGCGAGATCACTTTCAAAGACGTGCTGCGCGTCAACGGGTATATCGCGAGCAAAGTCTTTTCCTACAAAGGAACTCTCATCGTGGATAACTCTGCGCGCGTCGATGCCGAGATCGATGTAGCCGTCTGCGTCGTTAGTGGAACCATCAATGGTAACGTCAACGCGCAACAGCGTGTCGAGTTGGGACCAAATGCGATCATCAATGGCGACATCTCAACGGGCTCGTTAGCGATGAAGCCCGGCGCAATCTTCACCGGCAACTGCAAGATGCTCAAAGACGAAAAAATCGAGGGGTAACTTAGCGCACCCTCGATTCCTCATCGCAGCACTCCTATCTGCAATTCCTTTCAGTTTCGTGTTTTCGCCGGGCTTTGCTGCTTCCGGTTTCATGATAGAGTTTTGCCTGCCAACACAGATTGAAGTCTATGCCACTGATCGACTTACGCAGCGATACCGTCACCAAACCTACGCCGGCAATGCGCCGCGCGATGGCTGAAGCCGAAGTCGGCGACGACGTCTACGGCGAAGATCCAACCGTCAATCGTTTACAGGAACGCGCCGCAGAGATTTTCGAAAAGGAAGCCGCGCTGTTCGTGCCAACCGGTTCGATGGGAAATCAAACCGCGGTCAAGGTGCATACGAAGCCGGGCCAGGAAGTCATCATCGAAGAGCGTGGTCACATCTACAACTTCGAGATGGCCACGATGTCTGCATTCTCTGGCTGCATTGCGCGGCCGGTCAAAAGCCCCGACGGCAGCGGCATCCTGACGTGGGATGAGATCAAAGGCGCGATTCATCATGTCACTTCCTACTACGTTACGCCGACGGGTCTGATTGCACTTGAGAATTCGCACAACCTCGCCGGCGGATCGGTCCTGACGCGCGAACGAACCGAAGACATTTGCGCGCGCGCGCATGAAATGAAGCTGCCGGTGCATCTGGATGGCGCGCGCATTTTCAACGCGGCCGTGGCTCTGAACGATTCAGTTGCGAACCTCGCGCGTCCTGTTGATTCGGTGATGTTTTGTTTGTCGAAAGGCTTGGGCGCGCCGGTCGGATCGATGCTGCTCGGCACGAAAGCTTTCATCGACGAAGCGCGCGTGATTCGCAAGATGCTCGGCGGCGGCATGCGACAGGCGGGAGTGCTGGCGGCGGCGGGTCTAGTTGCGTTGGAAGAATCGCCGAAAGGGTTGCCGGAAGATCACGCGAACGCGAAGCTTCTGGCCGAAGGCTTGGCAGGACTTCCCGGCGTGAAGATCGATCCTGAGAAAGTGGTCACGAACATCGTCATCTTCGATGTGGCCGAGACTCGGCTACCCGTTGATGCGATCTGCGCGCAACTGCGCGAACGCGGCGTGCTGATGTCCGGCTTCGGATCGTCCATTCGCGCTGTGACGCATTACGACGTAACGCGCGCGGATATTGAAACGGCGCTGCGTGAAGTGCGGAGTGTCCTGGCAAACTAATATCAACCACAGAGGACGTAGAGGAATTTGCCGCAGATGAACGCGGATGACGCTGATTAGAAAATCCAAAAAATCGCATTCGCGTTACTCCGCGTGTATCCGCGGCTAATTCTTGTTGTCCTCTGCGTCCCCTGTGGTCATGACCACCGACAAAACCAACCTCAAAACCGAAGCCATCGCGGGCGTCACGACCTTCTTCACGATGGCGTACATCGTCATCGTCAATCCGCAAATCATTTCTGCTGACGGCAAGACGGGCATGGCGTTCAGCGGTGTGCTGACGGCGACAGTCATCGTTTGCTTTACGATGACTTTGCTGATGGGCTTGTACGCGAAGCTGCCGTTCGCGGTCGCGCCGGGCATGGGCATCAACGCCTTCTTCACCTACACGATCATTCTCGGCAAGGGCGTGCCGTGGCCAACCGCGCTCGGAATAATTTTTTGGGCCGGAGTTTTCTTTCTGCTGATTTCCGTGACGCCAATACGCGAATCGATTGCGAAAGCGATTCCGAAAGAAATTCGCATCGCCGCGGCGGTTGGTATCGGCATCTTTCTCACCTTCATCGGTTTGAAGAATGCCGGTTTCATCGTTTCCGATCCGGTGACTTACGTGAAGATCGGCGCGCTCGGCAAGCCAGCGCTGCTGACGATCATCGGCGTCGGTCTTTCGATCTTTCTGATGTCGCATCGCAGCCCATTCGCGTTTCTGGCGACGATTGTTTTCATCACGCTCATCGCGTGGGCCCTGGGGTCGGTGAGCGCACCGCCGAAGATTTTCAGCCTGCCGGATTTCAAAAGCGTCTTCTTCAAGCTCGATTTTCCCGGCGCTTTGAAGCTGAGCCTGCTGCCATCGATCATCGCGATCCTTTTCACCGACTTATTTGATTCGATCTCGACCTTCATCGGCGTCGCACACGCTGGCGACTTGCTCGATAAAGAAGGTCATCCGAAGAATCTGCGCCAGGGATTGATTGTCGATTCGCTGGCGACGATGGGCGCGGGACTCGCGGGCACTTCATCGGGCACCGCTTACATCGAAAGTGTCGCGGGAATTCAAATGGGCGGGCGCAGCGGAATGACGTCCGTGTTCACGGCGCTCTGTTTTCTACCATGCTTATTCATCGCGCCGCTCGCGAGCATGGTGCCGCCATATGCGACAGCGGCAGTTCTGATTCTCGTCGGCGCGGCGATGTTTCGCAGCGTCGGTCAAATCAATTTCGGCAAAATCGAAGAAGGCGTGCCCGCGTTTCTGACTTTGATTTTGATTCCGCTGACGTTTTCGATCACGCAGGGAATTCTTTGGGGCTTCATTGCGCACGTCGGTTTGTACCTGATGGTTGGCCGCCGCCGCGACATTCATCCGGTAATGTATGCGCTGGCGCTCGTGTCGATCGGTCTGCTGGTACTTGAACGAATAAAGTTCACTTAACATCTTGATATCCTAATCCGAAACGCCTATCTTCAAAGCCATGCCGGAGTTGATGGATCGTATTACGGTAAGCCCAGAGCAGTGCGGGGGTCGCCCTTGCATTCGCGGGATGCGTATTCGTGTGATCGACGTACTCGATCTATTCGCCGCAGGCTTGTCCGCCGATCAAATCCTGGAGGAAATGCCGGACTTAGAAGCTGACGATCTAAAGGCGGCTCTGCAGTACGCGTCGCGCAAGCTTGATCATCCGGTAATCGCCGCGTGACGATTTGGATCGACGCTCAATTATCTCCCGCGCTTGCGTCATGGATTACGCGTGCCTTCGGAATTTCCGCTTATGCATTACGTGATATTGGACTCCGAGATGCGACTGACCGTCAAATATTTCTAGCGGCAAAAGAACAAAACGTGACAGTAATGTCCAAAGATGCGGACTTCGTAGCGCTAATTGAATCACTCAGCCCACCCCCACAAGTAATTTGGATTACCTGCGGTAATACGTCCGATGCACATCTGCGGAATATTTTGACTCATGCGCTTCCGCGAGTTATTGAGATGATCCAATTTGGCGAGTCACTGATTGAGATTAGCGATCTACGCACCCTTTAGGTGTCGATAATGAAACGTTCAACTCGCGGATGCGGATGTGCAATTGCGGTGCTGGTGCTGATTCTCGGCGCCGCCGGCGGGGCGTGGTTCAAGTGGGGGCGTGCGTGGTGGAATTCACGTCCGCCGAAACCCACCGGCGAATTGAAAGTCTTCGTGCTCGACGTCGGGCCGATCGAAGGCGATTCGATCCTGATTATTTCTCCGACAGGCAAATCCGTTTTGATTGACGCGGGCGATGCGGGCAAAGGCAAAGTCGTGCTCGACGCGCTGAAGCGTTACAAGGTCGAGAAGCTCGATTACTTCATCGCGACGCATCCGCATCCGGATCACATTGGCGGCGCGGATGAAGTCATGAATGCGATCAAAGTAGCGAATGTAATCGACAATGGCGTCGATCTTTCCACGCCGAAACCTTCACCTACACCAACAAAAAAGGGGGCGACGCCAGCGCCCACTCCGGTGCCGCCAAAAAACAAGACGAAGTCCATCAATAGCTTCTTCGACGAATACAAAGACGCGCTACAAAAGAGTGGCGCGCAATATGAAAGCGTGCAGGCCGGAAAGAAATTCGACCTAGGCGGTGGCGCGATTCTGACCGTGCTGGCGCCCACCGAACCATTGTTCACCAAAGACATGATGAAGGGCGGCGGAAACGAAACCAACGCGAATTCGATCGTGCTGCGTTTGGACTACGGAGACTTTTCAATGCTGTTCATGGGCGATGCTGAAGAGCAGACCGAAGCGCGCTTAGTAGGACACGATCTGAACCTGAAAGCGACCGTGATCAAGATTGCTCACCATGGTTCGAAGTACGCGACCTCGGAAGGTTTTCTGAAGCGTGTACAGCCGCAGGCCGCGATCATCTCTGACGGCGCCTGGAATCGTTATGGTCATCCGGCGCAGAGCGTGCTCGATCGTCTGAAAGGCATCAATGCGAAGGTCTATCGCACCGACTTACAAGGTGAGGTTATGATCACCACCAAGGGCAAAGCTGATTCTTCAAAGTTCTATGAAATAACAACGTCTAAGCAAACGACTGAAGATGTCTGGACTGGCCGCGAAGCGCAGAAGGATGA
>JAJPKD010000005.1 GCA_021323895.1 Acidobacteriota bacterium | reverse complement strand
GGCAAAGTAACGGCAGCGAGAGTCGCAGGGGCCAATGAAACTGCGACTGTTCCGCTTGATATTGAACCTTATGGCTCGCGAGTGCTGGTATTTTCAAAGAGAAGTCGCGCAAAGCCCCTGTCAGATACCGCGATCCATATTACTCCAATTGACCTCATCACTGACTGGCGAGTCCAATTCGGAGCGAACGCGACACCTCTGAAGATGGATAAACTTCATTCGTGGACCGATGACGACGCAACTAAGTTCTTTTCCGGGACTGCGACCTACGAAAAAGATGTGACTGTGCCAAACACTTTCCTGCAACCGGGGTTTTCGGTTAAATTGGATTTCGGCGAAGGGAAGCCATTGCCCGAACAAAATCTTCGCTCGGGAATGCAGACCTGGTTGGACGCGCCGATTCGCGAAGCTGCTGTTGTGTACATCAACGATCAGCGAGTCGGATCAATTTGGTGTCCGCCTTATGCATTGGATGTGACGAAACAACTCCGGGCGGGTAATAACAAGATCAAGATTGTCGTTGCGAACCTCGCGCTCAATTACATGGCGGGCAGGCGCCTTCCTGATTATCGTCTGTTGAATCTACGTTACGGCGAACGATTTCAAGCGCAGGACATGGATAAAGTCCAACCGATAACGTCCGGTTTACTCGGGCCGATTCGCTTGATGACAAGTGCGAACTAGTCGCGCGTGTGTCTGAAAATTTTCAGACACATATTTGTCGCATCGAACAGCGAAATTGATCTTGAAAACCCAACGCGCAGCGATATAATCCGCGCGTTCAAAAAGTCTTCGCGGAGGAAGGCCAGTACCTACCTCCAATTTCATTCCCCCTGTAGTGCGATTCATAACAGTTAGTCCATGAAGATCCATCCGTCATATTTAGCCTCTGAAAATTCCGGAGGGAGACAAACTCATGCGAGCTATCGTGGTAGCTTTTGTGCTTCTCGCTGCAAGTCTGGTTGCGGTCGCCCAGACCAACACAGGCGGCATCAGCGGCACTGTGGTGGATGCTAACGGTGCCGGCGTTCCGGGTGCGACGGTAACCATCACTAATCTCGGAACGGGCCAGAAGACTACAGTGACAACTGGAGATTCCGGGGCCTTCAATGTTCCGTCGCTCGATCCCGTCACTTACAGCGTGCTGGTTGAAGCGAGTGGTTTCAAGAAAGCTGTCATTGACAAGATCAAAGTCGATACGGCGGGCACCGCTGCGGCGAATGTGATGCTGGAGACCGGTTCGATCGCCGAACAGGTCGTCGTGACCGCCACCGGAACACTGCTGAACACCGAAACTGGAACGACAACGCAGACAGTTACCGAACGGCAGATTCAGGATATCCCCTTGAACTCGCGCAGCGTTCTGGATCTCGCGGTGACTGCTCCGAATGTCACAGGCGATGTTGGCAGCGAAGACGTCGTAGTCACTTCCGAACAGCCCGTCCCCGGTTTCAATCTGAACGTAAATGGCGGCCGGTCAGGCAGTACCACGATGCTCGCTGATGGCGTGAACAACACGGGCGTTGGCATTGCCCGCTCGGTTGTAAACTTCACGCCGGAAACAGTTCAGGAGTTTACGATCCAGACCAGCGCGTACTCTGCGGAATTTGGCAACACAGCCGGCGGCGTGATCAATGCGACCACCAAGTCAGGCACGAACAAGTACAACGGCATTCTGCTTTGGTATCACCGAAATCCCAGATATAACGCCACGCCATTCACGATTGGGACTGCGCCGCGGCCGCATGTGAACCTGCGCTACAATCAGATCTCGGCGACGGTTGGTGGCCCAATCTTCCTGCCAAAATTCGGCGAAGGCGGCAAGCGACTCTACAACGGCAAGAACAGATCGTTCTTCTTCTTTGCGTTTGAGCCGCGCCGACGCACAGACTTCACCACCGGCACGGCGCTTTTGCCTGACGCCGCGCAGCTTTCCGGGAATTTCAATAACCTGGTGCGAACGTCCACCGGAATCGTGCCGCAAAGTGTGGCCACCCAGTTCGGGCTGACCTCAACTGGCAACGCGAACATCTATCAGCAGTTCGTTTTGTTTCAGGGCAAGCTGGTTCCGATTGCGTTGGTGAATATCCCCGGGCGTACTCCGACGACTAGTTATCAGTTTTGCCAGTTCAACGATCCGAGAAGAACTCTGGTCAATCAGACATTCCAGGGCACTGTGCTCCAGGTGCCGCTGTGTACTCCGGAGGTGAACGCCGTTCCGAATGCGGCTTTGAATATCCTGCCGCCCGAGTTTATCGATCCGGTTGCTCAGAAGCTCCTGCAGTTCATGCCGGCGGCGGGAGGTTATTTCATCGATTCCGGCAACGTCAGAAATTACTTTACGCAACGGGCGGTGTTGCAGAGAGAGACGCGTTACACGCTGCGACTCGATCACAACTTTACCAACAACGCCAAGGTAAACTTTCGCTACACGCGCACACCGACCGTCGGCATCAGAAGCGCCGGCAACGACATCAACGGAAACCAGGGCGTATTTGAAAACGCGCAGCAGTTCTTGTTGGGCTTCAACAACATCATCACGCCCACTTTGGTAAATGACTTGCGCCTGAGTTACACGCGCGGCAACTTCAGTGAAGATTACTCGCCGGAATTCTCGATCAAGTCGGGTCGCAGTTTTGCGGGAGAACTTGGTCTGCCACACCTCACACACGGCGGCATTCCTTTGTTCCTGTTGACTCAGGATGCCAACACATATCCGGGCGCAGACATTGGCTCGGCTGCTTCCACGAATAACTTCAACCTCGAACAGCGATACAACATCAACGATATTATTTATTGGACGCGCGGCAACAAGTCGTGGAAGTTCGGAACCGATCTGAGTGACGCGCGATTGACGGCGACGCCATTCTTTGGGGCGTCCGGTGGTCGCTGGCAGTTCCGCGTTCTCAACACCAGCAACAACCGTTCAACCAATGCCGTCAACGGTGGCAATCAAATCGCGAGTTTGTTGGAAGGCGTGCCGAACTCAGTCGATGTGCGCCCGCTGATACTCGATTACGATTACCGCTGGAAGAGCCTGGCGTTCTTTGCTCAAAACGACTGGAAGCTGCGGCCGAACTTCACCCTGAATCTGGGATTGCGTTACTCGCTGCAACTGCCGCGCGAGGAGAAGCATGGCATGCAGGGCGCGTTTCGTCCCGATCTCGCCCAGGCATTTCCTTTGACTGATACACAGCGTCGCGCGCTGGCGACCAGTCTCGGCGTGCCGGCTACGGCGACGATTCCGACTACGGTGCCCACGTCAGTTAATGTTGCTCCGTTTGCGTTCGTCAGCCGTGGCGGGCGTTCGAAGTATCTGGTGCCGATCGATTACATGGGCTTCGAGCCGCGGTTCGGTTTCGCCTGGAGCCCCAAGATGAAGTTGTTCGGTTTGGACCTTGAAAAGAGATCGGTGGTGATCCGCGGCGGGTACGGAATCTCGCACGCCACGCTCACTGGCAACAATCGATCGCCCAATCCGGACTTCGGCGGATTCGTGAATGTCGCCACCGCCGCCAACGGTTCAGCAGTCGGCGGCACGAATGATTCAACTCAGCCGATCCGGCTGTGCTGCAATCAGGTGCTTCAGGGAACGACCGGCACGCTCGATTCGATGTTGGGAACAGACGCAAATGGCCTCGTGTATTTGAAGAGTCTGGGCATCGCGGCGTTCGCGGTTACCCCTGGCAAGGGAAGTGGAAAGATTCCTTACTCGCAGAACTGGAACCTGACGATTGCTTTCGAACCGATCAAGAACCTTGCGGTAGAGGCCGCCTACGTCGGTAATAAGTCAACGCACCTGTTCCTTCCTTTAGTAAATATCAATCCACGCGACGTTAATCAGATTGCTACGCTGGAAGCAGCGGGTCTGTGCGCCACGTGTACGCCTCAGGATGCGACCGGCACCTTCGCTGACCCGCTGGGACGCACGAACCTGCAAGGATCGGTAATCACCATCTCGCGCGCGAGCGTGTTTACTCCATACCTGGGTTTCGACCCCTTGAATCTCTATTTCAATCCGGGCGGCGACAGCATTCGCCATGCGTTCTACATCGATGTGCGCCGGCGCGTGAGCCGGGGATTGACCTTTACGGCAAACTATACCTACGGCAAGAGCATCGACAACGCTTCGGACGCCAGCCCCGACACGCGCACGCTTTCGATCGGTCAGGCGCGTGAACAGTACTCGCTTGGCGGATCGCTCAGTCAGGATCGATCGCTGTCCACTTTCGATATCAAGAACAACTTTACCGCGACCGGCATTTGGGACATCCCGCTGGGACGAGGCCGCCAATTCTTAAGAAATGCGAACGGCCTCGTTAATATGCTCGCAGGCGGATGGG
>JAJPKD010000029.1 GCA_021323895.1 Acidobacteriota bacterium | reverse complement strand
CCGAGAACAATCATCGATCCGAGCACGATTCTGCACGAAATGCGCGTGCTCAAGTCATCCGAAGAAGTCGAAATTATGCAGCGCGCCGCGGATATCGCCGCCGAAGCCCACGTCGAAGTGATGAAGTCTGTGCGCCCAGGCATGTGGGAATATGAAGTCGAGGCCATGGTCGAAGCTTACTTTCGCAAGGCCGGCGCGGTCGGTTCGTCATACACATCGATCGTCGGCGGTGGTGGAAACGCGACGATCCTTCATTACATCGACAACAAGGATCAGTTGAAGGATGGCGATCTGCTGCTGGTTGATGCGGGCGCGGAATACAAGGGATACGCTTCGGACATCACTCGAACATTTCCGATCAACGGAAAGTTCACCGATGCGCAACGCGACATTTATGATCTCGTCTTGAAGTGCCAGAAATCATGCGTGGATATGGTGCGGCCGGGTGTGCGTCTGGAAGATCTCAAGACTCATTCGATCGAAATATTGACTGAAGGAATGGTGGAACTGGGTTTGCTCAAAGGCGATCCGAAAAAACTGATCGAAGATAAGAAGTACATGCAGTTCTACATGCATAACCTCGGTCACTACCTTGGCATCGACGTGCACGACGCGGGCAAGTATTACTTCAACGGCGAATCGCGCCCGGCGGAAGCCGGTATGGTGATGACGATCGAGCCGGGACTTTACATCTCGCCTGACACGAGCCGCATCCCGGAAGGCTTCAACAAAGACATTCCCGCGAAGTATCTCGGCATCGGCGTGCGCATCGAAGACGACGTGCTGGTGACCGAGAAAGGTGCGCGCGTGCTGACGCACAAAGTGCCGAAGGAGCGCGAAGAGATTGAAGCGCTGATGGCGAAGTAGGCTAGTTCTGCATGGAGCGAGTTCTTCAAGTAATCAATCAAATGAAAGCCGATGGCGTTGTTGATGACTATGCCATCGGCGGCGGAATCGCGGCGATTTATTACATCGAACCTTATGACACTAATGACCTCGATGTCTTTATCCCGGTTTCCGCTGTTGCGGTCGGTACGGCGGGATTGCTCTCGCTTGACCCTGTCTATTCTTACCTCGAGAGACTAGGTTACCGCGCGGTCAAAGAAGGAGTCTTGGTTGAAGACTGGCTCGTACAATTTATTCCGGCATCCGAAAGTACTCAGGTGGATGCGCTCGACAATGCGAGAACAGCCAAGTATGGGGAGACGGAAACGAAGATTTTCTCACCTGAACATTTGGCCGCGGAGCTTTTGCGGTCTGGTCGGCTTAAGGATTATGCGAGAGTTGATGCGTTGATTAAGTCGGGAAAGCTCGATATGAATGCCCTTAGCGGGATCGTCAAGAAGCATGGACTTGAGGACAAATGGAATCGTTTTCTAAGTAAGTTGGAGGAGTAATGGAGACACGGGATTTTGATCTTTCCAAGATGACCGTAGAAGATTTGTTTCGAGCGAAAGAAGCTCGGCGGAAGCGGCTCGCCGATCTTTCATTCGAAGAAAAAATAGAAATCGTGAAGCAGCTTCAGGAGGTTTCGCGTGCACTAGCGCCGATCCGCGAAGCAAACACGAAACGTATTGGCAGGGAGCAATGCGAAACGTCCAAATGAGCGGGCCATTCTCAGGTTTGCCTTCGACTCATAGCTCGAACCGGGTGGCTCGCATCAGAGCCTTCGTCGCCGTTTCCGGCTTTCTTTTTTTGGCAAATTGCCAAAGCGTGTCAGCCCAATCTCCCGCTGATCAACTGCAAGTCAAACTCAATTCGCAATATGCCAGGATCCAAAAAGTGATCTATTCGCCGCCGAGCCGCGCGCAATACACAACCGAACACAAGCGGAAGATGCGCGAGTGGCAGGATGATCTGGCCCAAAGCTTCCTCGCCGCGGCGCATACAATCGAAGAGATACTCAGGCTGAATCCTCCGAATTCTGAGTACTGGCGCGAGCGGCTTGAGACGCTGCGGCTCTACGGACAACCGGTGTCCAGTCCCGACGAGCGGAAGGTTTTCGGAGCGAGCGAGATGCAAAAGTCGGCGCGGATCGTTGATTCTCCGGCGGCTGAATACACGGACGAGGCGCGCGCCGAGAAAGCGAAAGGCGAAGTCCGCTTGCGGCTGGTGCTGGCAGCCGACGGCACGGTCAAAAATATTTTTCCAATCAAGCCTCTGGGCCATGGGCTTACCGAATCTGCAATGAAGGCGGCGCAGCAGATCAAATTCGAGCCAGCCGTGCGCAAGGGAAAACCGGCCTCGCAGTTCATCACGCTGGTTTACGAATTCGACAAAGGCAAAGGGCGTCCACCCTACATTCCACAGACTGAGTTCTAGCATCACGATCGATGGCTGAATCCACGTCAACCAATCCTGTCGTCAAATCGATAATTGCTGGGAACGCTCCGCCCGCGGCTCGTTCCGCCGCCGCGCGCGGCCTGCTACCGCTGCCACAGAACGATCTGCTGGAAGCGCTGGTCCATTTGACGGCCGACAATGATTCGGCGATTGCCGACGCCGCCCGACAGACACTTAGCTCGCAAACGGCAACCGACCTCGTCGAAGCGGCGCGCAGCGAATCGACCGCGCCCGCGGTGCTCGGATACTTTGCCGGGCTGCCTGATGCCAGTGGCGAGCTTTACGAAACGGTCGCCGCGAACGCGAACACTCCCAACGAGGCGATTGCCTCGCTCGCCCGCACGACGTCGAATCCTTCACTGATCGAATTGATCACGATGAATCAGCAGCGCCTGATTCGTTCGCCCGAAATCATCGACGCCGTGCTGGAGAATCCGGCGCGCTCGCCTGACGCCGAGCGGCGCGTCAAAGAAATTCGCCGGGAATTTTTCGAAAAGGAACGCGGCGCTCGTCAGGTCGCGCAGGAGTTGCGCGCCCGTGGGAACTCAGCCGCGGCTGAATTTTTTGAAAGTGCCGAATTATCGAGCGACTTTTCGTTGGATGACGCTTGGGCCATTGCTCAGCACATCGAAGTGTCCGATGTCGATATCGACGACACCTGGCTCGCGCGAGAGTTCTTCGAAGAGCTTCTCGTCGAAACACCGGAGCAGCTCGCCGCCAACTTGCAAGCCGTGATCAACGCCGAGCGAATGGAAGGCGACGTTTCGCCTGAGCGCATTTCCATGATTCGGCGCATTATGTTTATGTCGGTGAAGGACCGCGTGAAGCTGGCCATGAAGGGCGATCGCGAAGCGCGAGGGATTCTGGTGCGCGACTCAAACAAAATCGTCGCTACGGGCGTAATTCATAATCCGCGCATCACGGATCAGGAAGTCGAAAAGATTGCCGCCATGCGCACCGTCTCTGACGAAGTGCTGCGTCTGATCGGAATGAGTCGCGCGTGGGCCAGGTCTTATCCGATTATCCACAACCTGGCGCGCAACCCGCGCACGCCGATGGCGACGGCCGTCAGCGTCCTCCCACGTATTCGCACGAAAGATCTGAAATCGATCTCGCAAAACCGAAACGTTTCGGAAGCAGTTCGCCGTCAGGCTTACCGGCTCACCGAGATGCGCGGCCCCGTCGCTTAGCTCCGTCTGTCACAGACCTGTCACATTTCTCTGATTTTCCCTTGACGGAAAGTCCTTGCGGGTGTACTTTGCAGGAACTCGATCAGGTGTTTGAAAACAGTGATGGTTGAGGCGAGAGCTTCAAGACGGAGGTCGTCAACCGTAACGCGGAATGCGGCAGATTTTTCTTTTCTTTCGTCCGCTGACTTCATACCGCCGTCAATAAGCACCACCTTTGAAGTACGGGATCGCACATAAGAGTCGATTCTCAAGTCTGGCCTAGCCACCCTGTTTTTACCCGAACCTACCCTGATATTATCGCCTCGCTGATTCAAAAGATCAGCGGGGCGAATCTCTTTGCATTGCCGATTTTTGATTGCCAATT
>JAJPKD010000171.1 GCA_021323895.1 Acidobacteriota bacterium | reverse complement strand
GAAAATTAGTATCGCGCCGGCCATCCCGAGCGAAGCCGGCACTGATTCGGTCACCTTGCGCAGGACGATGTAAACGTCGCCACAGATTCCCAATGGCAGAGGAACCATTGCCGCCAGCAGCAACGCGCTGGCTGCCCGGTGAAACTCTGGTGTGTCTTCGCCCTCGAATGCGATGCGGTGATAGGCGGCCGGCGTCATCAGCAGAATCATCGTCAACGAAATCAGGCACAAACTGACGAGGTGCACGTACTTCGATGACGCGGGCAGTTTGTCGTATCCATCTGTGAACATCGTAACGAGCTGAAATCCGAGCAGAGCTTGAGCGCCGGGTAAGACCACGCGCGCTTCAGTCAACGCCTGATCGATCTTGTCCTTGAGTTTGGTGGGATGGGCTTTCGGTTTTTCTTTCGGGGTCTTTCGTCCCTTGCCTCGCGATCTCGAAAAGAATCCCAGTGCATACCAAGCGAAGGCCGCCACCGCGCCGGTGAGCAATCCGATCAGAATTGCCGGAACCGTGTTAAGAACTCTCGCCGTCGAAAGATAAAGGTCGAAAGCAAAAGCGAGCAGAAAGGGAATCAGCGCGAAATCCATCACGGTCGTAGCAAAAGCATGTACATCTTCGGCATCGCTGCCCGCTCTGACGATTCGGTGATAGGACCCGGGAGCCATGATCAGCGCCACGGCGATCAGCAGCGACATGAGCGCCGCCGCCTTCAGATACTGAGCCGATTTTGAAACTCCCTCGAACGCTGGTTCAAACGCCGCGCGAAAATGGAACCCGACGAAGATCTGCGCGCCCAGAATCAGCATTCGACTCTCGTCAAGCGCTGTCTTGATTTTTTCACCAAGCGCCGTCATTCCTGACAATTCATTTGGCGAGTTCCATGCCAATTTTAGAGCGCTGAAAGTCTAACAAGGCATCAACAAAAACGCGGCGCTTTGGCTGGGAACGCGAATGGGGGCGTACGAGATGTTGATAGCGCGGATGAATTTAGTACGCGAATGAGCGCGCGATGAGGATTAGTGAACCAGATTTCCGCCAGTCTGAGCCGGCGAAACAGTCAGGCGATTTTGGCTTAAGTATGCGCGGACCTTGGGTGGTATGTAGCGGCGAAGCAAGGCATGGCGCGCCTGCCATTGATCGGCAGCGCTCATTTCGATCAGGAAACGCAGTTCTTTCGCTTCGAGGATGGCAATTGGCACTCCATCGCGATAGAGAACTCGGTTCGAAGCTGCCGGTGACAGCCGGCCACCCGGCGTGATTATGCCAAGCAGATTCAGAGGATCAGCCGCGCTGACCGAAATCATCTGACCTTCCGGTTGCGTCCGGCGAATCGATCGCAGAAGTTGCACAGCTTCCGCGGTCGCGAATTGCTCTCCTGAAAATCCGCCCACGAAACGCCCGCCACGAATCTCGCCGCGCGCTTCCATTCGCCGCAGCGTACGCAGCAAGTCGCGCCAGGGAACGACGATCGACTCGCGATCCAGCAGCTTGCGAAACACGACGCCATAACGTTGCAGAAGTTTCTGCGCGACGGCTTCGATCGTTTCGCGATCGACATCGGTACGCACGCCTCCGGCGTGCTGGTTTTGCGGCTCGCGCTCTTGCAGCCCAGAGGCCTGCGTACTTAAGCGCACCCAACGTCCCGCGTCGTCCATGCTGTACACCGGTTTCCGCCGCCGTCGTCGTTGTTCCACTTGTCGGTTAGTCGATTTGCTCAATGGCGTCAGCAGCGCGCGCAAACCCGTGAAGCTGTCCGCGGTAATCAATCCGCGAAAGACTAATTCGCCGAGCGCCTCTTCGACCATGCTCGGCAGTAAGTTAGTCCCGGAAACGATGTCCGCAAAAAACGATGCGCCATGTTCTTTGAGAAATTCATAAACCGTCTGCGTGTTTGTCGAGAGCGAACCATTCGCATCGCTTGGTGCGGGAAAGACTCGCTTCCAAGTGGGAGCGTTCTTCCTATTCAAAAGGACGATTGGTGTGCTGCGTACCGGCGATGAGCTGCTCGATTTATCGGTCGAGAGTTTCGGAGGCGAAAGGCGCAGCCAGCTTAACTTTCCCGAAACGCACAGCGCATCCAACCACGCCGGATCGTAATCCGTAACGCGGGCCGGAAGAATTTCGGATTCCCACGAGCCCGCGGGCGCTTCGAAGCCTTCGAGTTGATCGAGCACGTTCGCGACGCTCTGCGGGCCTTCAACTTTGTGATCGGGCGCGACGTTCTGCCAAACGAATAGAAAGCGCATGAAATCGGCCGCGGAGACTGGCTCGATCTCTTTGCGCAAACGATTCAGCGTGTAGCTGTGAATACGCGCGAGCAGCCGGCGCGAACACCACTCGACGGATACGCGCGCGTCCTCGCGCGCTTCGTTGGCGATGGAAGCAGCCGAGGACGGCTGCGCACCCACCGGCGTGAACTGCCCTTGCATCGCGAAGCCTTCGCCTTCGAGCTTCGCTAACCCAATCTCAAGTCGATTACCCGGCAGCGAAAACGACTCAGCCAGTTGCACTACGGTTACCGGCCCGACCGCATCAAGTCGTCCGCGCAAGACTTCAACGAGCGCATCATCACCAGTCCAGCTTTCGTTGGCATAGGCTGCCGGTGGTTCGATTGCCGGATCGAGTTTCGCATCAGCATAGATCGCCCGAAGTTGATTTAGCCGCTCGGCGGCAACCCACTTCGTGCTCTGGCGCACATTGCTAATTTGCTCTGCCTCGAGCACTGTCGCGCGCCGATCGCGCACTAACTCATCAAACAGTACGAGCCAATCATTCTTGTGACCTTCTTCACTCGTGATGAATCCCAGCTGCATCAACGCATCATGCAATTCGTCGGCATTTTCCGCCGACGGCCAAGCCTCCTCGCGTACGCGATCGATCGCGGCCTGATCGAGCTTGCCCAGATCGGCCGCGGTTTCAGCATCGAGAAACCGTCGATTCATCACGGCGAGTGTGCGCCGTTCTTCGGCTGGCGCATCGTCAAGAAATGCATAGGGCTTCGCGGTGAGAATTTCCTGCGCGAGCGGCGACGGCTCAGTCATCTCGCGGGCGATCAGTCGGCGCTCGCCCCGTTCGATAGAACGCAGCAAGTCTTCCAGACCGTGGATGTCCATCGCCTCTTCCAAGCAATCGCGCACTGTCTGTGCGACCAGTGGATGCGCCGGGACTTCGATTGGGCCCGTGAGATTTTCCGCGCACGCAAGTTGATCAGGGAACACCAGCGCGAGCAAATCTTCCGCCGCCATGCGCTGCAGTTGCGGCGCAACCTTACTGCCGCTGCGCCAACGCGGAATCGCCAGCGCGCGTGTTGCGTTCCAGCGCCAGCGAATATTGAACATCGGCGCGTTAAGTAATGCCTGGACCAGAACGTCGCAAACCGATTTCGAGTTCAGGTAACTGAAGATCGTGTCGAGTGGAAAACTGTGCGTTGGCCCAAGCGAGAGCACAATAGAGTCTTCGGTGGCCGCTGCCTGCAATTCAAAATTGAAACTGCGACAGAAACGCTTGCGCAAGGCCAAACCCCAGGCGCGATTCAGACGGCTGCCGAACGGCGCATGAATGACGACATGCGTGCTGCCATTCTCGTCAAAGAAACGCTCGACGACTATGTCCTCCTGCGTCGGCATCACGCCGAGAGCGAGCTTCGTCAGCGCGAGATACTCGACGATCTGTGACGCGGCAGCGTGCGTCAGCCCAACTTCATCAGTGAGAAATTTCATGCTCGGACCGGAGGCGCCCTCGTCAGCAACGCGTGGAGTATCAGAACCCGGAGCGGTAGCGACGGGATCAATTGATCCGCTCGCTATCGCGCGCGGTACTGACACCTCAGTCTCTTCATCCAATCGCTTGGCGATCTCGCTGCGCAAACGCGACACCGCTTCCGACAACTCGGGCGTGCGTCCCGGCGCTTCGCCAAGCCAAAACGGAATTGAAGGCGGCTGGCCATGCGCATCGAGCACGCGGACTTCGCCCGTTCCCACACGTTTGATTTCGTACGAGCTGTTGCCAAGCTGAAAGATGTCGCCGGCCAGACTTTCGATCGCGAAATCTTCATTCAGAGTGCCGACGAAAGTTTCCGAAGGCTCCAGGATGACTCGATAATCCGACGTGTCGGGGATCGCGCCGCCGTTGGTGATGGCCGAAAGCCGCGCGCCCTTGCGGCCGCGCAATCGATGGTTCACCGCATCGTGATGCAGATACGTCGCGCGTCGCCCGCGCCGAGTCGTGAAGCCTTCGGACAGCATGCGAATGACTTCGTCGAATTTTTCCCGCTTCAGATTTCGAAACGGATAAGCGCGGCGGACCATTTCGAACAGCCCGTCTTCAGTCCATTCTTCCGGCGCGACCGCAGCCACAATTTGCTGCGCCAGAATGTCGAGCGGCTGTTCGGGGATTTCGAGATGATCGAGTTCGCCGCGTCGCACGGCATCGATCAAGGCAGCACATTCAACCAGTTCATCGCGCGAAAGCGGGAAGATGCGGCCTTTGGGAAAGCCGCTCACGGTGTGATTCGAACGGCCAATGCGCTGCAGCAGAGTCGAGATCGCGCGTGTCGATCCGATTTGCACGACCAGATCGACTGCGCCGATATCGATTCCTAATTCGAGCGACGCGGTGGCGACCAGCGCGCGCAGCTCACCGGATTTCAGTCGCTGTTCAGCCGATAGTCTTATCTCTCGGGCGAGACTCCCGTGATGCGCCGTCACGTTCTCGTCGCCGAGCCGTTCGCCCAAATGCCGCGCTACGCGTTCAGCCATGCGGCGCGTGTTCACAAAGACCAGAGTCGTCTTGTGTTCGCGAATCAAATTCGCGATGCGATCGTAAATCTCTTCCCAAACTTCGTTCGACATCAGAGACTCAAGCGGTGAGCTGGGAACTTCGAGCGCGAGGTCGAGTTTGCGTGCGTGTCCACTGTCGATGATGGTGCAGCGCGGTGCGCCGTCAGCATCGACGTTCGCAGTGCCCACCAGGAAGCGAGCGACTTCTTCAATTGGTTTTTGGGTGGCAGAGAGGCCAATGCGAACCAGTTTTGAAGTTACTCTTGAATCTTGAATCTCGAATCTTGAATCTAATTCGTGCTCGGTCGCGTGTGATGCGACCAGCGCCTCCAATCTCTCAACCGACAGCGACAGATGCGAGCCGCGCTTATCGTCAACCATCGCGTGAATCTCATCGACGATCAGCGTGCGGACGGTGCTTAGCATTTTGCGGCCGCCGTCACTGGTCAGCAGGATGTAGAGCGACTCGGGCGTCGTCACGATGATGTGCGGCGGCTTCTTGGTCATCGCCGCGCGGTCCTTCGCCGGCGTGTCGCCCGTGCGCACCAGGGTCCGAATTTCGACGTCCTTGATTCCGGCGGCCTCGAGATTTTCCTGAATACCTTTGAGCGGTGCTTCTAAATTAATCTTGATGTCGTTGCTGAGCGCTTTGAGCGGCGAGACGTAAACGACCTGAGTTTCATCCGTGAGGGTTCCGGCGACAGCCTTCCAAACCAAATCATCGACTGCCGAAAGAAAGGCCGCGAGCGTCTTGCCCGATCCAGTCGGCGCCGCGATCAGGACGTGCTGGCCGGCCTTTATTGCGGGCCAGGCTTCCGCTTGTGGTTCCGTTGGAGCAGGGAACTGCTTCATGAACCAATCGCGAACGGCTGGATGAAACTTATCGAGCATTATTAGTAGCGTAGACTTTAGTCTGCGTTCTTGAAGGTTTGAATTCAATCACAGACTGAAGTCTATGTAACGAGGCGGTCAGTGTACCACGGATGAAACAGCGTGTTAAGCCGGAAATACAGGGGAAATCAACCACAGATTACACAGATTAACGCAGAATGGAAAAGCGCAGCTTACGCTACTTTTTATCTGTGCCAATCTGTGTAAATCTGTGGCTCGAATGGCGCCGACTAGAGCTACTCGGGATTATCATCCGGCCAAACACACTGCCGCACCAGGGAGGAAAGGCGTGCGGCGGCATGTAGATATTCCGAAGAAGGTCGAGCAATGCGAAATCAAACTCGGTGGCCGCACCGTCAAGCTTACGAATCTCAACAAGCTGTTTTGGCCTGAACTGAAGATCACGAAGCGCGATCTCATTCAGTACTACGCTGATGTGGCGAACGTGCTGTTGCCGCATCTACAGGATCGAGCGATGGTGATGAAGCGTTATCCGAATGGCGCCGCTGGCGATTTCTTTTTCATGAAACGCGCGCCGTCGCCCCGGCCGCCATGGATCGAGCTGTGTTCGATTCATCATGGCTCGGGCAATGTGATCGACTTTCCGATCATTCAGGATGTCCCGGCGCTGCTGTGGGTAATTAACTTAGGTTGCATCGATCTTAACCAGTGGTACGCGCGCTGTGACGACGTCGATCGACCGGACTATCTGCATTTCGATCTCGATCCGGTGCCGGGCGCGAAGTTCGAACAAGTTTTGGAAACCGCTTTGGTCGTGCGCGAAGCTCTGGATTCGCTCGGTATGCCCTCGTATCCAAAGACTACCGGTTCGAAAGGAATTCACATCTATGTGCCGATCGTGCGCGGCCCGACGCAGAAACAGGTTTGGACCATCGCCAAAGAGATCGCGCACGTGCTTGCGTCGGCCCATCCGGAATTGATCACCGCGATTTACAAAGTGGCCAAGCGGCCGAAAGGACGCGTGCTGGTCGATTACAATCAGAACGCCTGGGGGCGAACGCTGGCGTCGATCTATTCGGTCAGGCCGACGCCGCGCGCGTGCGTGTCAACGCCGGTCACGTGGAAAGAGATCGAGAAGGGAATTCGCATCGAAGACTTTCGCCTCGACAACGTCCGCAAGAGGATCGCGAAGGTTGGCGATCTTTGGAAGACCCTTGTTGATAAAAAGAAGCGATTTGATTTGAAGCCGTATTTGAAGTGATCGATGAGGCCAGTACCACACGCGGTAGCGGGTGGGTTCGATAGGGGCGCTTGACCCACCCGCTACCGCAGGTGGTACTGACTTTAAGTTATGACGCTACCACTCAAACAACCCTACGAACCGATGGAGGCGAAGTCTGTCGAGAAGCTTCCTTCCGGCGATCAATGGCAGTACGAGCCGAAGTGGGACGGCTTTCGCTGTCTCGCGTTTCGTGATGGAGACAAGGTCGATCTGCAATCGAAGAGCGGTCAGCCGCTGGGCCGTTACTTTCCCGAAATCGTCGAAGCTTTGCTGAAACTCAAACTGAAACAGTTCGTGATCGACGGCGAAATCGTCGTGCCGATCAAGGGAAAGTTTTCGTTCGACGATTTGCTGATGCGGATTCATCCGGCGGCGAGTCGCATCGAGAAGCTTTCGCAAGAGACGCCCGCGAAGATGATTGTTTTCGATCTCCTGGTTGATGATCGCGGTAAGTCTCTGGTTGATCTTGCGCTGAAAGGCCGAAGAAAGAAGCTCGACGCGTTCGCAAAGAAATACTTTGCGAAGAATAAATCGATCGAACTATCGCCTTGCACTGATGATCTAAAAATCGCAAAGCATTGGTTGGCGGGCGCCGGCGTCGATCTCGATGGAGTCATCGCCAAGCGGATCGACATGCCTTATCAGAGCGGCAATCGCCACGGCATGGTGAAGGTCAAGCGCCTGCGCACGGCAGACTGCGTCGTCGGAGGATTTCGTTACGCGAGCGAGGGTAAAGTTATCGGTTCGATGTTGCTCGGGCTGTACGACGACAAAGGCCTACTGCATCACGTCGGGTTTAAGTCGAGTTTCAAATCAGACGAGAAGCCGGCGCTCACGAAGAAACTCGAGAAATTCATCAAGCCACCCGGCTTCACGGGCAACGCGCCGGGCGGACCGAGCCGCTGGGCCACCGAACGATCAGCGGAATGGCAGCCGCTCGCTCCGAAGCTGGTCATCGAAGTTCAATACGATCACTTCACCGGCGGGCGCTTTCGTCATGGGACAAAATTTCTGCGCTGGCGTCCTGACAAGAAACCAGCGCAGTGCAAATTCGATCAAGTGACGCGCTAATTTGGAGTGCGACGGCAGAGCGCAGCGCCGTCAAGCCGGCGCACTCCAAGAACTACTGCATCACGAAGTTGTACGTAATCACGCCCTGAATTTTCACCGGCGCTCCGTTAAGAATCGTCGGCGTGAAGCGCGCGCGCATCGCCGCGTCTTTGGCCGGCAGTGAAAGCATCGGATGTCCCGAGACCACCTGCGCTGAGATTACCTTCCCCTGTTCATCGACCAGAATCTGGACGCTGACCGCGCCTCCCAGATGAATCTGCTTCGCCATGGCCGGATAGATTGGTTGCGGCAAGCTGATAGCTTTAGAAGTCAGCACGCTCGACGGCACGCGTTCGGTCTTGGGCTTTGGTGGAACAGGTTCGGGTGGCTTTTCATCAACGTTCACGCGTGGCGGTTCCGTGTTGCAAGTAACGCAAACATTGGAAGTGTTTGGCAGCGCAGGCGGATCGGCGTTGCGCGTGCTCAAAACTGCGCCCGGCCGGTACGGCGGAATCTCTGATCCTTTAATGGCAATTCCTTCCGGAACTTTCAGAGGGTCATTGGTGGTCGAAACGAATTGCGTTCGCTCAGATCGAGTTATGTTTGGATCAACGGGCGCATTTGACGGTGTTCGTCGAATCGTTGGCGCGCGAATCTCGCGCACTGGCTTCGGCGTTTCACGGGCGACGGCGGGAACCCAGTTCATGAGTTCCAGGTCATTCGACTGCATTTCCAACTGCGCATCGTAAGCATAGACGCTGACGATGCCGGCCGCGAACAGAATCACCACATACGCAGCGACGGTGATGAGAAAGAAAGAACTGCGACGCTTGTACTCACGAACGTGCGACGCGGATTCGATTAGGTTGGTAAACATCTTAGCTCCTCTCTGTTGCCGGTGCCGTTCGGTCGAGAAGCTGCAAGGTTAGACAACGAAATCGCACACGAGTTCCCGCGTGACTTAATCGAACGCGATATTTTGCGGGAATGCAGCAAAAACGGGACTTAGAACTATCTTTTCACGCGTGTGACTCAGATCACGGCAGACCGGAAAAGTTCTTGGACATCGCGCGAAATCGCTGTACGATCAGCGCCATCAAGGGGGAACGGTTCTCGACAAAAGGAGAAGGTAATCATGGCAACAGCAATGGCGGCAATAGCCCCCAAGGAAGAACTAAATCCATTTGAGATAGCCAAGCAGCAATTCAATCGCGCCGCGGATTATCTCGAACTGGAAGATTCAATGCGCAGCGTTTTGCGCAATGCTAAGAGACAATTGATCGTCTCCATCCCGGTGAAGATGGATGGTGGCGAGACGAAAGTTTTCGAAGGCTACCGCGTGCAACACAACATCGCGCGCGGGCCGGCGAAGGGTGGCATTCGTTATCACCCGAATGTTTCGTTGGATGAAGTGAAGGCGCTCGCGTCGTGGATGACCTGGAAGTGCGCGACTGTCGGCATTCCGTATGGCGGCGGCAAAGGCGGTATCATTTGCGATCCAAAGAGCATGTCCAAGAACGAGCTGGAGCGTCTGACGCGTCGTTATGCGTTTGAGATTGCTCCGATCATTGGACCGGACAGAGACATTCCCGCGCCTGATGTGTACGCCGACTCACAGACGATGGCCTGGATCATGGACACAATCTCGATGGTGCGCGGGCACACCGAACTCGGCGTCGTGACCGGTAAGCCGCTGTCGCTCGGCGGATCGCTGGGACGTCCCGAAGCCACGGCGCGCGGGGCGTTGTATGCGCTGCGTGAAGCATGCAAAGTGAAGGGCTTCGATCTAAAAGGCGCAACGGTCGCAGTGCAGGGATTCGGCAATGCCGGATCGATCATCGCTCGGCTAGTGCATGAAGATGGCGCGAAAGTGATCGCGGCGTGCGATTCGAAGACGGGCGTCTTTAAGGCGGATGGTCTCGACGTGCCGGCGATGCTGAAGCACAAAGAGGAAACCGGCTCACTGGTTGGGTTGAAAGGCGTGAAGGAAATTGCGCCGAACGAGGTGCTGGAAGTTGAGTGCGACATTCTTTGTCCGTCGGCGTTGGAGAACAGCATCACCATGGCGAACGTCGGCAAAGTGAAGACGAAGATCATCGCTGAGCTGGCAAACGGTCCCACGACTCCGGGCGCGGATCGCGTGCTCGAAGACGAGAAGATCATGTTGATTCCTGACATCCTGGCGAACGCCGGTGGCGTTACTGTCAGCTACTACGAATGGGTGCAGGACATGTACTCATTCTTCTGGAGCGAGGACAGAATCAATCACACGCTGGAAGAAACGATCGGCAAAGCGTTCCACAATGTCTTCGAGAAGATGATGAAGTACGGAACCGACATGCGGACCGGCGCTTACATTCTGGCGATCGATCGCGTGGCCGAGGCGACGCGGGTGCGCGGGATTTTCCCGTAAAACTGCGCGCCGACTTGAAATTGCACAGACGTGAGACAACCGCGTAGCGGCGGCAGATTTATAGGTCCGGGTCTGTTTTGATTATTTCTCCGATTTGAGCGAGATTCATCTCGCTCAAATCGGAGTTTGTTGTTTAGCGACTTGGTCGTCTATAAATATGGCGCGCCTGCGGCGCTGAATGGATCTAAATGTCTGCCAAAATCACTGTTTACGAAAAACCAACTTGAACCAAGTGTCGCGAGTTGGACAAGCTGCTCCGGGCGAGTGGCGTTGACTACGACAAGGTGAACTATTACATCGAGCCGCTCAGCGAAAAGAAACTGCGCGAGTTGATCAGGAAAATGGGTATTAAGCCGCGTGAGCTGCTGCGCACCAGCGAATCAGTCTATCGAGAACTCGAATTTGGGAAGAAAGAGTTGAGCGATGACGAGATCATCGCGCTGATGGCGAAGCATCCTGATCTGATGCAGCGACCGATCGTCGAGCGCGGCGATCGCGCGGTGCTCGGAAGACCGACTGAGAATGTGAAAGCGCTGCTTTGATTTGGGGTGCCGTGGTAAGAGCGAAGCGGCGACACCGCTTTTTGCGTGTCCGTACCGCGAGCGATAGCGAGCGGATCAAGTAAGCCCTTCTTACGGATAACACGAGTTGTTTCAATGAACTTCGCCAGTTGATCCGCTCGCGATCGCTCGCGGTACCGACACTGACCAAATGCCGAAACAATCCAACACAATCTTCATCTGCCAATCGTGCGCCTATGAGTCGCGCAAGTGGCTGGGCAAGTGTCCCGAATGCGGCGAGTGGAATTCGCTCGTTGAAGAGCGCGTTGTCACGACCAAGAAAGGTCGCAGCGGCAACGGCTTTCGTCTGCGCGAAGCCAAGGCCGTGGCCTATGTCGAGATCGAATCACAGGACGATACGCGGATTGCGTCCGGCGTAACTGAGTTCGATCGCGTGCTCGGCGGCGGGATTGTGCCGGGAACGTTGGTTTTGTTGGGCGGCGATCCGGGAATCGGGAAGAGCACTTTGCTGCTGCAAGGCGCCGACAAGCTGAGCGCGAGCGGCGCGACTGTCCTGTATATAAGCGGTGAAGAGTCTGAGCGGCAGATAAAGTTGCGTGGTGAGCGTCTGCGGATTGCGGCGCCGAACCTGCTGCTGCTACCCGAAACGAATCTCGAAAACATTCTGCGCGAAGTCGAGCGCACGACTCCTGCTGCAATCATCGTCGATTCGATTCAGACGACATTTTCGACAGAGATCGAATCAGCGCCTGGGTCAGTTTCACAAATTCGCGAAGTCGCCGCGCAGTTTTTGTTGCTCGCCAAGAATCGCGGCGTTCCGATCTTTCTCATTGGCCATGTCACGAAGGAAGGATCGATTGCCGGGCCGCGCGCGCTGGAGCACATAGTTGACACAGTGCTCTACTTCGAAGGCGAGCGGCATCACAATCATCGCATCGTGCGCGCCACCAAGAATCGTTTCGGCGCGGCGAATGAGGTTGGTGTTTTTGAAATGACTAATGCCGGGCTGATGCCCGTCGCGAATCCTTCGCAGATGTTTCTGGCCGAACGTCCGGCCGATGCTGCCGGTTCAGTCGTGACGGCTTGCATGGAAGGCACGCGTCCCATGCTGGTCGAAATCCAGGAGTTGGTCTCAAGTTCGAAATATGGGACCGGCCGTCGCATGACGCAGGGCGTTGATCAGAATCGCGTCGCTTTGATGATTGCGATGCTCGAGAAGCGCGCCGGCATGCAACTGCTCGGCGACGACGTATTCGTGAACATCGCCGGCGGATTGGACGTCGATGAGCCGGCAGTCGATCTCGGTCTGGTCACGGCGATCGCTTCAAGTTTTCGCAATCAGCCGATCGATGCTCACACCGCTGTCTTCGGCGAAGTTGGTTTGACCGGCGAAGTTCGCGGCGCGACTCAGGCACCAGTGCGCGCGCGTGAAGCCCAGGCGCTCGGCTTCAAAAAGATCGTCATGCCAGCGTCAAACACTTCAGGGTTGGAAAAGCTTTTGGGCCTGCGCGTGTTGGGCGTGCGATCGGTTGATGAAGCTCTGTCCGAACTCTTCTGAGAACAAAATTGAACAAGCATCGAACAGCAAGAACATTGAGGGATGTTCTAAAGGCTGCGGTGCTCTGCGCGTTGATACCTTGCGCACTCTTCGCGCAGCAAGGCATCCGCGCTCTCGACGCTCCTGAAGATGAAGACGATCTAAATCGCGAACTCTGGGAGTTTGCACGCCACACGCCGTACGACGAAATTCTGAAGTACGTCCGCGAAGCACAGGCGCAATCGCGCGCCAGCATCACCAGCGAAATTGAGTTACCGACGGGTTGGCGCATCGCGCCCGCCGGAAAGCAAGTCGAAGTCGGCCATTTGCCTTTCGAAGTTGTCAGTTTCTCCGGCAAACTCGTGGTCCTCAACACGGGTTATTACCTGAAAGAGAAAGACCCGCAGGAAATTTCCATAGTCGATATTCCATCCTCGCAAGTCGTAAAGACTGTGAAAGTGCCTTCGCTATTTCCCAGCGCGGTCGTGAGTAACGACGGCAATCTCTACGTAAGCGGCGGATTTGATCAGAAGGTCTATCCCCTCAATCAGAATTTCGAAATCGATCGCGAGTTCGCCGTCAATGGTTTCGCGGGCGGCCTTGCCTTTGTCGGCGACAACCGCCTCGCGATTGCGTACATGGCGAGCAAGAACGCGCGCGGAAATTACATGACCGGGAAACTCGCCCTGCTCAATACCGCGACTGGTGCGATTGAACGGGAAATTGGTCTTGGCTATTTTCCGTTTGCGCTGCGTTTCCAGAGCGGGAAGCTCTTCGTGACGCTCATCGGCGAAAACCGGCTCCTGGTTCTTACACCGCGGCTTGACCTGGTAAAGACGATTGACGTCGGCCGGAGTCCGATTCAACTTTGCGGTGACGGCGCGAATGTTTACGTCGTCAACAGCAACTCGGATTCGCTTTCGATGGTTGATGTGCGGCGCAACCGCGTTACTCGCACCGTCAGTGTGGCCAAGCCAACCGCTCGTTTCGGCGCCGCGCCGACTTCGTGCTTTGCCGAGCGCGATCGGCTTTACGTGACGCTGGCGGGAGCTAATGCGGTTGCAGTTCTGAACAGGAAAAACTATCGAACGATTGGATTTGTTCCCGCCGGTTGGTTTCCGACAAAAGTTCTGGCGAGCGATCGACAGCTTTTCATTTTGAGCGCGAAGGGAATTCGTGGCCGGCGACCGAATCCGACAAATCCCCAGCCGAACGTTTCTTCAAGTGATCGAGAAGGCTTTGTCCTAACCTTGCTCAAAGGCTCTCTATCGATCGTCAACAAGCCGGACCTGGCGCAGCAACGTTCGAATTGGACGCGTCAGGTTGAGTCAAGTCGGCCCATCTTCACTTCATCGATGACGTCACAGCCTCCCATCAAGCATGTCTTTTTAATCATCAAGGAGAATCGCACCTACGACCAGGTGCTTGGCGATTTGGGACGCGGCAATGGCGATCCGAATCTGACTTTGTTCGGTGATGAGATCTCGCCGATTCAGCATCAACTCGCGCGCGAGTTCGTAACGCTCGACAATTTTTTTGTGAACGGCGAAGTCAGCTTGCTGGGCCATGCCTACACGACGGCCGCGTACACCAGCCCGTTCTTTCAGTGGCTCGCGAATATGCAGTATTCGTCGCGCTGGAATGGCTATGGCTACGCCACGTCGCCGGCGGTCATGGCGCCCATCTATCTTTGGAATCGGCTGGAAGAAAAGAAGATTGACTATCGCTTCTATGGCGAGGATCACTTTCTCTGGAATCGCATTTACCAAATTGTGGTTGACGCGTTTGGCGAAAACAGTGAGCTGGCGAAGAAGTGTTACGCGCGATCGCTTGACGTGCGCAGTCGCTACGCCGATCGGGCGCAGGATTTTTACAGGCTCGCGCGAGATTTTTACGGGCGCGGCGGCACACCAAAAGATGTTCTTGATCTGTTAGCCGACCCGAAATTCGTCGAGCCGCTATCCGCCATCGCCGCCGGCGATGACTCGCTGGGGCGGGCATTGAAAGACAACCCTGCGTTTCGTCGCAAGATCGCCGATTGCCTCTCTCACTATCCGTTCAACTTTCCAACGTGGGACATGGCGACATCGGATCTGGAACGGGCTCGAGCGTGGAAGATCGATTTCGAGAAACAGAATGCCGATGGAAATGTGCCGCAATTTGAATACATCTGGCTGCCGAACGATCACACCAACGGCACGAGCAAGCGCTTGCTCGACCCGTTTCAATTCGTGGCGCAGAATGACGCCGCGCTCGGTGTAGTTATCAGTACGATTGCGCGCAGCCCCGTGTGGAAAGACAGCTTGATTCTGGTCGTCGAAGATGACGCGCAAAACGGACCGGATCATGTCGATGCCACGCGCACGATTGCTTTCGCGGCCGGGCCGTACGTGAAGCGCGGCGCTGTGGTCAGCGATCGCTATGATCAGTTGAGCATGATTCGCACGATTGAGTTGCTGTTCGGACTCGAGCCGTTGAACCTTGGCGATCGGATGGCGGCGCCCATGTTCGGCGTCTTTACGAGTACTCCGAACCTTACTCAATTTGTCCCGGGGAGGGTTTCAGACAAGCTGGTCGCGACCGACGCCGCCGCCTACCAGCAACTCTCGCATTAGCTTTCCTTTTTTTCGATCGATGGTGATAGGATTGCGCCGCTCACAAGTTAGGACGGCCGAAATCATCGCCGTCGCCAACACTAGAATTGAAGGAGTCCACCAGATGTTTACCAGTCTTCGTGCGCCCGTCCGTTTAATTGTCTCAAGTTTCATCATCGCCGCGCTTGCGCTGATCGCGATCGGCCAGCGACGACAGCAAACCGGAGCGACAACCACCTCGAATGCCAACGACGCCTTGAAGGTTTTGCAATGGCGTCAGATTGGGCCGTTTCGCGGGGGACGATCGACTGCCGTCGCCGGCGTCGCTTCGCAGCCGCTGGTTTTTTATTTCGGCGGCACGGGTGGCGGAGTCTGGAAGACGACTGACGGCGGCATCAATTGGGAACCGATTACCGACGGCTCAGTCTTTGGTACGGGCTCAGTCGGCGCGATCGGTTTGTCCGATTCCGATCCGAACACGATCTATGTCGGCATGGGTGAATCACCGATTCGCGGCAACGTCTCGCACGGTGACGGCGTTTACAAATCGACTGACGGCGGCAAGACATGGAAGCACATCGGGCTCGAAGACACGCGCCAGATTTCGCGTATTCGCGTTCATCCAAAGAATCCCGACATCGTTTATGTCGCAGCGCAAGGACACGTTTGGTCGTCGAACGCTGATCGTGGCGTCTTCAAATCTACGGATGGTGGCAAGACCTGGAAGAAGGTTTTGTTTCGCAGCGATAAAGCCGGCGCGTGCGATCTGATCATTGATTCAACCAACCCGAATGTTTTGTATGCGGGTTTGTGGGAGGTCTATCGGAAACCGTGGGACCTGGAGAGCGGCGGTCCGGGCAGCGGCATCTTCAAATCGACTGACGGCGGCGACACCTGGACTGAAATCACGCGCAACCCCGGTTTGCCGCGCGGCACGATTGGAATTGTCGGCATCACAGTCTCACCGGCGAATCCCGATCGGCTGTGGGCGATTGTCGAAGCCGAAGACGGCGGCGTGTTTCGATCCGATAATGGTGGGAAGACGTGGACGAAGACTAACGAACAGCGGAATCTCCGACAACGCGCGTGGTACTACTCGCGCATCTATGCTGATCCGAAAAGCGCCGATACGGTTTATGTTCTGAACACCGGCTTCTATCGATCGAACGATGGCGGTCGAACGTTCACGGGAATTGGAGTTCCACATGGCGACAATCACGATCTGTGGATTGCTCCTGACGATCCTCAACGAATGATCGAAAGCAACGACGGTGGCGCGAACGTCTCGTTCAATGGGGGCAAGAGTTGGAGCGAACAGGATCAGCCGACGGCGCAGTTCTATCGCGTCGCGCTCGACAACGATTTTCCGTATCACGTGTACGGCGCGCAGCAGGACAACTCGACGGTGCGCATCGCGAGCCGTACCGTGGAGGGTGGAATCGGATTCAGCGATTGGTTTGACGTAGGCGGCGGCGAGTCCGGCTGGATTGCGCCTTCGCCGAAGGACTCGGAGATTGTCTTCGCGGGTTCATACGACGGATTGATCACGCGCTACGATCATCACACCGGACAGTTGCGCGACATCAATCCTTACCCAAACAATCCGATGGGTTGGGGCGCCGGCGATATCAAGTACCGATTTCAATGGAACTTCCCGCTGGTCTTCTCGCCGAATGATCCGAACACGCTCTATTCAGCCGCGCAGGTTCTTTTCAAATCGACGAACGAAGGTCAGAGCTGGGAGATCATCAGCCCCGATCTCACGCGCAACGACAAATCAAAACAAGGTCCATCCGGTGGTCCACTCACCAAAGACAACACGAGCATCGAGTACTACGACACGATTTTCACGGTGATGGAATCCCCCGTCGCGGCGGGAACGATTTGGGTCGGCACCGATGATGGCCTGGTGCAGTTGACGCGCGACGGCGGCAAGAACTGGGCGAATGTGACTCCGCCGAAAGACATGATGCCCGAATGGATCCAGATCAACTCGCTGGACGCGTCGCCCTTCGATGCGGGCACGGCTTATGTCGCCGCGACGATGTACAAGTACGACGACTTCAAACCTTACCTGTACAAGACGACGGACTACGGTAAGTCCTGGAAGAAGATAACGAACGGCATTCCCGACGCGTTCACGCGCGTGATTCGCGAAGATCCGAACAAGAAAGGTCTGCTCTACGCGGGAACCGAAACCGGCATCTACATTTCGTTCGATGACGGCGCGAATTGGGAGTCCATGCAATTCAATCTGCCCGTGACTCCGATAACTGACCTGGCGATTCACAAGCGTGAAAAGGAATTAGTAGCGGCGACGCAGGGCCGAGCGTTTTGGATCTTCGACGATCTGCCGATGTTGCATCAGATGATGGACGCCGGCGGAATGAATGCGGCTTCGCAGACGAAACTTTTCAAGCCAAAAGATGCCTATCGCATGGCTGGTGGTGGCGGATTTAATCTGCCGCCGACGGCGACGATCGGAAAAAATCCAGCGAATGGTGTCGTCGTTTACTACTCGTTGAAAGCGAAGCCGACAACAGATCTCGTCCTCGAATTTCTCGATGCGAGCGGAAAATCAATTAACAAGTTCACGACACGGCTTCCGCGGCCGGGCGCGCAGGCGCAAGCACAAACGGAGCAACCGCAAGCGGGCGGAGGGGAAGAAGGTTTCTTCGGTGGGCCGCCGGCACGGGCGACGACGGACGTGGGCTTGAATCGATTCGTTTGGGACACTCGATATCCCGACGCGACGCGATTTCCGGGGATGATTCTCTGGGCGGGACAGACGCAAGGTCCGAAGGTTGTGCCCGGGAATTATCAAGTGAAGCTGACCGTCGATGGCCAGACGTTCACGGAGAACTTCGAGGTCAAATCGGATCCACGCTTGACGACGACAGCGGCTGATTACGCGAAGCAACTCGAGCTGTCTCTGAAGATTCGCGACAAGCTGACGGAAACGCACAACGCGATCATTCAAATTCGCGACGTCAAGAAGCAGGTGGACGATCTCGTGAAGCGCGTAGGTCCACAATCAAAACCGATCGCTGACAGTGGCAACGCTTTAATCAAAAAGCTAACTGAAGTTGAAGAGGCGCTGTATCAGACAAAGAACCAGAGCAGCCAGGACCCGTTGAATTTCCCGATTCGCTTGAATAACAAGTTGGCGGCGCTGCTGGGAGTTGTTGCGCGATCGGAAACGCCTCCGAACGAGCAATCGTTCGCGGTGTACGAAGAGCTGAACTCAGCGATTAACGCGCAGCTTCAAAAGCTCTCCGCGATCATGAAGACCGACGTGCCGGCATTCAATCAGTTGGTGAAGGCCCAGAACATTCCGGCGATCGTGGTGAAGCCGTCAAGTCCGTGAGCTATTTCTTAAACAAGTTCGCGAACGCCTGGCGCGCGTCGGTTGACTTGCCTGATCCCGTCTCGCGTTCGACGACGGTCCGCGCGGCGAATAGTTCGCACTGGTTGCGTCCGCCCTTGTTGATGATCCGCGCGGTGATTGGTTTGCGGCATTCAAATCGAGAGCCGGGATCGAAGTGAGCGCACTGCCGGCACGTGTGCAGGTCGGCGTTGCATTTAGGACAAGTCGCATCAAAATTGACGTTCGCCTGAACGACGGCGGCGCACGCGGCGCACTTAACTTTGGTCTCGAAAGCCATCATCCGAGGCGACCGGGGACCCTCTCGATCTGGCGGTCTCGCCTGCGGGTTTGATTGCGGCTTCGGACGCTCCTCGCGTTCACGGTCATAGTCCTGATACCCGCGTTGACGATATTTTCGGTCGCTCATTGAATCCTCAGAGTAGTGTGACTTCAGTCTGCGATGCGTCTGCTACTGGCGGCTTCACTTGATTAAACAAGCGCAGTATACGGCAAAGAGCCTCATATAATCGAAAGTCAACAGGCCTCGGACTAAAGTCTAAGCGGCCGAAAAATCGGTGACGCCTTCCGTGATGCGTGGTAGAATGCCGCGCATTATGCGGTTTGATGTTGTCCTTATAAGACTTATCTTTACAGGGATTTTGCTGGCCGCGGGTTACGTGCTCCACCCGGTTCCCGGGCATCGAGCATTTTCAACTGGCGCCGCCGGCCTGGTGGCGATTGCGATCATCTTTTTCGAGATGCGCATTCGGCGATCGTCGCTCAAGACGCTGATCGGCGCTGCCGTAGGATCAATTCTCGGCATCATTGGCGCATATCTGATTGGCTCGTTGATTAGCAGTCAGGAAGCCGTCGCTGTACCGCCATCGACCAAGACCTTCCTGACTCTCTCGCTGACGTTCTTCATGGCCTATGTCGGATTGATGGTGGGCGCCGCGAAAGGCGACTATCTCGATCTCTCGGCGCTGGGTGGAATTTTCAGTGATAAGGCTTCGCGTCGCGATCTGAAAATCCTCGACACGTCGGTGATCATCGACGGGCGGATTGCTGATGTTGCTGAGACAGGATTCCTGACAGGCACGCTGATCATTCCGCAATTTATTCTGCGCGAACTGCAACAGGTGGCCGATTCGCCCGATTCCTCAAAACGTCAACGCGGCCGGCGCGGGCTCGACATGCTGAATCGTTTGCAGAATAACAGCTCGCTCGATATTCAGATCTCGGAAACTGATTTTCCTTCCG
>JAJPKD010000251.1 GCA_021323895.1 Acidobacteriota bacterium | reverse complement strand
GCAGGAAGCTGCGACGGGATGATCGTTCGCGACTTTCGCGCCCGCGCTCGTCATCTCTTCATCGACGGTGAACAGCAAGCCGATCTCGTTGACACCTTTGCTGCGCAACTGTTCCGCCGCGGCAATTTGCGCCGCGATGATTCCTTTGGCGTCGCACGCGCCGCGGCCATAGATGAATTCGTTGTCCTCGCTCGATTGGAGGAAGGGCGGCACCGTGTCCATGTGCGTCGAAAGTACCACGCGCGATTTCGCTTCAGTCGTCGCGATGATGTTCGAACGCTCAGGCGAAATGTCCTGAAGTTCGACGCGATATCCCTGTCGCATTAACAACTCAGCCAGCGAAGTTCCAAATTGAAACTCTTCGCCGGACACGGATGGAATGTCGATCAACTCGCGCGTTAGTCTGAAAACGTCAACTGCCAACGATACTCCTGAAATTATCCGCAGATTACGCAGATTTCATAGATTTAGAACTCTAAACTCTGCGCAGCCCGACTTTCTTATCAGTGTAATCTGCGGATAATTCTTTCTGCTCTTCAAAACACACTCGATGCAGCCGTTTGATTGCCTCTTCCGCGTGTGCTTCATCAACCATGAAGGTCAGATTCACACTCGACGCCCCGACAGAAATCATCGAAACGTTAATATCATTGATGACGGAAAAGACGCGCGACGCGATGCCCGGCGTGGTGCGCAAACCTTCACCGATGATGGAAATGATCGTGCGATCCTTTTCGATCTCAACGGTGCCAAGCTGTTCCAAGTCAGGAACCAATTCCGGCAGATTACTCGTGTCATCTATCGACAACGACACGCTGACTTCCGAAGTCGTAACGACATCGACCGCGGTGCGATGGCGATCAAAGATCTCGAACAGCGCACGCAAAAATCCGTACGCGCCTAACATTCGCGCCGAGCTTATCTGCACGGTCGTGATGCCGCTCTTGTGCGCGATCGCTTTCACGGTTTGTGGCGTGGCTTCCGATTTTGAAACGATCAAGGTGCTCGCCGCTTTTGGTTCGCGGGAATTGCAGACCCTCACCGGAATGTTCTTGTCGATCGCCGGCTGGATGGTTTTCGGATGCAGGACTTTAGCTCCGAAATAAGCCAACTCTGCTGCTTCCTGATAAGACAACACCGGAATCGTTTGCGCGTTGGAAACGACGCGCGGATCGGCCGTCAACACGCCACTCACGTCAGTCCAAATTTGAATTTCGCGAGCATCAAGCGCGGCGCCGACTAGCGCCGCCGTATAGTCCGATCCGCCTCGGCCCAGCGTCGTCGTTACGCGTTTGTCCGTGCTGCCGATGAACCCGCCCAGCACTGGAATTTTTCCCGCGTGCAGCAATGGCGAGATCTCGGTCCTGGTTGATTCGTCTGTAGAAGGCAACGGCGTCGCGCTTCCGTATTCTTCGTTCGTGCGAATACACCGCCGCGCGACAACATAGCTGCCTGCCAACCCCGCTTCTCGCAAGACCGCTGCGAGTAGTTGCGAAGAGAGGTGCTCGCCGAACGCGACGATCTCGTCCTGGAGCGGCGGCGAAGTGACGGGGTGCGCCGCGATGATGCGGTGAAGCTGGCGAATTTCAGCGCGCGCCGCGCCGATTACTTGTTCGATCGAGGTTGCTGCTTCGGCTTTCAGCAGCTCTTTCGCAATCGCATTGTGCCGCGCCAAATCCGCATCGAGCGATCGCGTGGCGCCTTTCGCATCGCCGGCGATTGCTTTCTCGACGCTTTTCAACAGCGCATTGGTGAATCCGGCGATCGCTGAGACGACGATCACCGGCTGCGAATGGACCGCGGTTTTCACAATCGCAGCGACGTTGCGAAAAGCGTTCGCGTCCTCCACGGACGTGCCGCCAAATTTCATGATGGTTGGTTTCGCGCGCATCGATGATCTTAGTCGCAAAGGATACGACGTGTCCGCGCATTTTCCAACGCGCTTATTACGGTATTTCCGAGTTCCGCGAAAGGAGCTTGCATCAAAAAAGCACTTCGCGTATCTATCAACAATTGACCGCGACAGGAACACGGATAATCGTTAGAGCGATTGCGGAGGTGGCTCGCATGAACAGATGGAAACTAATCGCGCTGTCGGTCTGCCTGGGTTTATTGCTGATCCCACAACTGGCCCAGGCCCAGGCGAACAAGGCGAAACAACTCGACAACTTCATTACCCCGTTCGCCAATGCCAACGAATTTGCCGGGGTGGTGCTGGCTGCCGAAAACGGCAAAATCATTTACGAAAAGCCGTTTGGGTTGGCCAACGCCGATTTCAAGATTCCGAATCAATTGAATACACGCATCGGCATTGCGTCGATTACCAAGTACATGACGCAGGTCGTCCTGACGCGGTTGGTTGAAGAAAGGAAGATCTCGCTGGCCGACAAACTAAGCAAATACATTCCGGATTTTCCCAGCGGCGACAAAATTACGATCGAGATGCTCGCGCGGCATCGTTCAGGAATTCCGCATCGCGTAATGCCGCCCGAACTGGAGTCGGTCGCTTATACCTCGGCCGAATTCATTGAAAAGGTAAAGGCGGCGAAGTTGTTGTTTGAGCCAGGCACGAAGAGCCTTTATAGCTCGGCGGGCTATTCAGTGCTGGCGCGAACTTTGGAAATCGCGGCCGGCAAGCCTTACTCGCAATTGCTTCAGCAGTACGTTTTCGTTCCTGCGGGCATGACGGATTCAGTGAACTTCGAAGGCGACGAAGTGATTGAGCGTCGCGCCCAGGACTATTACCTTTCGCCAACTGGACTGATAAACGTGCCGGTGAAAAATTACTCGTTTCTGGTGGGCGCCGGTTCGGTGTTCGGGACCGCGCGCGATCTGTATCGCTTTGCCGAGGCCATCATGAAGGGCGCCTATGGCGAAGGCGTGAAGACAAGTTTCACTGGGCAGCCGGTTTTGAGCGGCAGCGGCAGCACGAACGGGCATCGTTCGTACTTTGAGTTCGAGAAAAATAACAAATACGGATTTGTGATCCTGGCCAACTCAGCCGGTGTCTTCGATTTGATTTCCGAAGGCGTGCGTGAAGTCTTGCAGGGAAAACCGATCACGGTGAAAAGCTTTACGATCCCTTCGATCATTCCCAATCCCAACAAAGACCTAACGGAGTTTGTCGGACACTACAAACAAAGCAACGGATCTGAAACTGACGTTGTTTTGCGAAACGGCTCGCTCTATTCGGCGGACATCAGATTGTATCCGACCAAGCCGGATTGCTTTTTCGAATACAGGTTCTTTGGGAACGTCTGCTTTATGCGTGACGGGTCAGCCAAGATCAGCGAGATCAAATGGAAGGGCATTAACTTTGATTTGACGTGGGTGAGGCAATGAATAGCGGTTAGCTTACGACCAACGGGTGCGTGGCTATTACCGACCCTAAATCCTCGAACCATGCCAGATGCTCCGAGACCATGTCGAAGGCAAGCACGTAATTCCCCGGTTCATTAGGAGCGCGCAAACCAATTTCGATTTCGATCGAGTCGCCCGGATCGATATCGTGCGGGAGAAACGCGCCCGCGTGATAAAGCGAGATCGGTTCGTCATCTTTGCCGAGCAAGTGCGCAACCAGATGCACGTCGCCACGTTCCGTGCCCTGCTCGCTGCCGCGCAACCAGCGCGCATAACCGCTGTTTTCGGCGCGCACGCGAAAGGTCAAAATATCTCCGGCGCGACAATCCGATGGGCCGCTCAACAAAGTCAGTTTCGAACCGAGGAAACTTATCCCGCGACTGTCGGGATATGGCGTTTCTTTCCGGCAAACCATTACGGCGCGATCCGTTTGTACGCCCGGCAGGACGCTGACTTCATCGAAGCCGATGTTCTTCAGCAGAGCCATAAGCGCCGCGGTGCTCGGCAGAAACCAATTGAAGACGGCTTCCTTCGCGTCGGGAAGATTCTCGACATAGGCGATCGGATGCAACGTCGGGCGCGTTCCGCCTTCCGCATAGACGAACGATTCGGGCGTTTTCTCAGGAGGATAGATCGCGGTTTCCAACACCAGCAACTCGCGCGTGATCAAAAATAATTTTTCGAGTGCGAGCACGAGATGCTTGCAGTGATAGATAAGCCCGAGGGCCAGCGTGACGTCGAACTGTCCCAACTCGCGCGGATCGAGATCGTAAACGGACATTCGTTGATAATCGATGTCCAGGCCTTTCAAGTTGCGCACAAAAATGGCCTGACGAATCAACTCGCGTTGCGCATCGATGCCCAGCACGCGAGCCGCCCCGCGCTCCTTTGCCTTGATCGAGTAGAAGCCGGCGTTGCAGCCGACATCCAAGAGCGATTTGCCGGAAAGGTCCGCCGGTAACGCAGTCTTGATGATTTCCCAAGTCGGTCGCGGATGATCGACGGGTTCACCAATCGCGCTCTTCGTTTTGGTGAAGAGGCCGTCGCCGAGGTCGATGCAATGAAACCACGGTTCAAGCCGTTGGAGTTCAGAAATGATTTCGTCGCGCGTCATTGCTGGTTTGCATTCTCCCGCGAGTCGCTAGCTTCGGAAACGATCAAATCGAGCACCACTGGCTCTGATCCTCGCTCCTCGAACCAGCAAACATTCTGATCGACTAAGTCGATCTTCAGCGCGTACGCTCCCGATTTCGCCGGAGCTTGCACATGAACATCGACAGTCAAGCTGCGGCCCGGTCCAACGCAGCGTGGCAACAATGGCCCATGCGATTCAACGGCGACCTGGCCATTGACGTCGAGGATCTTTATACCGGGCATGACGAGGCCGTCGCGCACAAACTGTCCGGTGAGCCAGACCGTTTCGCCGATATTGATTAACGTTAGCGACAAAATTATTTCTGCGCCTGGCGTGACAGATTCGGGCAAGGGCTTGCGCAGTAATATCTTTGCGCGAAGGATTCCCGGGTTGCGGCTGTCCGGCACGCTCGATCCCGGGTCGCCGTCGGCGACCTTCATGCACGTGAGATAATGATAGCCAGTATCGAGCGTACGCAGCGGCAACATCTGATCATTCACCGCACCTTGCAGCATCTGCTGCTCAAATAGTCCGTTGACACTAACGTAATCGGAGACGATCTTGAAGCCGTTCTCATCGATCAGCGAGCGCAGGTAACTCTCGCTGAATGGCGATTCGAGCGTCTGATACTTTTCCATAAAACCGCGCAGCTCAATTTCCAAGGCGGACTCTTCCTCTGGCTTTTGGCCTTCCACAATGAAGAGCACACCGCCGATTTCGAGCATCGCCGCAAGATTGCGGAAGACGCCCTTCTCATTTTCGAAGTGATGCAGCGCGTCGTAACAGATAATCGCGTCGAATTTTTCCGGCAACGGCGCGGCTTCAATGTCGTGGACCAGAAAGCGGCAGCGCACGGGCGTTTCCTGATCGACTTGATACGGCAGAGTGGCGAGGCGTTCGCGCGCGACTTGAATCAGATCGTCGCTGATATCGATGCCGGTCATGTCGTAACCAATGCGCGCAAAATACTCGCTGACCCATCCGGGCCCGCAGCCCACGTCCAGGATCTTCGCTTCCGCGCGCAGCGCGAGGGCCACCGCGATATTCGCGAAGTCGTAAAAGTGACGCGCGGTTTCGATGTCCATGCCATCGCCCGAGAACTTGATCGGCTTGTGCAGATTCGTGAAAGGCTTGGTGCGGAGGTAATAGTTGAGTTCCGGAGTAAGCGCGCGGGCGTAATCAACCGCGCCCCGCTTGTAATCGACGCCTTCGATCTTGCGCATGCGGCCCGATTCGTTTTCCGCTGCTGGCGTTGGCGGTTTCATCGCCGGCTTTGAATGACCGTTTTTGTTGGTCGGCTTTTCTATCTGAGGAATTGGCCGCGGCCTTTGCGGAAACGCGAGACTCGTCTTAGCGAATTCGGTTACCGGAGCCAGCGACGAAATTTCCGCCGCAACGTCGCGCATGACTGTCTCGTCGCCCGAGTGAATTCCCAACCGCGACAATTCTCGACTCACGCCAGCGACAAACTCCTTACGCGGCCGGCGCGCGATGACTTCGCGAATGAAAGCCGCGTACTTGCGGCGCTCATCTCGATCTTGTGTTCAGCCAGGACATACTCGCGCGCGTTACGGCCGATGCGCGCGCGCAAGACGGGATCTGCAATCAGCTTGCGCAGGTAAGCCTGCAACAACGCGTCGCCATTTTGATTATGATCGATTTTCACTACCGCATTGTCTGGCAACTCGGAAAACGCGCCGACGTTCGAAACAATGGCCGGGACACCCGCGGCCATCAGACGGCAGAGGCTGCCAGAGGTAGCGCCAACCGGGCGCTCGCGCAAGTTGATGGCGATGTCAGCTTTGAGAATTCGCTGCTGAAATTCTTCGAGGTCAACGTAATTCGTCAGCGTCACGCGATCTTCGAGACCATGCTGGCGAATGACATCGAGCAGGTCAGGGAAGTTCGCCGACGAG
>JAJPKD010000133.1 GCA_021323895.1 Acidobacteriota bacterium | reverse complement strand
CCGACACCGGCGGTGGGCATCGCTCGGCGGCGGCAGCGATCGTGGCCGGCATCGAGAGCTTTGTGAAGGGCGAGTCCTACGCGATTCGCACGATTCGCGCGATTGAAGAATCTCATCATCTGGCCGCGAAACTGGTTGCGATCTACAACTGGCTGCTGCGCAACAAGCAGCACTGGATGAAGTATTACTACTGGTTCATCAATCGATTTCGTCCGGACACGCGCGAGTTTTTTTACAAGCGCACCGTCGGTTACGTCTCCAGTCATTTCCAAAAGTGGTGCCCGCACGTAGTGGTCAGTGTTCATCCGCTCACGCAGCACATGTTTGCGCGAGTGCTGAGGGAGTTGGGACTCGCCGAGCGCATTCCGCTCGTCACCGTCGTGACCGATCCGTACTACGGATTCTGGAAAGGCTGGGCCTGCGACGATGTGAAGCTTTATCTCGTGGCCAGCGCAGACGCGCGGCGGCAGTTAATCGATTACGGGATTCCGTCCGAGCGGATCAAGATTTCCGGCATGCCCGTGCATCCGAAGTTTTCCTTTCCGGGCGACGATGCGGCCCGGGTCGCGCGCACCGCTCTCGGCCTTGATCCGGAAAAATTCACGGTCTTCCTCAACGCAGGTTGGGAAGGCGGCGGCAACATTCCGCACATCTTTCGCGAATTGATTCGGGGCCAGCTGGACGTGCAAGCGATTTTTCTCGCTGGCAAGAATGAAGCTCTGAAAAGCGAAGCTGAATTGTTGGCTGCTGACGCAAAGTTTCCGGTGAAGGTGATTGGCTACTCGGACGAAGTCGAACAGCTAATGCGCGCCGCGAACGTGATGGTCTCGAAACTCGGTGGCCTGACCACCTTCGAAGCTTTGACGTGTCGCGTGCCGATCATCGCCGATACGATCACTCAACCGATGCCTCAGGAAGCGAGCACGGTCAACCTGATCGTCAAGAGCGGCGCGGCCGTGATGCTCAATAAGGCGTCGGACATCGTGCCTGTAGTTCATCGGATGATCGATGACTCGAAGCATTACGCAGCGATGCGCGCGGCCACGATCACGGTGGCGATTCCGAATGCGACTAAACGAATCGTTGAAGAAATCACCGCGCTGATCCCGGAACAGGCGACCGCAAACGAGTCGCTGGTCGAACACGCAGCATAGCCTAGGATCAAACCCTTCTTGACTGTCACACTCGCTTCGCGATTTAATTCCCGAGTTCTGGAATCAACTGAAATCAACATTAGCCGAGTAGCACAGACTTAGTCTGCGATCGTTTGCGTTCCTCAGCGCACAGACTGAAGTCTGTGTTACATTGAAAAAATGAGCCTGTTACTCGAAGGAAAACGCGCATTCATCACTGGCGGCACGCGCGGCATTGGCGCCGCGCTTTGTCAGGTGTTTGCGCGCGAAGGCGCGGATGTCGCGTTCAACTATAACTCGCGAGACGATCTCGCGGATGAAATCAAAGGCGTCATCGAGGCGCTGGGACGACGCGCCCGCTCGTTCAAGATTTCTGTCACAGACAGATTCGGCCTTAAGCATTTGACCCGCGAATTGGTCCAGGAATGGGGCGGCATCGACATCCTCGTTAATAACGCAGCCATTAATCGCGGCGATAATTTTGCGACGACAACCGATCGTGCGTGGGATGAAGTAATCGGCACGAACGTCGGGAGTCTCTTCGCGGTAACCAAACCGATCTACAAGCAAATGATCCGGCAGCGCGCCGGCAGCATCCTCAACATTACTTCCATCGGCGCGATTCGCGCGTTGCCGACGGCAGTTCATTACGCGACTTCAAAGGCGGCGATGATTGGTTTCACCAAGTGCTTGTCGCGTGAAGCCGGCACATTCGGAATCAGGGTCAACGCGATTGCGGCGGGAATCTTCGATACTGATCTGGCGCAGGCTCTTCCGGAACGTTGGCTGCAGATGCACGACTTTTGGACTTCGATGGGCCGACTGGGACGTCCCGAAGAGCTGGCCGAGTTCGCTTCGTTTTTAGTCAGCGATCGCAACAGCTTCATGAACGGGGAAGTGGTGATCGTTGACGGTGGCGCGTTTACCTAAAGTAAGCTTGTTCGTGAAGAAAGTGCGGCCACTTGGTTAACAGCGCGACCACGCCAATAGTCGCCAGCACAACATAGAGCGACCACAGCAACCAAAACAGAAAAGCCGTGCGGTACTCGTCACGAGACCAGTGCGGCTTTTCATTTTCCGCCTTGTGACTTCTCGACTTCATCCAACCTCTTCTCCAAAGCCCGAAGCCGCTTCGGCACCTCGCCTAACTTCTTGAAGACTGCCACCGCGCGCCAGAACGCGCTCACTTCAAACGCGGGTGTGCCGACGAGAATTTCGCCCGGGGCGACATCGTTGGGCACGCCGCTCTGCGGATAGAGAATCGCGTCATTACCGACCGTGATGTGGCCACCAATGCCGACCTGGCCCGTGAGGATCACGCGATCGCCGACGCGCGAGCTGCCCGCGAGCCCAACCTGGGCGCAAAGCAGCGCATCTTCACCGACGACGCATGAATGTCCTACCTGAACAAGATTGTCGAGCTTCGCGCCACGTTTGATCCGAGTCTCGCCCGTTGAGGCGCGATCAATCGTAGTGTTCGCGCCGATCTCAACGTCGTCTTCGATCACGACGCGGCCGACTTGCGGAATCTTCAGCCAATGCTTCTGTTCATCTTTAGCGAACCCAAATCCGTCACTGCCAACGACGGCGTTGTTGTGGATAATGACGCGGCTGCCGATGATCGAGCCGGCCCGGATGGCGACGCCCGAATGGATTTCCGTATCGTCGCCGATTTCGACGCCTTCATAGATGGTCACGTTTGGATGAATGCGCACGCGGTCGCCGATTTTGACTTTCGCTCCGATTACGGAACGCGCGCCTATGAATGTGCTTTCGCCGCTCTTTGCGGTCAGATCAACTACCGCCGCCGGGTCGATTCCCGCCTCGAAGGATTCCCGCGGATGGAAAACGTTCAGCGCACGCGTGAACGCGAGATAAGGATCTTTCGCCCGCAGGACTGCGAGATCGGCTCGTTCAATCTGCGCATTCTCGGTGACGTAAATCGCCGACGCGCAAGACGTTGCCACTCGCGCGGTGTAGCGCGGATTCGAAAGAAAAGTGATTTGCCCCGGCTCTGCTTGATCCAGTCCCGCGGCGCCGGTGATTTCAATTTCACCGTCGCTGTTTGAGTATTTAGCGCCGGTTTGATCCGCGAGTTCAGAGAGTTTCATCAGGCTGAGTTTACCTCACATCATGCTGACCGGATCAATCTCGAGCGTGACCGAGCGCTCGTCGCCGCCGCGCTCTGCAAAATCCTTCATAGCTTGATCAATCACCGCGCGCATCTGTT
>JAJPKD010000205.1 GCA_021323895.1 Acidobacteriota bacterium | reverse complement strand
CTGGCTCGACACGGCGGCAGTGAAAGTTGAAATCAACGAGCCGCACACGATGATCGTCAAGCCTGAACACGTTATCGACGTCATTTCGCAGGAGTCGCGGATTCCCCGCGACATGATCTTCCGCGACACGAGCGATCGCTTTGCGTTGACTGAGGTGCAGCTTTCGCAGCGAGTCATTGGGCAGAAAGAAGCAATCAAGGCGGTTGCGCAACGGCTGCGCCTGAACAAAGGGCCGCTCAAAGAATCGCATTACAAACCTGATGGCGTGCTGCTGTTCCTCGGGCCAACCGGCGTCGGAAAAACCGAATTGGCGAAAGCCGTTGCCGAATTCATGTTCGGTGATGAACAGAAGATGGTGCGCATCGACATGTCGGAATACAGCGACGGCACGGTCGGAGTAGAAAAACTGATCGGCATGCCGCGTGGGATTGTGGGATCTGAACGCGGCGGCATCCTGACTGAACAGTTGCGTGAGAACCCTTACACGGTGCTGTTGCTCGATGAGGTCGAGAAGGCTTCGCCCTATTTGATGAACCTGTTCTTGCAGGCTTTTGATGAAGGCTGGTTGACGGACGGTCGTGGGCGGCGCGTTTACCTGTCGGACGCGATCGTGATCATGACTTCGAACCTGGGTTCGGACAATTTCAAGAAGTTCGAGAAGCCGCTGGGTTTCGGCACTAAGACCGCGTCCGACTTCCGCGCAATCAAGAACGAAGTTCTGAAAGCCGCCGAGCAACGCTTTTCGCCGGAGTTCCGCAATCGCATTGACGAGATCGTGGTCTTCTCGCCGCTGACGATGGACGAAGTGCGGCAGATTGCCCAGCTTTATCTCGACAAGACCAATCGTCAAATGAAGCGGCAGAGCAAATCGTTCGAAGTAACGGACCGCGCTCTCGACCTGATGACCGAAAAAGGTTACAGCATGCAGTACGGCGCACGCTTCCTGAAGCGTTACATCGACGAGCACGTCAAGCTGCCGATCACTACGATGTGGAAGAGCGGCGCGAAATTCATCGTTGACGCCGAAGATGCCGAAGTCGTTGCGAAACTTGTCGATGACCCTGACGTGATCATCAACTGAGACAAGATCCACATAGCAAAGCCCGAAGCGGTAGCGACGGGATCAAAAGCTTGATCCATTGCTACCGCCTTTTGTTCTACAAACTATGAAGCCCCTTAGTCTGGCGAAATCCCTCCCGCTTTGTTTGCTTCTCCTAGCGGTCGCTTCGCTTTCCCGCGCTCAAGATAAGCCTGCCGCCATTGACGATAAGGACAAGACCGACCAGATCATCCAACGCGCTCTAAAGGCGGTTGGCGGAGATCGCTACCTGCAAGTCAAGACGGTGATTGGCCGCGGCCTGTTCACTGAATTCCATGACGGCGTGTCCGGCATCCCGATGAAGTTCGTTGATTATGTTCAGTATCCCGACAAAGAGCGCACGGAGTTCAGTGGCGGCGGCGCGCGACTGGTGCAGACGAACTTTCGCGACGGCGGCTGGATTTATGATGGCGCGGCTTTGACTCTCAAGGACCAGACGCCGCAGCAGCTCGAGGAATTCAAACTGGTCACCCGCGTGACCGTCGAAAATCTTTTGCATGGCTGGTGGCGCGAACAGGGTGCGAAGTTGAGTTACGCCGGCCGGCGCGAGGCCGGAATCATTGGCCGGCGAAACGAAGTCGTGCGGCTGACTTATGGCGACGGCTTCTGGGTTGAATACGAATTTGCCGCCGATGACGGCATGCCGGCGAAAGTTCTCTACCAGCGCAAGCAGAAAAACCCGGACACGGAAGAGATGGAAGACACAAAGGAAGAAGATCGGCTGCACAAACCAATCACCATCGACGGTGTAACGGCTTCGTTCATCATCGATCATTACCGCAACGGCGTGCAGACCAGCCGGATCGCTTACGACACCGTCGAGTACAACAAGCCCATTGCCGACTCGTTGTTTACCAAACCTGCAAACATCAAAGCGCTGAAGTAACTTGCCGTCGCTCGCCGGTCGGCATTCCGTTTACTTAGACACCCCCTGCATTTTGTGCCGCCAGCCCTCTGTCTCGAAACATAACAAGTAACTGCAAGCGTCCGGGAAATTCATACAGAGATTTCGCGGCGTTGGTTGAGTCTTCCGGCAGTTTTCAGTCTGGTCAGTCGCGGTCTCTTGTGGCATAGCCTTTGTGCCTCCTCCTCGTGGAATGTTCACGGCGTAAGGTTGACGACTTCACCTTGAAACGACTGGTTTTGTGATGCAGCCAACATCAGGCACAACTATTTCGGTGTGGATGGCGACGGCGAATGTGCCGTCGCTGGAATCTTTAACTACAAATCTGAGCACAAATGTGGTGATCGTCGGTGCGGGTATTGCTGGACTCACCACTGCCTACCTCTTGACTGAACAGGGCCAGTCGGTGGTGGTTTTGGACGATGGTCCAATCGGTGGCGGCATGACCGCTCGTACGACTGCCCACATCACCAATGCGCTGGACGATCGTTTTTACGAACTGGAGAGACTATTTGGTGAATCAGGCGCGAGGCTCGCTGCGCAAAGTCATACTGCTGCGATCGATAAGATCGAAGAAGTGGTTACTCGGGAACGGATCAATTGCGGTTTCGCACGCGTTGACGGCTTCTTGTTTGCCGGTCCTAATGGGTCTTTGGAAGTCCTGGAGGAAGAAATTGCGGCGGCGCATCGTGCCGGACTTAAGGAGATTGCGTGGCTTGATCGGGCCCCACTGGATTTCTGGGACACTGGGCCGTGTTTGCGGTTCCCACGGCAGGCGCAGTTTCATCCGATGAAATACTTGTCGGGATTAGCCGAAGCGATTCAACGTGACGGAGGAAAGATCTTCACCGGGACGCATGCCGATGAAATCAGAGGCGGCCGCAACGCCTACGTCACTACCGCGAGCGGGTACGAGATTCGTTGCGATTCGATCGTAGTGGCGACCAACTCTCCGGTGAACGACTTGGTCGCTGTTCACACCAAGCAGGCGCCCTACACGACCTACGTAATCGGAGCACGAATTCCAAAGCTATCAGTGCCATCGCTATTGTTGTGGGACGCGCCGAAGGATCTTTCGGAGCCTTACCATTACCTTCGAATCGCAGAGGACGACGATCACGATGTACTCATCCTGGGCGGCGAGGATCACAAGACCGGGCAAAAGCATGACGGTGCCCAGCGCTGGGGCAAACTCGAGCAGTGGACTCGCCACCGTTTTCCAATGATCGAAGACATCGAGTTTCGCTGGTCGGGCCAGGTGATGGAACCCGTGGATGGACTCGCTTTCATCGGGCGGAATCCGAGCGACGCCGAAAATGTTTTTATCGCTACGGGCGATTCGGGGATGGGCATGACGCACGGCACAATCGCGGGGATGCTTTTGACCGATCTGATCTTAGCTCGGGAGAATGACTGGGCCGGGCTCTACGATCCTTCGCGCAAGACAGCGTCAGCGATAGCGGACTTTATGCACGAGAACCTTAACGTGGCGGCGCAATACGCCGACGTACTGACGCCGGGGAAAGTTGATTCGATCGACGAAGTCGAAAACGATGAAGGCGCGGTAGTGCGGAATGGATTATCGAAAACGGCCCTTTATCGAGATCCTGATGGCGTGGTGCATAAGATGTCAGCGGTATGTCCTCACTTGGGTTGCATCGTAGCGTGGAACGCCGCTGAAAAAACCTGGGACTGTCCCTGTCACGGATCGCGTTACAATCGGTTCGGCGCGGTTATTAATGGTCCGGCGAACAGTGATTTGACGGAAGTGACCGACTAAACCTGATCCGCAGAAACAGGCCAATCAGGAGAATCGCCGGCCCGGGAGTTATCGATTACTTGAGGTTGAAGCCGAGCGCGTTAGAACTTTTTCGCGATCAGGTTGCTCAGCCGACGCAGGTTCGGTGGTATGCCGAGTTTCGGCGGGTCGTGGCAGCCCAGCCATGCGCGCGAATAAGTCTTCGTACTGATCGACGACATAGTCCCAGTCGTAAGCTTCCTTCACCCGTGCTTGCGCGCGATTGCGATAGTGCTGAACCAAAGAGCCGTCGCGCAACACTCGCTGAAGCTGATCAGCCAAATCTTTTTCGTCTGCATAGGCGATTCCGGCGTCGCCGATTGCTTCGATGTTTTCGGGCGCGGCGAGGGTCAGCACGCAGTTACCGAAGCCCATCGCTTCGAGCAGCGCCGGGTGCGTGCCGCCAACTTCGGTCGCATGCACATAACAATAAGCGTTCTGTTGCAGCGCGCGATAGTCACGACCGAACACGAAACCGGTAAAGACAATGCGGCGATCGCGACGCGCGCGGGCTTTGAGGTCGTTGATGTATTCCTTGGCATAAGGAGCGTCGCCGACGATCAGAAGTTTATAGGCAGTGCGCACCCGCTTGAACGCTTCGATGACCATGTGCGCATTGTTTTCAGGCTCGAGGCGCGATACGTAGAGCACGTAACGATTCGGCTCAACCCGCCAGCGACGCACGACCGGATCCGGCCGGCGCTCGATTTCGGCGCCGTAAGCAATCATGGTTGAGTCGGCGCGATGTCGTGCCTGGTAGTACTCCTGAATTACTTTTGCGTCGGTGACGGTCTCGGTCGGCAGAATTGTCGCGAGGCGTTCAGCCATCAAGTAATACCTGCGCGCGATCCAATTCCACTTTTTCCGCTTGTGTTCCAGACCATCGACATTCAAGGCGACAGGCGTGCCCGTGAGGCGGAGAATCGGTGCGAACGGGGCGTTGGCCGCGTTGCAAATCAACGCCGCATCGTATCGGCCCGGCACAGCGTGCAGCGCCGCGAGAAATGTGTGAACCACCGTGTCGAAATATTTGTGACGAATGGTAGGCAGAACTTTCAGGCGGACACCCTGGAATTCAATTTGGCGTGGGCTGACGTAGTGGGCGCGACAATAAACTGTGACGTCGTGGCCGCGGGCCACCAGCCGCGTCGATAAATGTTCAGCGAAGGTTTCGAACCCTCCGTAGTTGGCCGGAATTCCCCTCGTTCCTAGGATGGCGCTGCGCATGACTCTGGTCTGATCAGTGACGAACGGAAGGAGGGCGCTTCCGTGCAACGAAACTCTAATTGTGTTCGGTTGCTACTATTTGTCAAGGCAGGTCGTGACCGGTGAAAGGAACTACGATCACGACCCGCCAAGGTTAAGCTCACGGTCCAAAGCGTTGACGATACTCAATCGAGGTGAGGAAGGCTTTCACCATTTCGGCGTTGATGTAATTGCCGCCGAATGAGTTCAGCTTCGTCAACCAGAATTGGTAGCCATTGTCATTGCCGTCCGGCGCGTCAGTTGGATTGCGACGGAGGTAACCGTAGTACTCCATCAGCACGAACGCAGCATTGAACTCGGCGGTCCGCACGGAGTTGGAATCTGCCACGCTCTGCAATGCAGCCGCGCGCCCCGCAGTATCGCCGACTCCGAACGCCGCGATTGCCGCATTTCGTTCCGCGGTTGTCGGCGTTACGCCCGCCCCAGTCGCCCCGAATAACGCATCGACGTATTGCGCCGCTGTTTGCGAAGTCGGGTAGGCGAGCAGGAAGGCCGGGCTCGTCACGATTTGGTTAACGTAGGCGGCCTTGTTGGCATCAAGCACTGCCTGCGCGCCGGCTTGACCGATGATCACTCCGCGGCCGATCTGCTGAGCATCCTTCATGTACTGCGCGTAAGGTACTCGCAACAGCGCGCTATTCGAACGCTTGCCGAATGCCGCACGCTGCACACGCAACACGTCGCCGCCGGTCTCCTGGAATTCAATCGAGAGGAAGAACGCCGCCGAAACTTGGATGCGTTGCTGCTCGATGCAAGCCGGATTAGCTCCACACGCCGTGATTTGAGCCAGCCAGAAAGCCGCTCCCGGCGCATCCGGATCACGATTAAGGAAATCATGATATTGCTCACAAACAAACGTGGCCGGATCATCGATCGCATTCGACGTGGGCGGGACCAGGTCGTTGTCGG
>JAJPKD010000232.1 GCA_021323895.1 Acidobacteriota bacterium | reverse complement strand
TGAGTTTATTCCGTTAGACTGATAGCCCACGCAAAAGGGTCACGAAAGACGTGCCTTCGTCCGCGCGGGCTTTTGATACCCCCAGAGTCGCTCTAGAGGGTACCGTCACTTATGCACTTTTATCGCGTCGTTTTATTCGCCGCAATAGGCCTGGTTCTCGGCTTCACTTTTTTCTTCAAGCCCGCGCCCGCGCGCGCCCAACAACCCCAGCAACGCCTCGTCGAAGAAGTCGATATCATCGGCAATCGTCGTCTGCGCAAAGACGACATCATTTATTACATCCAGACCCGCGCAGGGGATCCTTACAACCCGGCGCAGGTCGAACGTGACCTGCAAGCAATTCTCGCGCTCGGGTTTTTCGACAAGTCGGCACCCGCGTCACGATCGAAGACGCGCCGCGCGGTGGTGTCCGCGTGGTCTTTGAAGTCAAAGAGCTACCGATCATTCGCGACATTCAGTTCGAAGGATTGAAGAGCGTCGCCGAATCGGACGTGCTCAAGACTTTTCGCGAGCGTCGCGTCGGTGTTTCGAAAGAATCGATCCTCGATCCGGTAAAGCTGAAAAACGGTGAGCGCGTCTTGAAAGAGTTGCTGGCCGCCAAGGGGCATCCGAACGCAGTCGTCACCGGCAGCGTGGAAGCCGTTTCGGCGACCTCGAGCGCAATCACTTTCGTCGTCAACGAAGGTCCGCGCGTGCGCGTCGCTGAGATTCAGTTTGAAGGCAGCAAGATTTTCAAGAGCGGCAAGTTGCGCAGCCAGATGAAGTACGTGAAGGAAGCCGGACTGATTTCGCGCTTCCGCGAGCAGGACATTCTCGATCGACAGAAGCTCGATTACGATCTGCATCAAGTCGATAACTACATGCGATCGAAGGGCTACTTGCAGGCGCGTCACGGCGAGCCCATCGTCACCGGTCTAGGCAAGCGCCGCACCGGTTTTCCGATTCTGCCGCTGCCGTTTCTTTCTTCGGTTGACTAGACGCTGCGCGTCACCGTTCCCATCACCGACGGCAAGTTGTACCGCGTCGGCGATGTGAAGATCGAAGGCAACTCGATCTTTTCTGAACAAGTTGTGAAAGCTTTCATCGGCCTGAACAAGGGCGAAGTCGCCAATGGCGAAGCACTCAGCAAAGGCCTGTTCGAAAATTTGAAGAAGGCCTATGGCACGCAGGGCTTCATCCAGTACACGGCCGAAGTCAACCCAACTTTCAAAGACAATCCGGCCAAGCCGGACGAAGGCGTCGCCGATTTCGTCATCACGATCGACGAAGGCAAGCAGTTCACACTGCGGCGGCTGGAGTTCACCGGCAACACTTTCACGCGCGACAACGTGCTGCGGCGCGAAGTGCTGATGAACGAAGGCGACATTTACAACCAGAACTACTACGAGTTTTCGGTCACGCGCCTGAACCAGCTCGGTTACTTCAATCCGATCGATAAGGACAAGGACGCTGACTTCAAGACCAACGAAGAGGAAGGCCTGGTCGATGTGACGATCAAAGTTTCCGAAAAGGGCCGCCAGCAGATTTCTTTCAACGGCGGTTTGTCAGGCATCGGCGGATCGTTCTTTGGGCTCGAATATTCAACCAACATCTTGTTCGGACGCGGCGAGGTGCTTTCGCTCAACGTGGCGGCCGGCAATCGCCAGCGCTCGTTCCAGTTCTCGTTCACTGAGCCTTACATTCGCAATCGTCCGATCACGGCCGGCTTTACCATCTTTGCCTACTCGCAGAAGTTCTTTGGCGAAGGCACGTTCCTTTCGCAAAACCAGCAGGCGCAGCAGGGCTTGAGCGGGTCGGTGCTCGACTTTTTCAATACGAATGAAGAGAACCTGTTCACGCGCAATTCGATCGGCGCTTCGATCTTCGCCAGCGCGCCTTTGTCTGAGTTTTATCGCAAGCGGCCGTTCACCCAGTTTTCGCGCGTCGGTCTGTCATATCAATTGGCGGAATCGAGCGTGAAAGACCCGCCGGTCAACGCCGCGGGTACTTCATCGTCGCAGTTCATTCCGGTGATCTACCGGCAGCCAAACATCATCACCAGCCGCGCCACTGCGACGTTTGTTTACGACACGCGCAACGCGAACATCGATCCGACGAAAGGCACTTCGCTGTCCGTAGGTTTGGGAGTCGCGGGATTGGGCGGCGACGTGCGCTCGTACGAACCCACGCTCGAGTTCACGCATTTCATGCCGATGCGCAAGAAGCGAACCGAGTATCCGGAAGTTTTCGGCTTCCGCATCCTGGCCGGCACCGTCGGCAGCTTCTCGCAAACCGCGAAGGTGCGCGACGCGAACTCGCTGGCCTTCATCGATGGCGTGCCGATTTACGAACGGTTCTTCCTGGGCGATGAATTCACGATCCGCGGCTACAACGTTCGATCGATCAGTCCGGTCACGCCACTCGATAACTACATCACTTCTCGCAACGTGGTGCTGGCGACGAACGCGAGCGGCACGCCTAACGTAATTCCGGGCTTGCCAACGAATCTGACCAGCATCGGCACCTTCACTAGCGCGACCGGTAGCAACGTGGTCAGCTTGCAGCGCGTTTACACAGCCACGGGCGCCGACACGCAGTTGCTTGGCAACTTTGAATATCGCATTCCGGTCGTAGGTCGCACCGTGCAAGCCGCGCTGTATGTCGATGTTGGGTCCGCCTTCAACCTGCGCTCAAAGCGCGACCAAACCTACTCTACTGAGTTTCTGGCGGACGATACGTTCCTGCCCACCAACGGTTTGATCGCGTGTCCGCGGCTAAACTCGTCCGGTGGCGCAGCCGTGGTAACTTTGACGACTCTAGCCGCGTGCCAAAATTTCACGAACCTCGCCTTGTCGGCTAACCTCGGCTTCATCGCGCGCGACAACCGACTGATCACGCGAGCTGAATACGATCAGGCATTGCGTACTGGCCCAATCGATCCGCTCACCGGTCTGCCTTTCGGCCTGCAGCAAGTGTTCCTGCGCGGTCAAGCGCAGCGCAACACCGTCGTTCGCCTGAACCAAAGTCTGTTCGCCAAGTTCAGCGACTTGCGCAGCAGCATGGGCGCTGAGATTCGCTTCCAAATTCCGATTCTCAACGTGCCTTTTCGTTTGATTTATGCTTATAATCCGAACGCTCGCAAGAATCAGGTAATCAACG
>JAJPKD010000021.1 GCA_021323895.1 Acidobacteriota bacterium | reverse complement strand
CACGAAGTCGAGATGTTGTCTTATCCGCTCTTTGAGCATCAGCCTTACGACTTGGCTTTGGCCACGAAGATGGCGCAGGTTGCGGACAGCGAGAACCTCGATCTGCTGCACGTCCATTACGCGATTCCGCATTCGATCAGCGCGATTCTTGCGCGCGAGTCGATCAAGAACCATCGTCTTCTGCCGGTCATTACAACGCTGCATGGAACGGACATCACGTTGGTCGGCGCCGATCGATCTTACTTGCCCATCACGAAATACGCCCTGGAGCAATCAGATGGCGTCACGGCTATTTCAGATTATTTGAAGCAAGCAACGATCGAGCATTTCGGATTCGATCGCATCGAAGTCATCCCGAACTTTGTCTGCCCCGATGAATACAAACCTAAGATTGATTGTGAATTGCGAGAATCACTTTCACCCGATGGCTCGCCCGTGATGGTGCACGTTTCAAACTTTCGTCCGGTGAAGCGACCGGTTGATTGCGTTGAGATCCTCGCGCGCGTCCTCAAGCAAACCAAAGCGCGGCTTGTCATGGTTGGCGACGGGAGTGAGCGCACGAATTGCGTTCATCGCGCGAAGTGTCTCGGAGTTTCGGATCATTGTGTGTTCGTCGGCAAGCAACCGAACATCGTTGATTATCTTTGCGCATCCGACCTGCTGTTGCTGCCGTCGGAACAGGAATCGTTCGGGTTGGCGGCACTGGAGGCGATGGCGGTGCAGGTACCGGTAATTGCGTCTCGCGTCGGCGGAATTCCCGAAGTTGTCGATGATGGGCAGAATGGATTCCTCAGCCCCGTCGGTGATCTCGACAAGATGGCTGATGACGCCGTGCGTTTGCTGATGGATCCCAAGCAGCGAAAAGAATTCGGACGGCGCGCGCGCGCGTCGGCGACCGATCGTTACAGCACCGATCGCGTCATTCCCCGTTACATCGAATTTTACGAACGCGTTCTCAAGCAGGCCCCGGCGCGTTGATTTTGAAACCAGAACCAACGATCGACCGTCTAACAGACTGATCGAACGCGTTTTTCTGGAGGCCTCCCGTGAAAATTCATTCCTGGCTCGGCGGCTTGCTGTTGCTTCAGAGTGCCTCCGCGTCGTTCTCGCAACAGCCACTGCCATCGCCGATTCCGCCGTCTCAATCGCAACAAGTTCAGCCGAAGCCTGAGGACGTCGACGTCGTGCGCATCACGACGAACCTGGTCCAGGTTGATGCTATCGTGACCGACTCACGCGGAAAAGTCGTGACCGATTTGAAACCCGACGAAGTCGAGATTTTCGAAGACGGCCACAAACAGAAGATCACGAACTTCTCTTACTATGTGGCAGAGTCCGCGACCACCGCCAACGAGAGCCAGCCACCGGTTAAGCCAGACAAGAACGCTCCGTTTGTTCCGCCCACGCGTTTGAAGCCCGAAGATGTGCGGCGGACGATCGCGCTAGTGGTGGACGATCTTGGCCTGTCATTCGAAAGCACGTACTACGTTCGGCGCGCGCTGAAGAAATTTGTGGACGAGCAAATGCAGCCAGGCGATCTGGTTGCGATCATTCGCACGAGCGGCGGCATGGGTGCGTTGCAGCAGTTCACTTCTGACAAGCGCCAACTGTACGCCGCGATCGATCGCGTCAAGTTTTACATGAATGGCCGCAGTGGCATCGGCGCGTTCGACGCGATCCAACCGCCGACGCCGGGCGAACAAGGCGCAGCCATCGATGCGGCTAATGAAGAGTTCAATCAATTTCGCGAAGACATGTTCGCGGTTGGCACGCTCGGCGCGGTGAGTTACGTCGTAAAGGGCCTAAAGGATCTGCCGGGTCGAAAATCAATCTTGCTGGTCTCTGACGGCTTTCGGATCTACAACGTCGATGACCCGTCCCGAAATTACCTGGCACTACAAAAGCTGCAACGCTTGATTGACGAAGCCGGGCGCGCGTCGGTGGTGATCTACACGATGAACGCCACCGGTTTGCAGACGCTGGGGTTCACCGCGGCTGATGACTTGTCCGGGCGCGACACCAATCAATTGGAACAGGCGCTCAGCGACCGCCGCAATCGAGCTTTCGAAACTCAGGAAGGGTTGGATTACCTCGCGCGCCAGACGGGTGGGCTCGCGATCAGGAACACGAATGATCTTAGTGGCTGGATTCGCCGCGTGCTCGAGGATCAGAAGGGCTATTACCTGATCGGATACCGGCCGGATGTTTCAACCTTCGATCCGCGTACCGGCAGGCGCACGTTTCATAAACTCTCTCTGAAAGTCACTCGGCCCGGAAAATTCACTGTGCGAATGCGTAATGGGTTTTATGGCGTCACTGATGTTGAGCGGCGGGCGCCGCAAACGTTGGCCCAACAAATGATGTCCGCCTTGACGTCGCCGTTCGGTGCGACCGGCGTCCACCTGCAGCTCACTTCGCTATTCGCCAACGATGTCAAAGCGGGTTCTTACATGCGCTCGGTATTGCACATCGATGCACACGATCTGACCTTTACCGATGCGCCGAACAATATGCATAGATCGGTGTTCGACGTGGTGGCCATCACCTTCGGCGATAACGGCACTATTGTCGATCAGCCGACCGGGAAGACGTACACGATTCAGGTGCCCGACGATTTGTACAAGCGCGCGTTGCGCGACGGCTTTGTTTATTACGTGACCGTGCCCATCAAGAAACCAGGAGCGTATCAATTGCGGATGTCTCTGCGGGATTCGGCCACTGAACGCATCGGCTCAGCCAGCCAATTCATCGAAGTCCCCGACTTGAAGAAGAACCGGCTCGCATTGTCCGGTCTGGTGTTGCGAGGATTGAATCCTGCGGCAGTTAAGACAAACACGAATGCGGCGGCTACTGATCAGTCTGAGGGCATCGATAATGAAAGCGCCGAAGCTAGCCCGGTCGTGCGTCATTTTCGCCATGGCATGCTCCTGAATTACGCGCTGTTTGTTTACAACGCGCGGCTCGACAAGACGACAGCCAAACCTAATCTAACGGCGCAAGTGCTTCTGTTTCGCGACGGCAAAGCTGTCTTCACCGGCAAAGTACAACCCGTCGATGCGACCAACCAGACTGACATGAAACGACTCATCGCCGGTGGCGCGTTGCAGATGGGCACCGACCTCTCTGCCGGTGAGTACGCTTTGGAAGTTGTTGTGACTGATGCCTTGGCGGATGAGAAGCATCGAACCGCCGTGCAATGGATGGACTTTGAAATTGTGAAATAGCGAGCGTCACTGCCGGCAGATGTGTTGTGCGATCAAGTCGGCCGCAACCTTATGTCCATCGGCGTTCCAATGGCCGTTGCCGATCTGCTTCCCGAAACCATGCAGAAAAACTTTGTTCTGCTCGGCGTAGGCCTGCATCGGCGGCGCGAGATCGAGAGAGTCGATTTGTTCTCGATTGGCCAGCTTCACCAATCGTTCATTTCCGTAGAAAAGATTTGCGACGCCTAATTCCGAGGCAAAGCCGTTTCGCGCGGTAGCATCGGGATGGACCTGAATCGGATTGCTGCCGATCACCAGAAAAAACTTCGCCCCCTTCGCGCGGACTTCCCGGTTCATTTCTGCAATCAAGCTCTCAGTAATTTGCCAGGCCTCCTTCCAAACCGCTTCGCGAGGTTCAAGGTAGATCATGTTCTCGACTGAGGCTTCGCGGGCAACTTGCTTCGCTGGCGCTTGTGGCGTAGTCGGAGGTGCGGGTTGAGTGCGCCACTCGTTCAGCTTGTACTTGGCAAAGAACTGAACGTAATCGATCAGTTGCACGATTCGCAGGCTCTCTCTGAACCACGAACTAAATCTGCCGAGCCTGGACATGCGCCATCGAAAGCCTTTGGAATTGCGAAAAGAATCATCGCGCGCCAATTGACCATCTTGATAAACGAAGTAGGGAATCTGATCGGTCTTTTTCAGATCGCGAACGTTGTCGCTGATGTCGTTGTTGGTTGTGACGAGCAGCATCACGACGTCGGGCGAATACTCCCAGACCTTCTGCTGCAAAGTTATCAACTCTTGCGCTGTTCCGTACCCTGACACGCCAAAATTGATCACCTCGACGTGTTTCCCTTTGAATGCGCTACAAGCTTCAAGCTTCTGCTGCAACTGCCACCAGAAAGTTTGCTCCATCGATACTTGCAGCGCCTCGCAGTACGAATCGCCGAGCAGAGCAATTCTGACAGTGTCCGGTGGTTTCGTGGTCGCGTGTTCGCGGTCCCGCAACCCCGCGCTGTTGATGCTCACATAGTTTTGGCCTTCACGTTGATAAAGTCCGGCGGCATTTGGCCGCAGCGCGATTCCTCGATCGTAATCAGCCGTATAAAAATCAGGATACGAGTAGCCGATCACGCGCAGGAAAATCTCGGTCATCAGCAGGCCGAAGAAAATTCCGATCAGTACCAGGACCAGTTTTTTCTTCCAGGACTTCTTTGCTGGCTTAATCATTCGTCGCGATTTTTTGGTAAACGATCCAGCACCAGGTTGCCATTTCATATCGCGCGAGCATCCGATGGGCGCCGCCCGCGCGCCAGGCCGGCTGACGAGTTTCGCTTCGGACAACTTGCAAATGCGCTTTTTCTCCCAGCAGTTTCAGACTGCGAATCGAGAACACCCAATTGTGATGACCGAGCGCGAGATGCTTGTAGGGCCGGCTCTTTAGCTTCAATTTGGAAAGCGAGTCCTTGACGCGCGTGTCGAGGCTGCGAAGATTCGGAACGACGACGATGATGAAGCCGCCGTCATTCAGAATCTCTGTGGCGCGATTGAGCGTGGACAGCGGATTCCTCGTATGCTCGAGCACGTGCAGCATCGTAATGATGTCATACGTGCGATTGAAAGAGATGTCTTCAATCGCGCCATGATGAATTTGAAAGCCCGCCTTTGCCGGCAGCGTTTCGCTCACGTGCTTTGAAAGATCGGTTCCCTCGACCTCGTAACCGTGCGTCCGCGCCAGGTGAGGCAACAAGCCGCTGCCGGTGCCTACGTCGAGCAGAGATTTGCCATGCGTGTATCTCTTGATGAACTCCAGATATTCGCTGACTTGCTGATGGACGGCCGGCTCGAATTTGTCATAGTCGAAATCAAGATTGCATCCCCAGCCATCAAAATATTCTGGATTGTCGTAGAGCGCGGAGCCGTCCTCAGCATCAGCGATCGGCGTAGTGAGATAATCGCAGTTGTCGCATCGGTAAATTAATTTGCCGGTGAAGTCTTTGCCGATAAGGTGAAGCGGGCGTTCGCAGAGAACGCATTGCGGCGCGGGCGTGTTCGAAGTCATTAGGTGAACATGCTTGTACTACACCGAGCGAGCGAAGCTCAAGTAGCGCAATCTTATGTTAGAGTCTCGACGAACCATGCGCATCCTGCAAATTTGTTCCGCGCGCGAGCTTGGCGGAGGCGAGCGACATCTGGCGGACCTTGCGAACACACTTGCCAAGCGAGGCCATGAAGTGTTCGCCGCGTTAGTTCCGGGGTCTCCGCTGCGCCAGGAGTTATCCGCGCTGAGTCCGGCTAACGTGATTGAAGCGCCGATGCGCAACGCGCTGAATCTTAGAAGCGCGATGCGGCTATCGCGATTCATACGTGAAAAGGAAATCGAAATTGTGCACGCGCACGTCGCGCGCGACTATCCTCTCGCGGCATTGGTAACAGGTCGATCCGGAGCGCGGCTCGTGTTGACGCGGCATGTTTTGTTTCCCATGAACTCAATTCACAGGTTGACGCTGCGGCGGACCGCACGCGTCATTGCGGTTTCGCAAGCGGTGGCGCGGGCGTTGCAGGAGCAATCGATCTTCGATCCAGCCAAGATTACTTTGATTCATAACGGCATCGATGTCGATCGGTTTGCTCGGGCAAGGGAATCGAGATCGTCAGAGAAGTTGCGCGTTGGAACCATCGGCCACCTCGCTCCGATTAAAGGCATTGACGATTTCATTCGCGCGGCTGAGATCGTTTGTCGGCACCGCGACGATGTTGATTTTATGATCGTGGGCGAAGATAAATCTGCGGGTGGCGAAAATCGTCGGCATCTTGAAAACCTGATTAGCGAACTGAAACTGACAGATCGGGTGCGGCTGATCGGCTGGGTTGACGATGTCGCTTCAGTGCTGGCGACGCTCGCCATCTTCGTCTCGTCGGCGCACGCCGAGCCGTTTGGACTTTCAATTGTCGAAGCGATGGCTGCCGGCGTGCCGGTGATCGCGACGGCTTCCGAAGGTGCGCGCGAGATCGTTCGGCCAAATGAAACAGGCATGATCGTGCCCATTGGCGACGTTCAGTCGCTCGCCAATGCGTTGATTGCGCTGCTCGATCACCCGGACGAACGCGCCCGCCTTGCGCAAAATGCGCGGACCGCGGTGCGAGAACGCTTTTCGCTTGAACTAATGGTTGATGAAACTGAGCGGGTGTACGCCGAAGTCGCGCGCGGCTAAGATCTCAAACTTCGAATGGATTCTTGTCGATAAGAAACGCCAACAACTCTTCCCGGTTTGTTTTTGTATCAAGCCAGTAACGAATGCGTTTAATTTCCTCGTAGTCGTCTTCGCCGAATCTTCCAACGTAGATTTGTTCCAGCTTCTTCTTGCGAGTTTCGCGCTGGGCCTCGGTCTGCCAAAACGAAGTGAACATCAAGTTCAAATCGTCGTGAAGGTTGCGTTTTTTCAAAGCCTTCCATTCATTGCCATCCAGCCAGATGCCTTTGCAGCCATGACAATGATCGATCGTAAACGGCAGCCCGCGTCCGACCAGATACTTGACCATGCGAAAGCGGCACTCGGGACAGTCAATCGGTAGTCCCGGTTCTGCTAACGCCAGCGATTCCGTTTCGTGGACTCGTTCCGAGAGATCGCTCCCGTGTCGTTCCACCCAATTCCAGTATTCCGCGCCGGCGATAAAATTGCCGCGACAATTGGGACATTCTAGCGCGTCGAGGTTGTCATCCAATTTGATCGAAGTCAGCTCAGTAGATGTGCAAACAGGACATTTCATATTTCGATTGTAAAGGGTCGAGCTTAGGCGCGACTAGCGGCGACGATGATTTTTCCTCCGGTGTATCTTCGACTCAAAAATGATTTGTCGTCACAGACGCTTTTCAAAATAGACGCTGAGCGGATCTTCTCGGTACTCGCCGAACGGCGGTCGCCTTTGAAATCCGTAGCGTTCATACAGACCGATGGCTTCGACTTGATAAATGCCGGTTTCGAGGCGTAACAAATTCACGCCGCTAGTCCGGGCATAATCAGCCAAACGGTCAAGCGTAGCCTTGGCCAAGCCCAAGCCGCGTAATTCGGAACGAACATACATGCGCTTAACCTCGCCATAATCTGAAAACATCTTGATGCCGCCGCACGCGGCAGGCTCATCGTGATATCGCACCACAAAGAACGCGACACGTTCTCGCAGGAGCTTTTCGATGCTGAACGCGTGCCTACTTTCGGGAGGATACGGGTGGCGTTGCAGGTCGGTATCCAGCGCCGCAAGAAGTCTCACCGCTTCATCGGAATCCGGACGTGCTTCTACAATTGTAACCGCCGACATTGCCGTCATTATATCCGCGAATCAAAGCATGAAGCCTTAACGCAAAGCGGAACATGTGCAGTAAAATGGACGTCTAACACAAAGCAAAGGAGATTACGGTTCGGTAGGACTTATGCCGGCAGAACATTCTATTCCCGAAGAGAAACCCAGGCGCACTTTGATTATTGTGGTCGCCGTGGTTGCAGCCGTGGTGATCGGCGGATTCTTTTATTTGCTGCTACGCAAATCTGTGGCACCGAGTGCGCCGCAAACCTTGCAGGGCGCGATTCGTCCCGGTTCTCCGGATTGGGACAAGTACAGCAAACTGATTGCTCGAGACGATCCCGAGGCTGATGAAGCTAAGCGGGCGCTGGGTGATACGATCATGACGCTACAAACCACAGTGCGAAACTTTACAGGCAAGACCATTACTGGCCTGGAGATGTGGGGGGCTGTCGTGGATCATGACGGCAAACCAGTCAAGCAGCGGACGCTGGTGGTAATACCAGGGAAACAGGCTGAGCTGGCTCCAAATAAGACGATGCGCGTATCGATCTTAATCGACGGCTTCACGGACGAAGACGATCGCGCGAACATCAAAATGGAAGTGGCCGGGTTCACGCTGCGATAGGCCGCGATAGGCACGACTCTCGCCTCATCCAGCGAGAATCCATTGATTTTCCTGCAAAAGCGGCAACTGAAAGGCTTCTCACAAAAACCCGTTGACGCGATTTTTTCGAGGAGTATAATTCCTTGCGTCGGGTGGGACTGACCCCAAAGTCAGCCGGTTGTAAGAGTCGTCCGACAACAATCTGATACCCGCCAGTGCCAGCTCGGCCGCCGAATCGCGCCCCCCGTGATCGCTACCTTCGAGCTGGCACACGTTTTGTGGGCAAAGTAAAAAGCGGCTTCGAATTTCTTCGAAGCCGCTTTCTTCGCAAATTAACAACTTGCGTTACTGGGTTACATGCCCATGCCGCCGCCCATGCCACCCATGCCGCCGGGCATCGGAGCTTTGTCCTCTTCAGGAATCTCCGAAACCATCGCTTCAGTGGTAAGCATCAAGCCCGCGATCGACGCTGCGTTCTGCAACGCCGTGCGCGTGACCTTGGCCGGATCGATGACACCGGCTTTCACCAGGTCCTCGAACTCTTCGGTCGCTGCGTTAAAGCCAAAGCTCTCGTTCTTGTCGTTTCGAACGCGCTCGACCACAACCGCGCCTTCCTTGCCGGCGTTGTAAACGATCTGACGCAGAGGCTCTTCGAGGGCGCGGCGCACGATCGATACTCCGATTCGCTCATCGGGATCGGCGCCTTTGCCGACTACTGCTTTCGCATCTTCCAAACCCTTCGCGGCACGCACCAACGTCACACCGCCGCCGGGAACGATTCCTTCCTCGACTGCTGCGCGCGTGGCGTGCATTGCGTCTTCGACACGAGCCTTCTTTTCCTTCATCTCGGTCTCAGTCGCTGCGCCAACCTTAATCACCGCGACGCCGCCAACCAACTTCGCCAAACGCTCTTGGAGCTTCTCGCGATCGTAGTCGGAAGTCGTCTCTTCGATCTGGGCGCGAATGGTTTTGACGCGGCCTTCGATGTCAGCCTGCTTGCCGGCGCCTTCCACGATCGTCGTGTTGTCCTTGTCGATCGTGATCTTCTTGGCTTTGCCCAAGTCCTGAACCTGAACGTTCTCGAGCTTGATGCCCAGGTCTTCACTGATGACCTTACCGCCAGTCAGAATCGAGATGTCTTCCAACATTGCCTTGCGCCGATCGCCAAAGCCCGGAGCTTTGACCGCGGCGACATT
>JAJPKD010000148.1 GCA_021323895.1 Acidobacteriota bacterium | reverse complement strand
TTCAACTTCAACGGCACGGCGGGAATTTGGCGGCGCGAAGCGATCGAACTAAGCGGCGGGTGGCAGCACGACACGCTGACTGAAGACACGGACCTGAGTTTCCGCGCGCAGTTGATGGGCTGGCGATTTGTCTACCTGCTCGATGAAGAAGCGCCCGCGGAAATTCCCGTCGAAGTCAACGCTTTCAAAGCGCAACAGCGTCGTTGGGCCAAGGGCGTGCTGCAAGTCTGGTTCAAGCTTTACCGGCGCATCTGGTACGCGGACTTGCCATTGCGCGTGAAGCTGGAAATGTTCTTCCGGCTCACCGGTAACATCAGTTATCCGCTGATGATTGTCGCGAGCTTCATGCAGTTTCCGTTGCTCCTGGTTCGTTACAACCAGGGCTTGTATCAACTGATGTTGCTCGACGTGCCGCTGCTTTTCTTCTCGACTGTTTCGGTGGTGATGTTCTACGGTTCAGCCGTCTGGTATCTCGATCAGAAACGAGGTTCGCGACTCTTACATCTGCCGCTGGTTATGAGTCTCGGTATCGGTTTGGCGTTTTCGAATGCGCGCGCGGTGTTTGAAGCGCTGTTTGGGGTGAAATCAGAATTTGTGCGCACGCCGAAATACCGCGTTGAGAACACAGCGGACGAATCGTGGAAGCGAAAGAAGTACAAACGCAAACATGGCTGGCTGCCGCTGCTTGAATTGAGCTTCGCGGCTTACTTCGTGCTGGCGATCGGATACGCGATCCGCATGCACATGTGGGGGCCGATCTTCTTCCTGCTGCTTTTCTTTTTCGGCTATGGCTACATGGGAACTTTAAGTCTGCTGCAGACCGCCGGTGGCAAACGACTCAGCGCGTTCTGGCGCCGCGGCGGCGCCGTGGCCCAGTCCTGATAGTGTGTCACTACCCGAAGCGATAGCGACGGGATCAACCAAACACGTCAAGAAATCGAAAAGGCTTTCGGTTCAACTTATCGTAACCAGCCGCGCTCCTCGCGCGTCTTAACCAACGAAACTCGCAACTAAGTCGCGCTCTCGCGAACAACAGCGAACACAATTTACGGAGGATTTCTAATGAAAAGACTAGTTCTGATTGCCGGATTGATGGCTGCTTTTTTGCTGGTAGTCGTCGCGGCAAGTGCTCAAAAGACGAGCTTTGCGGGTGCCTGGGGTTTGGACAAAGGCAAAAGCCAGGGCTTGTCCCAACGCATGCAGGGCGCTGATAAAGTGACCTGGAATATCACTCAAGACGACAAGACGATCTCGATCGATCAAAAAGTCGAAGGCGGCCAACCGCCGGCAGGTGGCGGCGGCGGTGGTATGGGCGGTGGCGGTGGTATGGGCGGTGGCGGTGGTCGCGGCCCGGCGGCGCCGGCTGCATACAATCTCGATGGAAGTGAATCGACGATGGAGATGGGACCAGCGAAGTCCACGTTGAAAGCGACCTGGTCAGGCGCGACCCTTGAACTATCACGCAAGACTTCGTTCACAGCTCCGGATGGCACCGAACGAACCAGCAGCGAGACGCGCAAGCTTTCGCTTTCGGGCGACGGCAAGACTCTGACCGCAGTGGTTCACAGCGAAGGCGGCCGCGGCGGTCCGATGGATTCGACGCTGGTCTTCAACAAGCAGTAATTACATTTAGTAGAAGCACTGCTTCGAGAAAAGAGGCTGCGAGCGGCACGCTTGCAGCCTCTTTCTTTTCGAACAACCCGAAATAAACTCTAGCGCGCAACTCTCATCCTAGTTACAATTCCTGCCCGTGCCCGCGCGATTCAAATGGAGTCTCATTTCTGATGAGCGACTACTCGACACGCGTATTTGCGATTTGCCGATTCGCCTCAAGGGTTCCTTCATCGAGCCGCACATCAAACGCCTCTACAGCGAGCTGAACGATCGCGGCATTCGCTTCAAGCCACACGTGTGGTTGTCCGCCGAGTGGTTCACACCGGATGGCGTGCCTGGTTTTGCCATTCCTTTCTATTTGGCGCATTCGCGTTTGATGAAGCTCGAGCGCAAGTTCATGCGCGAGGTTGAAGGCGGCACCGACGTCGAGTGCATGCGCATCCTGCGCCACGAAGCCGGCCACGCAATCGACAACGCTTTTCGGCTGCATTTCAAACGTAAGTGGATCCGCATGTTTGGATCGTTCACGCAGAAGTATCCGCCTTCATACAAACCAAAACCGAACAGCCGCCGATACGTGCTGAACCTCGACGCCTGGTACGCGCAAGCGCATCCGGCGGAAGACTTTGCCGAGACGTTCGCCGTTTGGCTTCAACCGCGCTCGAATTGGCGGAGGCGTTATCGCGGTTGGCCGGCGCTGCGCAAGTTGGAATACGTCGATGAAGTTCTGAATGAAATAGCCGGCACCCGTCCGCGAAATCGCGTACGCCGCAAAATCGAAACTCTTTCCGAAATTCGCATCACGCTGCGCGAGCACTACGACCGCAAGCGCGAGAAGTATGCGTTCGAGTGGCCGGCTTATCTGGACAACGACCTGCGCAGAATCTTTTCAGGCGAAGCACGGCATCGAAACCGCGAAACTGCGGTCAGTTTTCTGCGACGGGTCGCACCGGAAATTCAGCAACTAGTTTCCGAAGGCACCGGTGTGCATGGCTATGCGATCGATCACGTGATGGAACTGATGATCGAACGCGCGGCACAACTGAAACTGCGCGCGGTTGGTCGGGAAGAGCAACTCAAACGTCACCTGATGGTCATGCTGACGGTGCAGACGATGAACGTCGTCCATTCGGGTTACTACAGGATCGCCCTATGAGCAGCGAACCAAATCAGAAGCCCGAGCGAAAGGGCGCGCGAAAATCGCGCAAAGGCGCCGGCAAAAACGGCGAGCCTTTTAAGAAGCTGCGCGTGATCGTCCTTTGCCACGAAGACCTGGTGCCGCCGGATAGCATCGACGACCTGACGCCGAAAGAGATCGCGCCGTTCAAAACAGAGTGGGATGTAATCTCGACGTTGAAAAAAATCGGTCACGAAGTTCATCCGGTCGGCGTTTACAACAACCTCGGCATCATTGGTAACGCGCTGCTCGAACACAAACCGCACATCGCTTTCAATCTGCTCGAAGAGTTTCACGGCTACCCACTTTACGATCAGCACGTCGTCAGCTATCTCGAATTGATGAAGCAGCCGTACACGGGTTGCAATCCGCGAGGCCTGACCATTTGCCGCGATAAGGCGCTCTCGAAAATGGTGCTCGCTTATCACCGCATCCATGTACCGGCGTTCGCCGTCTTTCACATGAATCGCGTAGTCAAGCGTTCGAAGCGGTTGCAGTTCCCGCTGCTCGTCAAATCGATCAGCGAAGAAGGATCAGTGGGAATCGCGCGCGCATCGATCGTGAACGACGATGCAAAGCTCGCGGAGCGCGTCGATTTCATTCATCGCCAAACCAAGACCCACGCGATCGCTGAGCAGTACATCGCCGGCCGCGAGATTTACGTGAGCGTCATAGGCAATCAGCGTCTGCAATGCTACACGCCGTGGGAATTGGTGATTGAGAAGCTGCCCGAAGGCGCGCCGAACATCGCGACTTCGAAACTGAAATGGGACCCCGCGTATCAGGAAAAAGTTGGCGTAGTCACGAAAGCAGCCGAACTTGAGAAGAAGACACGCGAAAGGCTCGAGCGCCTTTCGAAGAAGATCTATCGCACGCTTTTCTTAAGTGGTTACGCGCGGCTTGATTACCGGATGACGGATGACGGCCAGCTTTATTTGCTTGAAGCCAATCCCAATCCTCAGATCGCCAACCAGGAAGACTTTGCGGATTCGGCGAAGCATTGCGGCGTCGATTACGAAGCGCTCCTGCAGAAGATCATTGGCATCGGTTTGCGTTATCGCACCGGCGCGCCACCTGCCATCACCGAATAGAGAACAAAAAAGGCGCCGCGGATGCCGCAACGCCTTTCGTTATGTTACGTGAATCCGTTAGCTAAACCGGATTCATTGTCCCGCTTGCTACCACTCGCGGTTCTGTTACAAACAAGACGACTTTACTACTGCGTGCCGCCCGATGATGCGCTGGCGCCAACCACGACGTCCTGGTTCGATCCACCGAACGTGACTCCGATCAGTTGCGAACTGCCGCCCTCCTCGCGAGTACGCAAAGCAGTGTTCTTGGCTTTGTCGGCTCGCGTTTCTACGTGCGCCGGCGTTTTTGCCTTGACCTTGCCGTTCTTGATAATGCTCAACTCGCCGCTGGTTTCGTCGTACTTAAGTTCATATTCACCAGCTTTGACCAGAGTGCCGTTCACCGTGATATCTTCCGTAAACGTCACCGTCTTCTTTTCGCCTTTGCCCTTATCGCCGGCGAATGCGCTGATCGAAGCGAGCGCGCCGATAATCAGCGCCAAGAAAAGTGTATTCATGAAACGTTTCATTGTATTAGCCTCCTAGGTTCAATTGAATCTGCCCGCCGCTTTCAGCGATGGCATTCATTTAGTCGTTCGTACCTAGTTAGTGCTTACAACTGGCGAAACGTTGCGTTGCAAAACTGTCACGTTGTTAAGTTGTGTGAATTTTCGAGTAGGAAGTTGTGAAGAGATGCAAATGCTTGGATCGTCCACTTACCATTTGGCGATATTTTCAGGATTCAGCCAGTGACGCGTCATGTCGCACCACAGCGCCAGCCCTCGCCACGAATTGAAGCGAGCGTAGAATCGCAGGATTTTTTTGTCGCTGGCGGCGCGTCCGTGGTTACGAAGCTGTGCGAATTGAGCGCGCGTCCACGAGTCGAGCGCCAGACCATCGTAGCGGCCTACGAGCTTCAGTAGATTCTCCGCGGCGTAGTTGCCAACACCCTTGACGCGCTTCATTTCTTTCATGAATGAATCGTGCGGCAAATCAAGTTTCAACCAACCCTCGACATCAAGTTCACCCGAAGCGACGCGCTGCGCCAGTTCGCTGAAATACGGCGCGCGATAACCGGCGCGAACTTTGTCGCGATAGAAGGCCGCGGTCTGTTTGGCCATTGTTTCCGCAGTCGGAAAAGATTTCCGGCCATCGTCAGATTCTTCCCCCAATTCATTTACCAAAGCTGTGACCATTTTCTCAGTCAGCGCCCAAGAGCAATTTGTCGTGCAAATCATTTTCACCAGATCTTCGAAGACGGTCGGCGAGCGCAGCAATCGTCCCGCGCCTTGGTCGGTGATCCACGCGAAATCAGAATCGGCCGCCATCGCGGCATAGAACTGCGTCAGGTCATCATCCAGCCGGAACATGTGGCGCACGTCGCGAACGATGCTTTCCGCGGCGCGTTTTCCGACAGTGCGAGAAGTATTGATGGTTAGTCCGGTTCTGGTCGCAGTGATCTCGATGGTGATGGGCTTCGTCTGTCCGCGATCGAGTACGCGTACGAGTTTCCACTTCTCTTTGTCCAACTCGAAGGGAAGCAGCGCGCACCAACCATGGCTCAAAACCGTGCGATGAAAATTGAAGTTTGGCGGCGTCTTGATCGTGATCTTCATCTTGAAGGTCATCGAAGTTAACAGATGCGCCAAGCCGGTGTCGATTGGGCGCTGACTTGCCCGAATCGCTGGGGGCGTATTACTCTGCGGGCAACCCCCTTAACATAATTAGCTAATTGCGTTCGACGCGGCCAAAGCCTTACGAGGCTGCGCCTATGGAGAATTTTGTGCTCGGATTGAGTCCTCAACAAATATTTTTTCTCGTAATTCTTGTCGCGGCAATCGTGCTGTTCGTGACTGAATGGATACGCACAGACGTTGTTGCCGTGCTGATTGTGATTGCGCTGTATGCGACGCGAGTGCTTTCCGCGCAAGACGCGCTGTCCGGTTTCAGCAGTGAACCGGCGATCGTCGTTGCCGGAATTTTCGTGCTGAGCGGCGCCCTGCACACAACTGGGTTTTCCGACACGATCGGTCATTGGATAGGCCGCCTGGCGGGCAGCAGTTTCACCCGCGCCATTTCGGTGATCATGCCTTCGGTGGCGGTGCTGTCGGCTTTTTCGCATCACGTCACGACCACCGCCATCATGGTTCCGGTAACACTCGATCTGTCGCGCAACAAAGACATTCCGGCGTCCAAGCTACTGATGCCGATGTCATTCGCCGCATCGCTCGGAACGACGATCACGATTATTGGAGCGCCCGCGTTCCTGATTGCCAGCACGGCCTTGCAACAGGCGGGACGCGGCGGTCTGGGAATTTTTTCGATTGCGCCGATTGGATTGACTCTGTCAGTTGCCGGCACGCTTTTCATCCTGCTGATTGGCCGATTCCTTTTGCCAAGCCATACCGCCGCGGAAGATCGGACGAGTCATTTTCGGCTGGAGGATTACCTTACTGAAATCGTGGTGACGAAAGATTCGCCGTTCTTAAAAACCACGATTTCGGAAATCGAGGAAAATCAGAAATACAAATTCCGGGTGTTGGGATTGATTCGCAACGAGCGACGCTTGCGAGCGCCTTTCAGGAATGAAGAACTCAAATCCGGTGACGTTCTGATCGTGCGCATCACTCCCGAAGAATTGATATCGATCCGCGATGAGGAAAAGCTCGAGCTGCATCCGGTAAAGCTCTATGGCCAAGACAAAAAAGAAAAAGCATCTGCCAACAGCGACGAAGAAACTGACGAGTTTGTGCAAGCCGTGGTCGCGCCGCGATCGGATTTGATCGGACGCACGTTGAAGCAGATCAATTTTCAGCGACGTTATGGCGCGGTTGTGGTTGGCCTCTGGCGCAAGAATGGTTGGCTGACTCAGGAGATTTCCAAAACGAAGCTGAAGGCGAATGATGTGTTGGTGCTCGAGGGCGATGAAGAGTCACTCGCTAACGTCGCCGAAGATCCGGCATTTCTGATGTTGGTGCCATTTCACGGCGAAGCGAAGCCGCGCCGAAAGGCCTGGCTCGCGGGCTTGATCATGCTGCTGACGATTCTGCTCGCGGCATTCAACCTCATGTCGATCGAGATGGCCGCGATTACCGGAGCTGTTGCGGTTGTGCTGACCGGCTGCATCAGCATCCGTCAGGCTTACGAAGCGATTGATTCGCGCATTTTCGTTTTCATTGCCTGCGCCATTCCGCTCGGCGTGGCGATGCAGAAAAGCGGCACTGCGAACCTGCTCGCTGGGTGGCTGCAAAGAGCGATGGGCAACTGGCCGAGCATCGCGATTTTGCTGGTCCTGTTCGCGGTCGTTGCCGTGATTACGCAGTTCATGTCGGACTCAGCAACGACCGCATTATTCGCGCCTGTCGCGGTCGCGCTGGCCCAGGCTTTGGGTCGAGCGCCGGAAGCCTTCGTCGTGACCGTAGCGATGGCCTCAGTCGTCGCTTTTCTGACGCCGATCGGCCATCACGGAAATCTGCTGGTTTACGGTCCAGGGCGCTATAAATTCGGGGATTTTGTGAAGGTTGGAACCCCTCTGACGGTGATTTGCGCGTTGATCGTAGCGCTGCTCGCGCAACTCATTTGGAGAGGCTGATCGGTTCGCTGGATGACTCAAGTGCGGTCAAGATGATACTTGACGATTTTGCGTGCGCGGCGCTAAGATTTCTTCACTTACCAAGTTAGATGGAAGGCTGTACCCGTTGGCTCCTAACACTTGGTTCTCAGCGGGCGAAGAATCAACACCGAGGTTCTCTACAGTCGAGGTAGCTTAAGTACCGTTTCCAAAAATAGCTGCCGGAGCTTTCCGGCGCGCGCTCCGTCGCCCCGTAGGGAACAGCCCACGGGGCGATGTCGTTTTTACCCCTTATCATCTTTCTCCGGTTTCTTGGGCCATATCAGCGACGCTAAAACTGAAGTCAGTAAGACGATGGCGACCACGCCAAGCGCAATTCCCGTCGGGATGTGATCCGCGCCCCGCACTGCCGATGCGACGGAGTCGAACCCCATCGCGTGAAGAGCTGCCGCCAGCAATTTCACCAGCAACGGCAAGAGCATTTTCACGCCGATAAATCCAAGCACGATCCCCAAGCCAACCTTGAGGTAGTGGAACCTTTCCACGACACCCGCGAGCAGAAAATAAAAAGTTCGCAGCCCCAGAATCGCAAAAACGTTTGAAGTGTAAACGATGAATCGATCCGTGGTGACGCCGAAAATGGCCGGAATTGAATCGACTGCGAAAACTAAATCGGTAACTTCCACCACAATCAGCACAAGCAGTAACAGCGTGCCGACCCGCTTGCCATCGACGACGGTGAAAAATTTTCGGCGCTCGTAATGCCGCACGATCGGCACATGTCGCGTGACAAGGCGCACGATCGGATTGTTTTCCGGATCGACTTCGGTATCTCCGCTGCCCAGCATCTTGATCCCGGTGTAAATCAGGAACGCGCCAAAGATGTAAATGATCCAATGAAAGCGGTTGATCAGTTCAGTGCCCGCCAAAATCATTGTGACGCGCATTACCAGCGCGCCCAGCACGCCCCAATAGAGGACGCGGTGCTGATACTTCGGCGGGACTTTGAAGTAGGAAAACAGCAGCAGAAAGACAAAGAGATTATCGACCGAAAGCGACAACTCAATGAGATAGCCCGTGAGGAACTCCAGGGCCTTTTGCGATTTCGCGGGACCGAACAGTTCAGAGCCCAGCGGTCCAAACAGCAAGCCGGCAAAAATCAGCGCGAGCATGATCCAAACCACGCTCCAAACGGCTGCGTTTTTGTAGCTGATTTCGTGAGGTTTGCGATTGAAAACGCCGAGATCAATCGCGAGCATGATCAGGATGAAGAGACAAAAACCGCCCCACGCCAGGGTCGAAGTCGCAAGCGAGTGCATCTTCCCACTAAAATATCATCCGTGCGGCGACGCTCAAAACGCGGATGCGGACGCCCGCTCGTAAGTTGCAGCGCTCGCCGTGCTCATTTAGAATTCGTCGTTTCAAACTAACGCAGTAAAGGTTTCCGTAACACATGCTCAAACAACTCAGCCGGTTCGAACGCACCAGCAAAGTCCTGATCCTGGGTTTTGTGGCTTTGATGGCCGTCAGCCTTGTTCTTTTCTTTAGACCCAACAGCGGTCAGTCAGGTGTCGAGACCGGCAAGAGCACCGAAGTGCTCGCCACTGTCGGCGGCGAAGACATCACCGTGGGTGAATTCGCGACGCAAAAGCAGAACATCCAGAGGCAATTCGCTCGCTTTGGCGGGCAGATCAGCCTGGCTCAGATGGGCTATACCGACGACAAGATTCTCGACAGTTTGATCCAGCGGAAAGTTGCGTTGCTCGAAGCGCGCCGTCTGGGCCTCGATGCGTCACCGGCGGAAGTGAACGAGCGCATTCGGAAGAATTTCAGCGACGCCTCAGGCAAGCTGACGCTCCTCGATGCCTCCGGAAAACTCGACATGGCGAAGTATGAGCAGCGCGTTGGCGATGTGGCGGCGGTTGAACGGGGCGTGGCTGAAGACATCGCGCGCGAGAAACTGGAAGCATTGATCTCAGCGAGCGTGCGCGTTTCTGAAGAGGACGTGCAGAGCGAGTTTAAGAAAAAGAACACGACTTTCGATCTGAGTTATGTAGTGGTGTCCCCGACGAAAGTGGCAGAAAAGATCACCCCGACCGATGACGAACTGAAGGCCTATTACGACAAACACAAGACGGATTACAACATCCTGGTGCCGCAGAAGAAGATCAAATACATCTTTATCGATCAAGATAAGTCAGGCGCAAAGGTAGAAATCAACGACAAAGAACTTCACGACGAGTATGACAACCTGCAACCGCAATACAAACAGGCGGGTGTGAAAGTTCAGCAAATAGTTCTTAAAGTTGCGCGCGAAGATCTCGACGCGACCGTGAAGGCGAAAGCGGACGGATTGGTGGCGAAAGCGCGCGGGACGACGGGGTCGGCAACTGAGCAGGCGTTCGGCGATTTGGCCAAGGGCAATTCCGAAGATCCGGCAAGCGCGAAAAATAATGGTTGGATTGCGGGCATTGTCAAAAAGAATCCGAATAACCCGACCGACCCTTACCAGCAGGCGCTCGACATGCAACCGGGTGAAGTCACCGACGCGATCAAGTACAAGAATGCTTATTACATCCTGCGGCGCGGTGATTCAGTGCCGAAGACATTCGAAGACGCGAAGCCGGAGTTGCTCGTATCGCTGCGCAACCGTCGCGGCTACACAGTGGCGCAGAAGATCGCCCAGAAGGCCCAGGATCGCTTGAAGGAAACCAAAGATCCACAGAAGGTCGCACAGGAACTAGCCGCCGAAGCCAACATGAATCCGGCCGACATGGTCCGCGAGACGCCGTACATCAAACCTGGCGACGACGTGAAAGACATCGGCAGCTCGCAGCAGTTCGAAGACGCCATCGCCCCTTTGGCCAACGCAAATGATGTCGGTGAACGCGTCGGCATCAAGAATGGTTTCGCCATTCCCATGCTGGTCGATCAGAAACCGCCACGGATTCCCGATCTGGCCGAAGTCAAAGACCAGGTCACCAAAGCGGTGAAAGAAGAGAAAGCCAAGGGCCAACTCGAACAGAAGGCGAAAGATTTAGTCGCCGCCGCTAAGACGCCGGGAGAATTGAAAGCCGCCGCGGAACGTCTGGGACTGGAAGCCAAAGCGGAAGCGAATTACAAAGTGAGCACGCCGCTCGGCGAAGCTGGTTCGAGCGTGCTGATCGACGATCCCTTGTACGCGGCGAAAGCGGGTGACGTGCTGCAACCGATCTTCCTGAATCAAAACTATCTGGTGATTGGCGTCAACAAAAAAACAGATGCGGATCTGACTGAATATGCTAAGCAGCGCGATTCCTTGATGCAGACGGCTTTGACCGAGCGCAAAAACCAGGTGTTTGAGGATTACCTAACCGCCGTGAAGACGCGCTTGGAGCAGGCCGGCAACATCAAGATTTACAAAGAGGTGTTCGACACCGTTCGAGAAGACGAGATAGAGGCGCCTCCGCCGCGCCGGCAACCGCAATTGCCGATCACAAGGTAAGGCTACTGAAAATCTCGCACGTCATGGAACGGCGTCTCGGCATCGTTGAAGTTGGGACGATAGTAAAACGGGGCGCCGTCGTATTCCTGAATCCATCCCTCTTCCATCTCAAATTCTTCCAACGCTGAAATCGCGCGCATCCATTCGGACTCGCTGATTCTTCGCGACAGCAGCGCATAACGCGGATTCGTTCCCGCGACATTCGTTGGATAATACTGGGCCATCAGCGAGACGGCGACGCGCGGACTCAACTCATCGCGAATCCAGCCAAGCGAATCGCGCAGTCCGCCGAGGTCGTTTGGCAGGACCAGCAGACGAATAACCAGGCCCCGCTTCAGCAAGCCGTGCTCGTCGTAAACTTGTTTGTCGCCCATCTGGCGATACATCTCCGTGAGCGCCGCCCGCGAAACCTCTCGATAACTGCGAACTTTCGAGTACAGGAATCCCGCTTCATCCTCAGCGTATTTCAGATCCGGCAGGTACACATCGACGATGCCATCGAGCAGTCTCAGCACCTCGACCGAATCATACGCATTCGTGTTGTAAACAATTGGGAGATGCAGACCTCTTTCCGCTGCGATCAAAATCGCGCGGGCCATCTGTGGCGCGAAGTGAGTCGGCGAGACGAAGTTGATGTTATGACAGCCGCGCGCTTGCAGCTCAAGCATCATCTCCGCCAGTCGCTCGTGCGTAACCTGGTTTTTGATCTGTTCTTTGTGCGCTTGCGAGATTTGATAGTTCTGGCAGTACACACAACGCAGATTACAGTTGCCAAAAAAGATATTTCCCGCGCCGCGCGTCCCCGTCAGTGGCGGTTCCTCGCCAAAGTGCGCCGTGTAAGAAGAAACGATCGGTAGCCGACCCGAATAGCAACGCGCCAGCTCATCATTCAGTCGATTGTTGCCGCAATCGAGCGGACAGACCGTGCAGCTTTCGAGCAGAGCTTCGAGCGATTCGACGCGCTTGAGCAATTCGCCAGCCTCCAAGAGTGACAGATAAGAGGCTGCGCTTGTTGTTAACTCATCACTCATTACTTTTACGTCGAAAATGCACGTAATGCGTCTTGTGTTGCTCGACTAGTTCTTTGGGCACCACGCGCTTCGTCGTTTTCCAAATGAAGTCCATTTCCGAGTGGGTCGTGCTAAGCGCCAGGCGGGCTTCAAAGACCAAAAGCATGCTGCCATAAAAAAGAAACAGCGCGCCCAGAAGGCCCATCACCACGGGCACCCACGCACCGCGCGCACCCGTGGACAAACCGCGCGCGTAGAAAAATGCGACGGCGCCGATGGCTACGCTGGTCGCTACAAAAATTCCGACGGCCAGATAGAAAGTTGTCAGCGCTCGCTGCAACAGCCGCGATCGGCTGGTGAGCTTGTCGAGCTGATCGAAAAGCATCGCGCGCTCTTCTTCGAAAAACTCACCCGCTTCTTCTTCACCGGTCAGCCTTCGCAGACGATCTGACAGCGAGCGCACGCGATCGACCACGCGCCCGAGCCGCGTGGAAGTAGAAAGGATCATTGTCCCGCTGGCCGAAATCAAAACCGCGGGCGTGATCATCGCGGTCAATACCGCAAGCGATGAAGTCAATGCATCCATATGGTGATGATTTATTCTAGCGACTGAACGTGAGTACGGCCAAGCGAGAGTCCGCGCGGCGGCTCGTTTCCGCCAACCATTGTCTGAGAGGCTTGGGATGCTAGGCGCGTTTTTCTTGCGGCGGTTGCTGCGGCGGGCTGATGGGCATCAACTCACTCTTGTAGCCGCAGCCTTCGGCATCAGAGCAATATTTCGTCGTGCCCTTCTTGGTGGTCTTCTCCAACATGAAAGACTTCCCGCACTGCGGGCATTTTTCTTCGACTGGCTTGTCCCAGAAAACGGTATCGCACTTCGGATAATTCGCGCAGCCGTAAAAAATCTTTCCGCGGCGCGATTTCTTCACGACGATTTCACCGCCGCAACCAGGCCGCGAGCATTTCACGCCGGTTGTTTCCTGCTTAATGTATTTGCACTTCGGATAATTCGAGCACGAGATGAACTCGCCGAAACGGCCTTGCCGCCGCACAAGCTGTGCGCCATCGACCGGACAGTTCTCATCAATCGGCACGGGCGGCGCGGTGATTCTCCCGCTCTTGGAAATCTTGCGGATGTTCTTGCACTCGGGATAACCCGAGCAGCCGTAGAACGGGCCGAAGCGCCCGCGCTTCAATTGCATCTGCTTGCCGCACAGCTCGCAGGCTTCGATCTCTTCTTCGCCGTCGCCAGAAGCAGAGGTCGCTTCCGCAGCAGCAGCCGGCTCGGCATCACGCGTCGCGCCGCAGTTGTTGCACTTTAGATATTTTCCGAAGCGCCCGAGCTTCTGGACCATGCCTGGCGTGTTGCACTTCAGACAGACTTCGTCAGTCGGAGTTTCCTTCTCCTTGATGTCCTTTGAGTACTTAGTGAATTTCGCCAGGTCGTCCTTGAACTTGTCGTAAAACTCACTTAGCGCATCGGTCCACTTGAGCTTGCCTTCCTCGATCTCATCCAACTCTTCTTCCATGCGCGCTGTGTAAGTCTCGTTGAAGAGATCGTCAAAGCCGCCTTCGATCAAAACGTCGTTCACGGTTTTGCCAAGCGCAGTCGGATGAAAACGACTTTCCTTTTTCTCGACGTATTCGCGATCCTGGATGGTAGTCATGATCGCCGCGTACGTTGACGGCCGGCCGATGCCTTTCTCTTCGAGAGCTTTCACCAGCGTCGCCTCGGTGTAGCGCGGCGGCGGTTCAGTGAAATGCTGCTCAGGATCGATTTTGTTCAGCGCGAGTGTTTCGCCTTTCGCGACCCGCGGGAGCGTGCGCTCGTCTTCTTCGTCCTCGGCCGGTTTCTCATCGCGACCTTCCTGATAAATTTTGAGGAAGCCATCAAACTTCTGCACAGATCCGGTCGCGCGGAATACGAATCGTCCGGCCGTGATGTCGATCGTGGTTTGGTCGAACAACGCCGGCATCATCTGCGAAGCTACATAGCGTTGCCAGATCAGCCGATAAAGCTTCAGCTCTTCGGGTTTCAAATACTTCGCCAGCGAATCTGGCGTGTGCGTCACGTCCGTAGGTCGAATTGCTTCGTGTGCATCCTGCGCGTCCTTCTTCGATCGATAGTGAACGGCTTTCTCAGGAAGATAATTCGCGCCGTATTGCTGATCGATAAACCCGCGCACCTCGCCGAGTGCAGCTTCACTCACGCGCGTCGAATCGGTGCGCATGTAAGTAATCAGGCCGACTGAACCTTCCGCGCCAATCTCGACGCCTTCGTAAAGGTGTTGCGCGATCAGCATCGTGCGCTTCACCGGAAAGCTGAGCTTGCGCGACGCTTCCTGCTGCAACTTCGACGTGATGAATGGCGGAACGGGATTGCGCTTGCGCTCTTTCGTCGTGACTTCATCGACGACAAACGTCTGCTGTTTCGCTTCGGCGACGATGTCGTTTGCTTGCGCGTCGTTGCCGATCAGGATTTCTGACTTCTTCAAGTCCTGATCGAAGCCGCTCGTCTTGACGGTTTGCTCGCCCACTTTCAGCAAGCGGGCATCGAACGCGGGTGGTTCGTTGCCGGTGAGATTTGCGGCGATTGTCCAATACTCTGTTTTCACGAACGCTTCGATTTCGCGTTCGCGTTCGACGACCATGCGCAGCGCAACCGATTGCACACGACCCGCGCTCAAACGGCCGCCAATCGTGCGACACAGCAACGGCGAAACCTTATAGCCGACCAAGCGATCGAGGATGCGTCGCGCTTGTTGCGCGTCAACCAGGTTCTCGTCAATGGGCTTTGGATGTTCGAAAGCTTCCTGCACGGCGCGCTTGGTGATCTCGTTGAACATCACGCGAAACGCAGGCTTGGCGGGTTTCTTCGGAACGATCTCTTCCGCGAGATGCTGGCAGATTGCTTCGCCTTCGCGGTCAGGGTCAGCGGCCAGATAGATCGCGTCAACTTCTTTCGCGGTCTTCTTCAGATCAGCAACGATCTTCTTATTATTTCGTTTCTTCGAATCGGGAATGATCTCGTAGCTCGGCTCGAAATTATTCTGGACATCGACGCCCAGACCTTTCGAAGGCAGATCTTTGATATGCCCGATCGAGGCCTTCACGACGAAGTCCTTGCCGAGATATTTGTTGATTGTCTTCGCCTTGGCGGGCGATTCGACGATGACGAGATTCTTTGCCATTAGACCAATTCCCGGTCAGCCACTGATGACACTTCGATGACCTTGGGTTGCTTTCAAACCGATTGCTGAGGGTTTTTGAGCGGCCTTGAAAATAACACCAGGAGGCGCGGTAACGTCAAATCGGCTGGTCAAATCGGCCAAAATGCTGAGCTAATGACAAGTGAGTGCGGCGGCTGACTACATTTTGCGCACGAAGCACTTTCCCGGCAGCGCGCGAATCAACTCGCGCATTTCCAGCGTCAGCAGCGCGGTCGTTAGCTGGGTAATAGACAGCTTCGTGGTTTCGGCGAGCGTGTCGATCTGGAGCGGCGTGTCGGTCGTCAATAGCTTGAAGATCGCGCTTTCATGTTCATTCAAATCCTTCGGAGTTAACGCGAGTTGATCGACCAGCTCGCCTTTCTTTTTCTTCTTGCTGGGCGGCGGCAGAAGTTGCGCGGCAATCTCGGCCGGCAACTCCGATGCGATGTCCTGCCATTGCTGCACGAGCTTCGCTCCTGCGCCTTTGATTAGATAGTTTGTCCCAAAGGAGTTTTGCGACGTGATGTTTCCCGGGACGGCGAAGACTTCGCGGTTCTGTTCCATTGCAAGACGCGCGGTGATCAGCGAACCGGAATTCTCAGCGGCTTCGACGACCACAACTCCCAAACTCAATCCGCTAATCACGCGGTTGCGATACGGAAAGTTTTCCGAGACGGGTGGCGTGCCGAGTGGAAATTGCGTCACCAGCGCGCCGCCGCCGTTGAGCATTTCCATCGCCAACTTGCTGTGATCGCGCGGATAGAATTGATCGAGACCAGTGCCCATCACGGCGACTGTCTTCCCGCCAGCTTCTAATGCGCCGCGATGCGCCGCCGCATCGATGCCGCGCGCCATGCCTGAAACAATCGTCACGCCGCGCTGCGCGAGTTCGCGCGACAACATCAACGCCGCGTTCTGTCCGTACGTCGAACAACGACGCGATCCAACAATTGCCACACACGGCCGTTCGAGACACTCGGCCCACGCGCCCCTGACGTACAAAGTCACCGGCGGATCGTAAGTCTCGCGTAGCAGCGAAGGATAAACGCCATCATCCAACACTAGGATATCGCCACCGAGTTTGCGCACGCGCTCGATCTCCTGCTCAGCGCGCTCATGCAGTTCGCGGTTGGCGATACTCTCGATTGTCTCTGGAGTCAATCGCAGCAGGCCGAGTTCGCGACGTGGCGCATCGAAGATCGCCTCGGCCGATCCAAAATGTTCCAGCAGGCGCGCCGTGACACGCGGGCCTACACCGGGAGTCATGTTGAGCGCGATCCAATCTTTCATTGATGTGAGCCGTGAGCGGTAAGCAGTAAGCAGATAAAGGAAGCTCGGGATTCAAACCGCTCGGTGCGTGCCTCAGATATCATGTTGGCTATCGAGCGTCAAGGCGTTCGACAAAACCTCAGTGACCTTTGTACTCTGTAGGCCGCCATTTAAACGCGAAGCGCAAATCATCAATTTGGAATTACCACGGAGGCGCATCTGTTCTGGTGAATGGCGCGGTCTTCAAAACCGTTAGTGAGCCTGCGAGAGCAGGCTTAGGTAGGTTCGATTCCTACACGCCTCCGCCATCTCTTGCGTTTGACGAATCAACTGAAATTGCCCTAAATTAGAGTTTTCGAACGAACGTTCGAATGGCGGCGGTAGCATAGACCCCAGTCTGTGCCCATAATTATGAGAGACCACGGACTGAAGTCTGTGCTACGTAAATGATCAATTTCCAAACTTCGCCCGATCAATACAAACACTGGAAGCTTTCTTTCGACGGCGCCGTCGCGCGTCTTTCAATGGATGTGGCGGAAGACGTGACGCTCGCTGAAGGCTACAAGCTCAAGCTGAATTCCTATGACCTTGGCGTCGATATCGAACTCGCTGACGCGATTCAGCGAATTCGTTTCGAACATCCGGAAGTGCACGCCGTCGTCGTCACGAGCCTGAAGCCGCGCATCTTCTGCGCCGGCGCCAACATTTACATGCTCGGCACGTCGTCGCACGCATTCAAAGTCAACTTCTGCAAATTCACGAACGAGACTCGCTGCGCCATCGAAGACGACTCGCGACACTCAGGGCGTCGCTACCTCGCGGCGCTGAATGGCACGGCCTCAGGTGGCGGGTATGAGCTCGCGATTGCCTGCGACGAAATTTATCTGGTTGATGACGGAAATTCGGCGGTGTCGCTTCCCGAGGTTCCCCTACTTGGAGTGTTGCCCGGCACCGGTGGCCTGACGCGTCTGGTTGATAAGCGCAAAGTTCGTCGCGACCGCGCGGATGTGTTCTCGACTTTGGCTGAAGGTTTGAAAGGCAAGCGCGCGAAAGAATGGGGACTGATCGATGACACGTTTCCGACGACTAAGTTTCAATAAGCGATCGATGAGTGGGTAGCGCAAATTGTTAATTCGCGCGGCGGTGATGGAGGGTCCGGCAAGGATGCCGGCGACCCGCAGGCAGGGATGCCTGCGCTCCCACAAAGCGGAATCAAACTTAGTCCTTTGCACGTCGAGTCGACCGACGACACGCGGGATTACAAATACGTCTCGCTGAAATTTCACCGCGACAAAAGATATGTCGATCTGACGATGCGCGGGCCAGAGTGCTGGCCGCAGAAAAACGCTGACGAGATTCAGCGGATGGGTGATGAGTATTGGCCGTTGCGCGCTTACCGTGAGCTTGATGATGCTCTGTTGTATCTGCGCGTTAATGAACCCGAGATTGGCCTGGTTTGCGTGCGCACACAAGGCGACATTCAGAATGTTTTGGATCGTGATGCAGAACTCGCCGCCAACCGCGACAACTGGCTCGTTCGCGAAATCATCTTGTTAATGGCGCGTACGCTTCGCCGCTTAGACCTCACGGCGAAGAGTTTCTTCGCGATCATGGAACCTGGCAGTTGCTTTGCCGGCAACCTGTTCGAGTTGGTGCTCGCTTCCGATCGCGGCTACATGCTGAATAATCCTGATGAACGGGTGGAAGTCGCGCTGAGCGAATTGAATCCGGGTGCGTTTCCGATGAGCAACGGGTTGACGCGACTGGAGTCTCGGTTTCTCGCTGAACCAAAGAAAGCTTATGAGGCGTTTGCGCACGAAGGATCGTTCGACACTGAGGCAGCGGAAGCCGCCGGTCTGGTGACATTCGCGCCGGACGATCTCGATTGGGACGACGAGATTCGTTTGGCCATTGAAGAGCGCACTTCGCTTTCGCCTGATGCGCTGACCGGCATGGAGGCATCGCTGCGATTCGCCGGACCGGAAACGATGGACACGAAGATTTATGGTCGCCTGACGGCTTGGCAGAACTGGATCTTCCAACGACCGAATGCTGTTGGCCCGAACGGCGCGTTGACCAATTACGGCAAGCCGACGCAGGCAAAATTCGATTACAAACGAACCTAGCAATGTTTAGACGAGGGCGTTGCCCTCGTCGGCGGGCGACGCCCGCCGCTAAACGAGGGAACTTATTTTAATGAATCTCAACGAACGAATACCAAATAACGTTAACTTGAGCGAAGACAAGCGTCTCCAGCGCGCGCTGGAAAAATGGCTGCCGAATTTTCTTTCGTGGTGGCACGACATGGGGCCGGAAGGCTTTCAGGAAAAGGACGTGTGGCTGCGGACCGCCATCGATGTCGGCAGTGAGGGCTGGGCGCATTTTGATTACGTGAAGATGCCCGAATATCGCTGGGGCATTTTTCTTGAGCCAGCGCAGCCGGACGCCAAGGTTGGCTTTGGCGATAACTTCGGCGCGCCGGCTTATCAGGAAGTGCCCGGCGAGTTTCGCAACGCCTTGCGACGCATCATCGTCACGCAGGGCGATACCGAGCCGGCTTCAGTCGAACAACAGCGGCGTCTGGGCGCGACGTGTCCATCGCTTTACGACCTGCGCAATCTGTTTCAGGTGAACGTTGAAGAAGGGCGTCACCTGTGGGCGATGGTCTATCTGCTGCACGCGTACTTTGGGCGCGATGGTCGTGACGAAGCCGATGCGTTGCTCGAACGGCGCAGCGGCAATCCGGACAAGCCGAGCATCCTCGAAGCTTTCAATCAGCCGTGCGACGACTGGTTGAATTTCTACGCGTTCACGATGTTCACGGATCGCGATGGCAAGTATCAATTGTCGGCGCTGGCTGAATCGGGGTTCGAACCATTGGCGCGCACGTGCAAGTTTATGTTGACCGAAGAAGAGCATCACATGTTTGTCGGCGACACCGGGTTGAGCCGCGTCGTCAAACGCACGGCGCAGTTGATGAAAGAGAACGAAGACGTGCGTGAAGTCGGCGGCATTCCGCTCGACATCGTGCAGAAGTACATCAACTTTTGGTTCAGCTATTCGCTCGATTTATTTGGCGGCGAAATTAGTTCTAACTCAGCCGATTTTTTTGCGGCAGGCTTGAAAGGAAGATTCAAAGAGCAGGAGCAGTACACCGATCACATCGCAGCCGAAGGTTCGTTCACGATGATGGTGGTTGAGAATGGGAAGCTCGTGCCGCGCGAAGTGCCTTTGCGCAATGCTTTGAATGAAATTCTGCGCGGCGAATACGTGAAGGATTGCGAGAAGGGCTTGGCGCGTTGGAACAAGGCTCTAACGGATGAAGGTATGTCGCAGCGACTGTTTCTACCGAACATTCGTTTTCATCGTCACGTCGGTGAATACGCGGGACATAATTTGGATCTCGACGGCAATCTGATTTCAAAGGAAGAATTTGAAGCGAAGAAATCGGAATGGCTGCCGACGAAGGAAGATCGTGAATATGTCGGTAGCTTGATGAAGCCGGTGACGGAAGTTGGCAAGATCGCGAACTGGATCGCGCCACCCACATCGGGCATCAAGGGCAAGCCGTTTGAGTTTGAGTATGTGAGGCTTTAATTGGCCGCGGATTAACACAGATCGGCGCGGATCCGAACATCGTCCAAAACAGCCGCGAGTATTCGTTTGGCTTCAATCCACGTGAATCCGCGTTCTTCTGCGGCAAATTTTTCGACATGAACAACGACCTCAGTCGCTACGATCAGAAACTCGAGCACATTCTGCGCACGTCCGCGCGCATCTTTGCCGAGAAGAGTTATCACTCGACTTCGATGCGCGACATTTCGCGCGCGACCGGCGTGAGCCTCGCCGGCTTGTATCACTACTGCGAGTCGAAAGAAGAGCTGCTGTTTCTGATTCAGGATCATTGTTTTGGACGCGTGTTGGAACGATTGGAAGAGCGTGTGCAGGGCGTTGACGATCCGTTCGAAAAGCTGCGCATCTTCATCGACAATCATCTGTCGTTTTTTGCAGCCAACATGGCTGAAATGAAAGTGCTCTCGCACGAAGCCGAATCGCTTGCAGGCGATTTGCACAAGCATGTTTCGACAAAAAAGGAAGAGTACGCAAAGCTCGCGCGCAAGATATTGCGCGAGATTCAGAATGCAGAAGCCAGACCGTTAGGCAGCTTACGTGTCGCTTCTGCGCGCGCGAATGGGCGGGTTGATCTTACTGTCGCCACTTACGCGCTTTTCGGAATGATGAACTGGATCTACAACTGGTACGATCCGCGCGGCAAGTTGTCGGTAACCCAACTCGTCGATAATATTACGCGGCTGTTCTTGAAAGGTTTTCTCTCTGCCTCAGATGAACATCTTGCGATGCCGACGGCGCGTTCGACTGAGAAGATTAGCGTCTGGCGCACCGCTTAGTCCTACGCTCAATTGCAGGCATGTATGTCAACACAATTGGTCCAAAAGCAGTTGATCGAATACGCCGTTGATTCAGGTATTGCGCTGATCACACTCAACGATCCGCCGGCGAATACCTATTCTTACGAGATGATGCAGCAGCTCGATGCGTGCATTCTCAATGCGCGTATGGACGAGAGCGTGCAAGTAATCGTCATCACCGGTGCGGGCGAAAAATTCTTCTGCGCGGGCGCGAACATCGCGATGCTTGGCGAAGTCACGCCTGAATTCAAATATTATTTTTGTTTGCACGCGAACGAGACGCTGAATCGTCTGGAGCAGACGCCGAAGCTCGTCATCGCGGCGATCAATGGCCATTGCGTCGGCGGCGGCTTGGAAGTGGCGATGGCGGCCGACATTCGCATCGCGCGTCGCGGCGCAGGCAAGATGGGTTTGCCGGAAGTTTCGCTCGGCGTGCTGCCGGGAACGGGTGGTACGCAACGCCTATCGCGCATCGTTGGCAAATCGAAAGCGATCGAGTTGATGGCCGCGGGAGAGTTGTTTGATTTCGAAGTCGGTCGGGAACTTGGCTTGGTTAATCGTCTTTTTGTTGGCGACACGACCGAGTCATTCATGAAGCAAGTCATGGATTATGCCAGCCAGTTCACGACGCCGAACAAAGCTTCACGCGCCGTGGGTCGCATCAAACGTGCGGTGCAGACGGGCGCAGAGATTCCTTTCGAAACGGGGTTGGCACTTGAGCGGGAGCTTCAGCAGTTGCTGTTTCAATCAGAAGACGCGAAAGAGGGATTGGAAGCGTACGTGAATAAGCGAAAAGCAGAATTCAAAGGAAAGTAAATTTGGAGTGCGGCGGCTTGACGCCGCTTTGTAATTCTTTCGTAGATCCAAGCCGCAAATGAAAAGCGCCGTCAAGCCAGCGCACCCCAAAAATGTCCGAAGAACTAATCAAAGTAACCGAAGATTCCGGCATCGTGACGATCACGTTGAATCGTCCGGAGAAACTTAACGCGTTGTTTGGTCACATGCGGCGCGATCTCGCTGAGACTCTCGAAGAAGCGGGGAGCGATCCTGACGTGCGCGTGATCGTATTGAATGGAGCCGGGCGCGCCTTCTGCGCCGGCGGCGACGTCAACTTCATGGCTGAGTTAGTCGAGCGCGGAGATTCGGAAGAATTTGCGCGACTGTTGGGCGCAGCGCGGCGCGTCATTCTGGCGATCAGACAAATGACCAAGCCGGTGATCGGGTCGATCGAAGGCGCGTGTGCCGGCGCCGGATTCAATCTCGCGCTCGCTTGCGATCTGCGCATTGCGTCATCGACCGCGACGTTCAGCCAATCTTTCGTCAAGCTCGGCTTTCATCCGGATTGGGGCGGCACATATTTTTTGCCGCGCATGGTGCCCTCGAATATCGCGTGCGAATTGTTCTTTTTTGGCGATGCAATCGATGCGCAGAAGGCTTTGCAGCTCGGACTGGTGAATTACGTGGTTCCTCCCGAAGAATTGGTGGCGGAGACGCGCAAACTGGCCGAACGTTTGCGTGACGCGCCGGCGGTTTCGATCGCCGCTGCCAAGCACGCTGTTTACGCGAGCGAGCACGACACGTTGGGGCAGATGCTGCAATATGAAGTCGAGGCACAGTTGCGGTGCTTCGAGTCGGAAGACGGCCGCGAAGGCGTGCGCGCGTTTTTAGAGAAGCGGCCGCCGAAGTTTACCGGAAGGTGAACAGGCACGAATGAATTGGCCGCGGATGAACGCGGATCGACGCTGATAAGAAATCAAGATCGCATTTCTATCCCTGTCAATCTGCGTTTATCTGCGGCTGATATTTTGCTTTAATTGGTCATCAAGGAATGAAACTGCAAAATCGACTCGCATTCATCACCGGCGGTGGACGCAGCATCGGCCGCGCGATAGCGCTGGCGTTTGCGCGCGAAGGCGCGAACATCGCGGTCGCGGCGCGCACGCGCGAGCAGGTTGATCAGGTCGTGGGGGAAGTTCGGAACCAATTCAATGTTGATGCGATCGCCGTCGAATGCGACGTACGAAATTCCGAAAGTGTCCGCGACGCGTTTGCAGTCGCGAGAGAGAAGTTTGGTCGCGGACCGGACATCGTGGTGAATAATGCCGGGATCGCCCGCACTTCGCTATTCGTCAATACCGACGAGGAGTTCTGGGTCGATCACCTCGACACAAATCTCGGCGGCACGTTTCGTTGCACGCATGCGGCGTTGCCGGAAATGATCGAGCGTGGCTGGGGACGCATCATCAACATCGCTTCGATCGCCGGCAAGACCGGCGCGCCCTATGTCTCGGCTTATGCGGCGTCGAAGCATGGCGTGCTGGGCCTGACGCGATCGCTTGCATTGGAAGTTGCCATGCAGGGAATCACGGTGAACGCAATTTGCCCAGGCTATGTCGATACCGAGATGACTTCCCGGGGTGTCGAAAATATTGTTGAGAAGACCGGACGATCGGCTGACGATGCCCTGAAGATGCTTGAGCGAATGAGTCCGCAAAACCGCCTGGTGACACCCGAAGAAGTTGCGGCGCTGGCGGTGTTGCTCGCATCCGAAGATGGTCGGGGGATCAATGGCCAGGCGATTAATGTGGATGGCGGAACGGTGGTGTCTTAATTTGGAGTGCGCCGGCTTGACGGCGCTTTTTAATACCTCCAACTGAAAAATGATAAAGCGGCGTCAAGCCGCCGCACTCCAAAATGATTGAAAACCTTAACAACCTCGAACGCACTCACTCATGCGGCGCGCTGCGCAAAGAGAATGTCGGCCAGCGTGTGACGCTGATGGGTTGGTGCGCGCGGCGGCGCGACTTTGGGCCGCTGACTTTCATCGATCTTCGGGATCGCGACGCCATTACGCAAATTGTCGTCAATCAGGAAAAGGCCGAACAGGCTCACGCAAAAGCGAAAGAAGTCCGCGGCGAATACGTGGTCGCCGCGATCGGTGAAATCGTTCTGCGCGATGAAAACTCAATCAATCCAAAGCTGGCCACTGGGGAAGTTGAAGTCCAGGCGAGCGAGATAATCATTCTCAACGACGCGCGGCCGTTGCCGTTTCAACTGGATGCTTCGGACAACACGCTCGCGAGCGAAGACCTGCGGCTGAAGTATCGCTACCTGGATCTGCGCCGGTCGCAGTTGCAGGCCAACCTGCGTCTGCGTCATCGCATGATTTTGGAAATCAATCGATACATGGACGAGCAGGGCTTCACGCATATCGAGACGCCGAACCTGATCAAATCGACGCCTGAAGGCGCGCGCGATTACATCGTGCCGTCGCGCGTGCAGCCGGGAAAATTCTTTGCGCTGCCGCAATCGCCGCAAATCTTCAAACAGATTTGCATGATTGCGGGCATGGACAAGTACTACCAGATCGCTCGTTGTTTTCGCGATGAAGATCTTCGCGCCGATCGTCAGCCGGAGTTTTCGCAGCTCGATGTTGAGATGAGCTTCGCGACGACTGATCAAATTTACCGGCTGGTTGAAGGATTGTTCGCGCGCATCTTCAAGTTGATTGGCGTTGAATTGCAGACGCCGTTTCCGCGGTTCACTTTTGCGGAGATGATGCGGCGCTTCGGCTCAGACAAGCCTGACCTGCGCATTGAAGGGATGGAGTTGCAGGATTTTTCGGAAGCGCTCGCCGAAACGACGTTCGCGCCGTACGCGTCAGTGCTGTCGGCGAAAGGCGAAATCAAAGGTCTGGTAGTCGGTGGCGGCGCCACGATGTCGCGCAAAGTGTTGGACGAGTTGCAAGAGTTTGCGAAGCGATACGGCGCGTCAGCGCTCGCCTGGATCAAGCTCGGCGATGAAGTCACGTCATCGCTTTTGAAGGCGTTGGGCCATGACACGGTAGTCGATCTCGCCGGAATTGCCGGCGCGCAAAAAGGCGACGCCGTGCTGATCGTAGCCGCCAAATCGGATGTGGTAGCGGCGAGTCTCGGCGCGTTGCGAAACGAAATCGCGAAACGCGAAAAGCTAATTCCGGAAGGCGTCTATGCGCCGCTGTGGGTTACCGAGTTTCCGATGTTCGAGTATCACGAAGACGACGACCGTTATTATTCGATGCATCATCCGTTCACCTCGCCCATGGACGAAGACGTCCCAGTTTTCGAACGCGCGGTGAATGGCGAAACCGAATTGTTCGGCCAGATTCGCGCCAAGGCTTACGACGCGGTCATCAACGGGGTGGAAGTCGCGGGCGGCTCAATTCGAATTCATCGACGCGACGTCCAGGCGCTCGTCTTCAAAGCGCTTGGCATGACGGAAGAGATGGCGCGCGCACGATTCGGATTCTTTCTTGACGCGCTGGCTTACGGAACGCCACCGCACGGCGGCATTGCGTCAGGCATCGAACGGACGTTGATGGTGCTGGTGCCGACGGAAAACATTCGCGACGTGATGGCGTTTCCGAAGACTGCATCAGCGCAGGATTTGATGATTGACGCGCCCGGCGAAGTGGATCAAAAACAGCTGGCAGAGTTGCATCTGAAGATTGTTGAATGACAATTGTCTTAGCGATCTAGATGACCTGTGTTCGTCCCGTTAGGGACGAGATATTTATAGCCCGGAGTTTTACCTTCCATTTCCGAAAGCTCCGTCAGGAGCGTCATAGCAATTCGTTGACATGATGCTCCTAACGGAGCTTGTTGTTTTAGGATATCGGCCTCTATAAATATGTCGCTCCTAAACGGAGCGAAGCTAGCCTTCATGCTGCGCATTACTAGACTTCAATTCGACCAGATCGTCGCTCAAGCCCGCGAAGCCTCTCCACACGAATGCTGCGGCCTGATAGGCGGCAAGGAAGGCATCACGACCTCGGTCTATCGAACCCGCAACATCGCTTCCGATCCGCTCGTGACCTATGAGGCGGCGCCGGAAGATCTATTCACTGCGCAACGCCAAATGCGCGAGCGTGGCGAGGAACTGATCGGGATTTATCATTCGCATCCACGCTCCTCCGATCCGCAGCCTTCTGCGACGGACGTGCGCCTTGCCTACTACCCATCAGCGGTTTACCTTATTGTTGGACTAAACGATGACGAGCCGTGCGTGCGCGCTTTTCGTATTTCCGAGAGCGAAAATCGCTGGGAACGGATCGATTTGGAATTAATCGATAAGTGAACCGGGCCAGCACGCTTTTCGTTAGGATTTTCAGATGCAGCCCAAGCGCACCAAGTACGATACGAATCCGCTCGACGAGAACGTAGCTGATCGTGCGAAAGATTCTTTTGCAACTCACGCGGATGCCGAGACTATTCAACTCGGCGGTGAGACCACGCAAATCGCCGGCGACACCGCTCGCGCAATGCCAGAGAACGAAGCGCCCACTCAGTTGATTCAGGACAAAGTAGCTTCGTACCCGTCGGTGTTTGTCCCGCCGAAGCAGGAACGACCTCCGGTTTACGAATCGCCAAAGCTACGTTCGCCGCTGATTTATCAGCCGCCGCCGGCGCCTCCTCCGAACATCTACCAGCCACCGCCGTTGCCGATCAAGCCCGGCTCAAACACGGTTGTGGGGCTGAACATCCCCGAGCGATGGGCGAAGCTGCTTCCTTATATTCCCGGATACATTGGCGCGATTGCCGCAGTCGTGGAGTTGCTCCTGGTGCCGCGCAGCGAAGTGAACACGCGCTTTCATGCAGCTCAGGGCCTGGCGTTGCAGATCGTGATTCTGGTTATCTCTGGGGCCTTTACGTTTCTGACTTTGATTTCGGGCAGCTCGTTTGTCCACGGAGTCTTCCGGTTCGCCGCGTTCATCTTTCTCATTGTTTCGATGATTCGCGCTTTCAAAGGAAAGCCGCATCACATCGCACCGCTGGATGCGCCGCGGACGTGGCTCGAAGAAAAAATCAAGCCCAAAAAGTGAAAGACCGGGAGCTAGACCAAATCGGCTTTGGCATGAAACGATTTCGGGCACTGGGATCCAGATTAGAAGTGAAATGCAACAGAGGACATCGCCGCATCTTAGAATTACCGAGATTGTTGCGCTTAATTGTGTGGCACTGTGATTGATAGCTTCTGGCAAAGACCTTCGATCAAACGGCATCGAAGGATTTCACAGACCAGGCAAAGGGAGTTCCTAATGAGAATACATTTTCAGAAGACAAACGCGTGCGTGGCCGCAGTTATTGCGATCGTGATCGCGCTGATGCCGATCGCGACATTCGGCCAGACCCAGATCAAGCTGCACGCAAACAAGTTCAGCACTGCGGACGATGTTAAGTTGGGACGCCAGGCCGCCGCTGAAGCCGAGCAGCAATTTCCACTCTTGCGCGATTCGCAAGTCAACGCGTACGTCGAGCGGGTGGGCCAACGTCTAGTGGCGGCGATTCCGCCCGAGTTTCAGCATCCTGAATTTCGTTACTACTTCAAAGTCGTCAACGCAAGCGACATTAACGCGTTTGCTCTGCCTGGCGGGCCGATGTACGTGAATCGCGGAATGATTGAAGCCGCGCGTAACGAAGGCGAAATGGCCGGTGTGATGGCCCACGAGCTAAGTCACGTGGCGCTGCGGCACGGAACTGCGCAAGCTACCAAAGCCCAAAAATATGCTGTTGGCGCAGGCGTGGCAGGGATACTCGGAACGATCCTGACCGGCAGTCCCGCGGTGGGCCAATTAGCGCAACTTCCAATCGGCGCATACTTGCTAAAGTTCAGTCGCGAGTATGAAACTGAAGCGGATTTGCTCGGCGCGCGCATCATGGCGAATGCCGGTTACGATCCGCGTGATCTCGCGAATGTGTTTCAGACGCTGGAACGACAAGGCGGCGGTGGCGGTGGTGGATTCTTAAGCGATCACCCGAGCCCCAAGAATCGTTACGCGCGCATCAACCAGGAAGCGCAATACCTGCGCGTGAACACCGCAATGCGCGCGGACAGCCGCGAGTTCTTTGGCATCCAGGAACGTCTGCGTGGTTATCCTCGCGCGCAGACGATGGCCGAGATTCAGCGCAGCGGACGGCGTTATCCCAATCAGGGCGATCAGTATCCAAACGGCGATCGCACCGGGTATCCCGAATCGATGCCGCGGAGTCGCGTCGATTATCCATCGTCGCGCTATCGCACTTATAACGAAGGAACATTCACGGTCAGCATTCCCGATAACTGGCGCGAACTGAATCAGGACGGTTTGTGGTTTGCGCCAACCGGTGGGTATGGTTCGGCGAATGGCCAGGCAGTGTTCACCCACGCGGTAAATTTCGGCACGACGCAGACCCGTTATCGCAACCTGCAACAGGCGACGAACGATTTCATCAACACGTTGCAGCAGGGCAACGGCAACTTGCGCGCGCGCGGAAATTATCAGCGCATGGATGTCGATGGTCATTACGGGCAGTTGTTGACGCTCGACAACGTCAACGAAGCGACCGGCCGCCCCGAAATCGTCAACGTGGTAACCACGCAACTGCGCAATGGCGAATTGTTCTACATGATCGCGGTCAGTCCGAGCGACGAGTACAGCACCTATCAGAATACGTTTCTGACGATTCTGCGCTCGCTGCGACTTAATGACTGAAGTTACTTTGCGATCGCAAAAGGGCATACTCGTCGCTGCTTGACACTCAGCAACTCGGTCTCTATAGTTTCACTTCGCGCTCGCAGCAATGCGGGCGCTTTTATTGAGAAATAACGGAGATGTCAAGTAATGCCTAATCACAAGTCAGCGGAAAAGCGCGTACGGCAGAGCGAACGCCGGCGTGTCGTCAATCGGCAAAATCGCACTAAGTTGCGCACGTCAATCAAGACTTTGCGCAAGGCGCTGAGCGGCAAGGACACCAAGGAGGCGGGCGTGCTGTTGCCGACGACGATTTCCGAGATCGACAAGGCTGTGCAGAAGGGCGTGTTGCACCGCAACGCGGCCGCGCGTCACAAATCGCGTCTGACTGCGCGAGTTAACCAGGCAACAGCAAAGTAGCTACGGCCCGCTTGCCGTAGCAGGCGGGATCAAAACATTTCGGTTTTGAGAGGCGGATCGATTTATTCGGTCCGCCTCTTTTCTTTTGTTCACGAGGAGGCTGGATCGGGGAGTCCCTGACCAGTACACGGAGACTGTCATGATTGAGTATTTCACGGACCCAGGAGAGATCGAAACGCTCGTAGGCGAGTTTGAATTGTGCACAATCAATCCCGCCACCTTCAAACACTATCAGCATCTCACTGTGGCGCTGTGGTATGTCGTGCACTTTCCGTATCCCGAGGCCGCCGAAAAGATGCGGCTTGGAATTCAAAAGCTCGCGGCCGCCTACGGCAAGATGGGCTACCACGAAACGATCACGATGTTCTGGTTGGAAATGGTGCGTGGGTTTGTTGCCGAAGCTGGCGATGAAGAATCAATGGTTAGCCTCGCCAACTGCTTGGCGGAAAAGTTCGTCGATAAGAATGTAATCAACGAGTATTATACGAGTGAATTGATTGGTTCGGCGAAGGCCAAAGTGGAGTGGGTAGCCCCGGATCTGAAACCGCTCGAATTTGCGAGTGAAGTTTTCAAATCAGCAGTTCACAAACCAGCATTTCCACCTGCATGCGCGGGGTAGCTTTTGAAGTCTTAATCGCGAGATCGGTTTCCGCGATTCGTGCCAGCGCGTCGCGTAATTTCGCGCCGTCGGTCCTTCGCAGCATCGAAAGATAATCCTGTTGCTTCCAATTAGGCACACGCACTGCGCTAAAAATTTCGCGCGGTTGCGCGCCGCGATCGAACAGTTCTTTGGCTAAGGCCAGGCGACGAAACGTGCCCGCAATCACGCCAATCAACAGCAGCGGTTCGTAACCATCGTCGAGAAAATCGCGCAGCACTTTCAACGCGACGCGTCCGTTTCGCGAAACGATGCCGTCGGTCAAATCCCAGTTCATGTGCTCGCGTGAACGGCCCACGAGTTGATCGACGAGTTCGAGCGTGATGCGTCCCGCAGGCAACGCCGCTGCGGCGAGCTTATTAAGTTCGTTTGTCAGCGTTAAGAGATCGCTGGCGACGACTTCGACCAAACGACGGCCGGCCTCAGAATCGATTTCTGTATTGAGCGTCTTCAGATGCGCTTTGATCCAAGCCGGCAAATCTTTCGGTGAGAGCGACGCAAATTCGTAAGCGGCTCCGGCCATTAATTTCTTGCCGAATTTCTTGCGCTTGTCGATGTCGTCGCCGACGAAAATCATGACCGTCGTTTCCACGGGACGATCGAGATAAGCCAGCAAAAGTTCTTCATCCGCTTCGCGGAGCCGCGCAAAATTGCGTAAGCGGACCACGCGCCGCTGCGACATCATCGGTAATTGTTCGGCCGCGGCGATCGCGTCGCGAACATCGTCGCTGAACAGATTGAAAGATGAATCGTTGAATTCGCGGAGGAGCGTTTCCTGCAACGCCGCGTCGGCAATTGCGCGCGTAGCTTCATCGCGCAGAAACGACTCGGAGCCGTAGAGATAATAGAAAGGCCTGATCTCGCCTTTCTTGAGTGAGGTCTCCAGGTCTTTGCGAGTGCGAGTTGGCATCTTAACGTGACATAGACTTTAGTGGTAATAATATACTTGACACAGCAACCCTGATCGGTTAGTATCAGGGCATGGAAAACGAGCACTTACCGAAAACGCTACTTGAGGCCGTTCGATTCTTTTCTGACTTAGACATCTGCGTCAAGTTCATGGCGTCAGTCCGCTGGCCTGACGGCATCATCTGCCCGCACTGCACCCAGAACGACCAATCCCGTTTCGCATTCCTAGCGAAGCGCCGCATCTGGCAATGTAAAGAGTGTCGCAAGCAATTCACCGTCAAGACTGGAAGTGTAATGGAAGATTCGCCGATAGGATTAGACAAGTGGCTTCCGGCCATCTGGATGATCGTAAATGCGAAGAACGGTGTTTCGTCTTATGAGATTCACCGTCACTTAGGCATCACGCAAAAGTCGGCGTGGTTTTTACTTCACAGAATCCGATTAGCGATGCAAGCGAGGTCGTTCGAGAAGCTGTCCGGCCACGTAGAAGTTGACGAGACCTATATCGGCGGCAAGGCTCGCAACATGCACAAGTCCGTCATCGCCAAAAAGTACGGCGGTGAATCCAACAAGGGTTCGATCAGCGTTGGCAAGGTTGCGGTTATGGGATTACTTGAACGCAATGGTGCAGTCAGAGCGCAAGTCATTCACACTGCGAGCCGCGAGATTCTGCATCACAGCATCCGCGAGAACGTTCAAGAAGGCACGAACGTCTATACCGATGGTTGGAGAGCGTATCGCGGCCTTGATGATCAGTTCATTCATGGCGTGATTGACCATGCGGAAAAGTACGTCGAGGGCAACGTGCATACAAACGGAATTGAGAACTTTTGGAGTCTCTTAAAGCGGGCGATCAAAGGCACGTATGTATCCGTCGAACCGTTTCATCTTTTCCGCTATTTGGATGAGCAAGCATTCCGCTTTAACAAGCGCATAGGAAACGATCTCTATCGGTTCTTAGAAGTTGTGAAAAGTTTGACAGGGAAGCGGCTTGAGGATAAACAACTCATCGGCGAACCCTCATCATAAGGATGGAGGGAAACCCCGACAGCGAAGGGGAAGTAGATCGAACACAAAGCAAAAGCCGTGAGCGGCAACTCACGGCTTGCTTCTAATAATTGCAGTTGGCGTGCCTGGTCGTCAGGTGTTAGCAGCACCTTTTGTCGGCGCATTCTTAGTGTGCCACAGGAGGCGGTCTAATGCCAAAGCAAGAGAGAACGACGGTTCCGGTCAAAAAGGATGTCCTACGTTGGGCGCGCAATACTCGGGGCTTATCCACCAAAGATGCCGCGACAAAACTTAAGATAACTGAAGGTGAACTAGAGCAGTTCGAGAACGGCAATTCGCAGCCCGATTTGGAAACCTTTGACAGGATGGTTTCCGCGTATAAGCAGCCTGAGTCTGTCTTACTGCTTACAACGCCACCTCCGACGATCGCATTGCCGCGTGATTTTCGGACTTCTGGTGGAAGGCGGGCAGGACTCACGCCAGAAACACGATTGGCTCTAAGAGAAGCCAGAGAGCTTCAGCAGTACGTTAGTGAATTAGTTATAGATGATCCGCAGTTAATCAAATCCCTCAAAATAAAGCCCGCTACCACAACTGAAAACCCTGAACAAAGAGCCGCGATTGAAAGGGAGCATTTGGGAGTATCGCTGGCCGTACAATTGCGGTGGAAACCTCAAGAGGACTCCTTCAACAGGTGGCGAGACTGGCTAGAAAAGAAAGGCTTGATAATTTTATTGAAAAAGATGCCGTGGAAGGACTGTCGAGGGTTTTTACTGTTAGAAGAGGATATGTTGCCCACGATTGTTATCAATTCCGAAGACATGCCCTCTGCCCGGATTTTTTCACTTTTCCACGAATATGCGCACCTCCTTTTGGGTGCCGCTTCGATCTTTCAAGCCACCCGTGCGCAGAGTCCAAGCGAACGATGGTGCAATGAGTTTGCCTCAGCATTTCTCTTGCCACGAGAGTCGATCAAGTCTCATGTGAAAGAACGGTTTCCGTTGGCAGGGAAAGAATACGATTGGCCAGTGACCGCTGTTACAAAGTTAGCCACTTACTATCGTGTTAGTCGCCCAGCGATGGCAATACGTTTGCAGAAATTAGGATTAGCGATTCCAGACTATTACGAGAAACACAAAGCTGAATTGCATTCCTACGACGCTAGACCAAAACCAGAGGACCCGCCGCGAATAAAGAAGAACCCAGGGTGGAAACAAAAACGAAAACTAAATGAGGTTGGTCTCACGGCTGCGTCCGTCATTCTAAAGGCTTGGAACGAACAAATAGCCGATGCTATGGAGGCTGCGGACGTTCTCGATTTGTCTCTAGACGAGTTATATGGGTTAGAACAGGAAACACAAGAGCAGAAGGTTCGCTATGTCGGATAAATGACGCTTAGCCCTCCCCTTTTTGAGATTTACTTAATTGATACGTGCTCCCTGCTCACGTTAGATGGTCGGCACAGGATACCGGCAACGTCAACGTATTCAACCAAAGAGCGCGTGAAAATATGGGACGGATTAGATCAGTTGGCCGACGAGGGAAGGTTGAAAGTGATTGCTCAAGTTGCAAAGGAACTCACTAAGTACCACCCGAACGCCCTCGCGCGATTACACACCTTTCCCGGTACTGAATTAGTTCTGCCACGATCTCCAAAATTATTTTTGGAGCACCAGAAAATAACTGCTCGTCATCCTGATTTAGTCAAACGCGCGGGTTTACGAAAAAAGGAACCCGCTGACCCGTGGCTGATTTTGGCTGCCGAGAAGTACAATTACGCGATCATTAGTGACGAGTTTAGAAAGTCTGAAAGAACAACTAAGGTGAGAAGCAAATTGAGAGAAGATAGAATTCCTGAAGTTTGCGCGATTCGCGGAATTCGATGCCTCAAACTTCGAGAATTGGCAGAGGACTTGGAATGGATATGATGAAGAAAACCAAACCAAAACAACCACCGCCTGAAGAATTCAAACGCTTTGAGGACTTCACCCGCCGATTGATGGCCGTTCCGAAAAAAGAGATTGACGTAGAGAAAGCGAAGTACGAACGAAAAAAAGCAGCGAAGAAAAGGCAAGTCGCGTGACGTGTGCGGCTACAAAGTTTGGTCTCGCATGCGAGACCGCAAGTCTTTTACTTTACCAAACCAGTTAGATGCCCCGCGAAGCATCACAAAGAGAATAATCGTCCCTAGAGTCAGCCCGACAATCTGAATAGACAGCCGCGCGGTGTCGATGCGAATCGTAAAACTGTGTAACGCAGCCTGCTGATACGGTACGCCAAACATTGAAGCCAAAAGAGATTGATCGCTTGGGGTATTCGCCTCCCAAAGAGGATAGTAACCAGCGAACCTTTGCGCCTGAATGTTCTGCCCGCCACGCGGGTAATTGGGAGCATCATAGCGATAGTCAAAAAACCACGGCGGGTAAGCAATCATCACGGCTAGCGCAACCGCAGCACACCCTAGAATGATTCTTTGCCAGATATTCATTTATTACCTTCGTCAACAAACGCCCACTTATCCTTCTCTTTAATCAACGGATCATAGGTGCTCAGTCTCGCTTTGTGATTGTCGTTCAGAGTGGTGACGCGCCAATACCCTTTACCGTTCGCATCGAAAAAACGTTGCACGTTGACGCTAACAACCGATGGCTTGCCGTTGTCTTTTATGTCCAAATCGACCCAAAACGTATTACCTTGAAATCCCTGCGTAGACGTTCCTACGATCTCAACCTTGGGATAATTACGCTTCATAGCATCAATCGCAGCCTCGCGCGCTTCAGTTTGAATCTTGCCGTCTTTATCTCGCTCAAGCTGAAAGTCTCTTTCGATACTCGTTAAATCACTGGGCGGTGTAGGTGTCGCGGTCGGAGTGGCAACTTCAGATTGTTTATCAGCGCATCCGGCCAACAAGCAGAACAAGAACACTAAGACGATCCGCCTCATGGCAAGATTCCTCCGTGAGTAAAGGAGCAGGGCGTTCACAAAAACAGCGAGAGACTACTACTATTTAGGCGGGAGCCGCAATGTCTGCGGTGTCAGCTATATTATTACCACTTTAGTCTGTGATCGAAGCGGTAAACACAGACTGAAGTCTATGCTACTCCTTCACGCCAAATCCGTTTACGAGTGTCGAGACGATCGATTCGGCAAAGCTGCGCGCGATGCGCTGCACCGCGGGATCTTCTTCGTTGAAAAAGTTGCGCGGGTCGTTGGCGAATTCGAACTCGCCACGGAAAACGAAATTTTGATTGTCGTAGAGCACCCGGTTCTCATGCTGATCGCGAACCGTGACGGCCGCGGTGATGGTTACTTCAAAAATTCGCGCACGGCCTTTGTCGTCAAGCAACACACCCGAAAATCCGAAGCTTCTCACCACGCCATCGATGACCGCATCCGCGCCTTCGCGTTCGCTCTGCACTTTCAAACCGTGGCCGCGGCGAATCAATTCGTTCATCACGGCTTCGGTAAAGCGATGCTCGATCTTGTAACGCAGCGCGTTGTTCTGAAACGCCGGCACGGCAACCGTTTTGATGTGCGACGGTAACTGGCTCTTCGTCACCGGCTTGTAGCATTCCGTGAAGCCGGAAACGAGCAGAAGTGTGACTGCAAAGACAGATGCGCGGATTATTTTCTTGGTCAACATCGTGAAAAAGAAGAGTGTTGATAATACGTCACCGGCCATGCTATAGGAAACCCGCTCAGGTTCTTACAAGGAGAAAATCGTGACGGCACCAATCCCGATAGGCCCGACTCTGTCGCAGATCGGCCAAATCTTCGTAAACGTGAAAGACCTGGATCGCGCGATCGAGTTTTATCGCGACACGCTCGGCATGAAGTTTCTGTTTGAGGCGCCGCCCAACATGGCCTTCTTTGACTGCGGTGGCGTGCGCCTCATGCTCGGCGTTGCAGATCGGCCCGATCTGGATCATCCCGCGTCGATCATCTACTACAAAGTTGGCGACATCGAAAGAGTTTACGAGGTTTTCAACGCGCGTGGGGTTGAATTCATCGTCAAGCCGCACCTGGTAGCGTCGATGCCAACTTATGATTTGTGGCTGGCGGACTTCAAAGATTCAGAAGGAAATTTTTTGGCGCTGATGAGCGAAGTGCCGAAAGAAGTTGCGTAGTGTCCGTACCGCGAGCGGCAGCGAGCGGATCAAGTGACGAACTGTCAGTACCCGGAGCGATCGGACGGGATCAAGTTTCGTTATGTGGAAAAAGAAGACCGATTAATATCAAGCTCTTACTTGATTCGCTCGCTATCGCTCGCGGTACTGACGCCCCTCGCGACTACCAAGCTCAATCCCATAATCAAATAAAAGATCATGACGACTTCGGAGTCGCCCCAGTTGTAATGCACGACGCCGCTCGACATGAAGCCGAGCAAGCCACCCAGCGCGCCCAGCACGATTCCTTTTTCGATCCAATTCTCTGGGGCCACACGACGACGCGTGCGCCACAGCATCCTGGCGTAGGTTCCCAGCAGCAGCAACCAAACGATCAGCGTCGGCACGCCGCGCTCGAGCGCGATCTGCAAATAGTCCGAATGCATGTGGCCCATCGGCAGCTTGCCGCCCTCGAATAAATCCCACTCGCGCCAATGCGACTTGATCGAGTCCATGCTGACGCCGACGGCGAGATGGCGCGGATTACTCGTCAGTAGATGAAATCCTTCGCGCCAGATTTTCTGCCGCCACACGATCGAATCGTCTTTCTGATCTACGAACCCGACGTTGCGCTTGGCTCGCAACACAAACAGTCCGCCCAACACGAGTGGAATCGCGCAGAGTCCAATCACGATCAAGGTGCGCCGACTTAGACTCAAGATCGCAATCAAGAAGGCCGATAGCAAGAACGAAAGCCACGAGGCGCGCGTGACCGACAGCAGCAGCGCGCCGCAGATTCCGACCAAAGCAGCGCCGATGAGCAAGCCGTTACGGCTCTTCTTCAAAGGCAGCGCCACAAATAATCCCAGCACGAGCGAGCCGATCAATTGCAGGCTTTCAGCATACGTGGTCCAGTGATCGTAGAAGCCGGTCGCCCGTCGATCGCGGCCGCTCGACCAACGCTGAATTCCGAGCCGTTCTTCCGCAGTCGCGCCGGGTAAGAGGTGGCCGCGCGGCACCTCGAGTTCCGCGATCCACTCAACGCGATAGACTCGGATCTTTGCCGGTGTCTTAGCCGACGCTTGATCGAGGGCGCTGACTAGTTGATCGAGGTTTCGCACTTTCTGGCCATCGACGAATTCGAGCGTGTCGCCGTTGATTATCGGCACGCTTTGGTTGTGCGTCCGCGAAACCAGGCGCGCTTCGCCGAGCGTACTGTTCGGCGCGACACGGTAAACTTTCACGCCGCGCCCAATCGCAAATTGCCCAAAGACGAACAGCACATTCACCATCGTCGCGGCCACCAACAAAATCGTGAGCGCGCGCAGGATTTTCGGCGAGCGAACATTCTCAGCAAACAAGTACACGATGGTGAAGAGCGAGGCCGCGCGCATTTTGCCGATCGAGACGGACGGTTCGTAGGAAAGAAAAGAAGACAGCCCGGTCAAGAGAAAGAATCCGAACATCGGATAGTCGATCGGCGTGCGTTCCAACTTTGGCCGCGGCCAGACGAAGAAACGCAGGACCCAAAAGAGCATGCCCAGCAGCCACGCCGTCTGTGCCGCCGCAATTGAATTCGGCGCCGCGATTATAAATAGAACCAGAGCGCGACGATTGCACGCTCAAGCCAAATGCCGAGCGGGCCGGGTGTGATTTCTTTTGCGCTGATGCGTGTCGTTAGGTTCGATATCACGAGACGTGTCTGGAATAGTTTAAGAAGTCAGTGCGAGCGCAATGGCGAATCGCCGGGTTATACCGCGAGCGATAGCGAGCGGATCATGGACGCGATTAGTAAGAACCAAAATGCTGATGTCTCCTTGGCGACTAGCTGGGCGAGATCTTCTTGATCCGCTCGCTATCGCTCGCGGTACCGACACGAAAAAAGCCGCAGATGAACGCGGGCGCGAATAAGTTATCATCCGCGCCCACGTTTATCCACGGCTTACTATCAACGGCGACGGTCTTAGTACCCGCGGTACCCGTCTTCGTATCCGTTTTCGAATCCCTGCCGGTAGTAGCGCCGATAGAGTTCGCGATCGCCGAGGCGTGAACTGTAGTCATCGGTCGCGTTGCGATACTCGCTGAAGTCCGAGTAGTTGCGGTGACGTCCGCGGCGAGCATCGTTGCGGCCTTCTTTTTGGCCAGCGTTGTAGCCGGCGTTCAAAGCCGTCTGTCGCAATTCATACGAACCGCCCCAGTTGCCATAGCGGTTCCAATCGCGTCCCCAACGATCGTTTCGATCTCGGTCGCGATCTCTATCGCGATCCCGGTCACGATCTCGATCACGGTCTCGATTACGATCTCGATCGCGGTTTCGATCGTTGCGATAGTTGCTCGGATTCTCAGTGTCGTAGCCACTTTCAAAAGCTAAGCGAAAGTAGCGACGATACAAGTCGCGATCGCCGAGCCGCGAGCTGTAATCCTTTGTGGCGTTGTTGTATGCGCTGAAGTCCGTGTAGTTGCGATAGCGATTGCGCTCGCGATCGCTGCGGCCTTCCTTTGAACCTTCGTTGTAGCCGGCATTCAAAGCCGTCTCGCGGAGTTGATAGCCGCCGCCCCAGTTTGGATAACCATCCCAGTTGCGTCCGCGACGCTGCGCCGCAGTGTTTGAGGTGGCAGCGATTCCGATAACCAGGAGAGAGAAAATAGCGAATTGAGTGATCTTGCCTAACCTTGTCTTCATCTTGCCTCCATTTCGGGTTTCAGGTGTGCTCAATATTCACCCCACCTAACGGATGCGAAATATTGAGAGCTGAGATGCCCGCAAGCAGCATTCCACGCGGCGTACCGGTCGCGTGGGCAGGGTCAGAGTACCTACTTCAGTCGGGCTCTTAGGAGACAGACAAAGCCCTGACTAAAGTCGGTACTCTAACGCCCAACACGCTGCGGTGGAAATCAGTACGTCACCAGGCCCAGGCGTATGCTTCTGTGCGTGGATCGGTGCCGGCGTTGAGCACTCCGGTTTTCGGATCAACGACGATCGCGGCCAACGATCCGTAGGACCATGCCCCGGCAACTTGAAGCTTGTGACCGCGCGAAAGAAGTTCCTTGCGCACGCTTTCGGGTACGCGTGACTCGACCGAGAGATCACCCGGATACATTGTGTGGGGAAAAGGCGAAGCGGGAAAGGCGCGCGTCAGCCACTTGGGCGCTTCGATCGCCTGTTGCACGTTCATGCCGAATTCGATCATGTTCAGCAACGCTTGCATCGTCAGCAGCACCTGCTGATCCGCACCCGGCGTTCCCAGAACCATACGCGGCTGACCATCTTTCATCACCAACGTTCCCTGCAAAGTGCTGCGCGGACGCTTGCCCGGCGCGAGCGCATTCGCTTCGCCGGGATTCAGCGTGAAGTAGTCGCCGCGGCAATTGAAGATGAAACCAAGGTTGCCCATGACAACGGCGTCGCCAAAAGCGCTGTGCAAACTTGGCGTGAAGCTGATCATGTTGCGCGCGCCGTCGATCACTGCGATGTAGCTCGTGTCACCGTCATGGTCGGCAAAGTCGCTGGTCGTAACCTGCACCGGCCGGAAGAGCGGCGTCGCGTCGCTGGTGAACTTCTCCGCAGTGCCCGGGCGAAAGTCGAGCGACGCGTTGTTCTTATTAATCATCGCGCGACGCTCGGCCGCGTACTCTTTCGAAAGCAACCCGGCGTAGGGAATCTTGATGAAATCCATATCGCCGAGATACTTCTCGCGATCGGCCATCGCCAACTTGGTCGCTTCAACACTCGTGTGAATGTAGTCAGCGCTGTTATGGCCCATCGCTTTCAAGTCATAGCCCTCCAGAATGCGCAACGCGAAGAGTTCGGCCGGGCCCTGACTAGCCGAAGCATTCTTGTAGATTTGATAACCGTGAAAGTCGATCGACACCGGCTCTTCGACCTTTGCGGTGTAATTGGCAAAGTCTTCATAGCGGAACAGCCCGCCATTCGCTTCCGAGAACGCGGCCATCTCGCGCGCAATATCGCCTTTGTAAAAGCGATCGCGCGCCGCCTTCAAAGCCGCATGACGACCTTTGCGTTTGTTCTGCGTTTCCGCTTCAACCAGATGTCTGAGTGTGCGCGCGAGATCGGGATTGCGAAAGATCTCGCCGGCTTGGGGCGGACGATCGTTCGCGTAATAGAGCTTCACGCTGGTTGGATATTTGTGCAGCTTGCGGCTTGCTGCCTGGGTCGTGAAGGCGCGTGCCAGCGAATCGCCAACGGGAAATCCGTTTTCAGCGAGGTCGATCGCTTCCGCCAAGACTTGCGCGAAGCTCATCGTACCCCAACGATCGAGCAGGATGTACCACGCATCGATGCAACCCGGCACGGTCGCCGACAGGAGCGAATCGTTTACCGGCAGCTTGCCGCCGTTGTGTTCTTTGTACCATTCAATCGTCGCCAGCTTCGGCGCAGTGCCTTCTGCATTGATCGAATAGACGTTCTTCGCTTTCGCGTCGTAAACCAACAGCGTTGCATCGGCGCCGATGCCGTTCATCGCTTGATCGACAATGCCCAGCACGGCTTGTCCCGCGACGATCGCATCGAAGGCGTTGCCGCCTTTTTCCAGGATGCGTTCAGCCGCGCGCGTGGCTTCAGCCTTCATCGACGTGACGGCGAAATGCCGGCCACGAACGACGGGACGCATCGTGCGCGTCGCCGTATTTGTGTCTCCCTCGCCTTCCTGAGCCATCGTGAACACCGTAGTGGAAAAAATTAGAACACCAACGAGCGCAATTTGAATAATTGATCGCATGCCGCCTCCTGAAGTGAAAGTCCAAGCGTTAGCGCCGTGTAGGCCCTCCCTCACAGTCGGGCTTCTGAAACTCAATCGAATTCGCGTTTCGGTTTTTCTTGATCAGCGCCGACGCGACCCGCTGCGATCTTCGCACGCGAATAGTTTTCCCCTTTGATTGGTTCGCCAGCGATGCGGCGCAACATCGTTAGTTGACCGACGTGCGTCAACGCATCAGCAATCGGGCCTTGAAACAAGCGCTCGCACGTTGCAGCAAGCTCGTTGTCGGATGCAAGGTAATCATCGAAGGCTCTTAGCGCAGCATGAAAGCGATTGATTTCCGCAGGCCAATCGAGCGGCGTCGAGTTGTGCCATGTCTCCTCGCCTCTGGCGATCGAAAGAGCCCAATCAAACAAGTCGCCGATGTGGGCGAGTATCTCAGCCGGAGTCCGCGTCGTTTCCGAAGCTTTGAAGGTTGCAAACGATTCGGGCGCATCACGCACCGCCTTCGCGCCACGATAGGCGAGCGTGGCCAACGTGTGTCGCAGCAGGTCGCGTTTTTCATCGGGGTTACTCACGAACTTTCTCCTCCACAGAAAGGGTGTAGGGTGTTGGGGAACTGCTCTACAAAGTCGATCGCGTTCACATCAAACTGAAAACTTCGACTCAAGACTCATGACTCGTGACCCAAGACTCATGACTCACGATTCACACCCAATACCCAAACCCCCACACCCTTCTTAATAGGCATCTTCGCCGCGCCACATCACCGGCAATGTCTGCAGAATTATTTTGATGTCGAGCAGCACCGACCAATTTTCGATGTAGTACAAATCCATGCGTACCATCTCGTCAAACGGCAAGCGATTGCGTCCCGACACCTGCCAGAGACCAGTGATGCCGGGCTTCATGTCGAGCCGCTTGCGATGCCAGAGTTGATAATTTTCCACCTCGTAAGGAATCGGTGGGCGCGGCCCGACGATGCTCATGTCGCCGCGCAGCACGTTGAATAACTGCGGCAGTTCGTCGAGGCTCGTCTTGCGCAAGATTCTTCCCAGCCGCGTGATGCGATCGTCGGTGCGCAGCTTGAAGACCGGTCGCTTATCATCGCCTAGATTCGAGTCAGGCCGGCCGTTGATGTAGGCGCGTTGGTATTCGCGGTGCGGGCGATCGTCAACACCGGGATGCATCGTGCGAAACTTGTAGAAAAGAAAAACGCGGCCGTCCATCCCGACGCGTTCCTGCTTGTAAAAAACCGGCCCGCGCGAATCCAGCTTGATCAGCAAAGCAATCAACAACCAGAGCGGCGACAAAACAGTCAGGGCAAAGATCGCGATCGTGAGATCGAACGTTCTCTTAATGATTCGCGCCGCGCCCGAGAGCGGCGAGCGAAACAGCGTGACCATGGGCAGCGATCCGACTTGATCGATCTCGGTCTTGCTCGGCAAGCAATTCAACAGAGTAGGCGCGATGCGAAACTCAACGCCACGGCGGCGCCCAGTTTGAATCATCACGTCGAACAGGGCTTCGCCGGGAACGTTCGGATCGGAGATGATCACTTCGTTGGCCCGCGATTCGCGAATTGCCTCCGGCAACGTTTTCAGATCGCCGACGACAGGCACGCCTTCGAACGAAGACGAGGGAGCCACAACCGGCCCGTTCTCGATAATCCCAATCACGCGATAGCCAAGTTCGGGGCGCGCGCGCATCTCCTGAATGAACAGCGCGGCTTCCGGACCGCGGCCTACGATCAAAGTCGGAATCAGATTGATCCCTCGGCGCCCCACCGCGATCTGGCCGGCACGAAACAACATGCGCGTAGCGCCAATGCTCGCCAGCACCAGCAGAAAATCCAGGAGGAAAATGCCGCGCGAATACGAGAACGTTCGGTACTGCACGCCGCCGCGATACATGAACGTCGCGGCCACAACCAGCAGCGATCCAATCGCCGTCGCTTTGAAAACGCGCGCGAGATCATCCACGAACGAAAATTCGCCGCGCACTCGATACAGATCGTAGTAACGATTCAGCAGTACCCTAATGGGAATGATGAGCGGCAGCAGCACCGCGTAAGGAGCAAACTCGCGGCTCCAGCTCAACGTTCCGGTGGCGCTGCGCTGTACAATCGAGTTGTAGTGACGCAGATAAAACGCGATGAAGAATGAGAGCGAGGCCAACGCTATATCAGCCACGACCAGGAAACTCTTGACGAGCGGCACGACCCAACGCGGCGCGCGCGCGGCGACGCGCACCGCACTCGGCGTCGTCATCCGGTCCTGCTTGATTGGCTCAGCTTTCACTTGGGTATGGCTACTCGAGAATCAGGTTTACGACTTCGCTTTTTACGCTTGACTCGCGACGCTGCTTCCCGTCACTTTTCTCTGCGATCTGCAATTGCTGGACGTCCCTGCTCGACTCGATGCGTTGCAATCGTCCTTCGCGCACCAGCTCTTCATCAATTGCCGCCCACTTTCCGGCGTAGATGCTGGCCACCGGAACTCCCAGCACGGCCGCTTCGCGATTCATCGTACCGCCCGCACTGATGACCAGATCCGCCGCGGCGATCAAGTTCGATCCGTCCACAGCTTCGCGCGGGATGATCACATTCCCCGACTTGCGCGCTGCGTATTCGTCGCGCTGCGCATCGGTGCGCGGCAGCAGAATGATCTTAGCGCCCGGCTGCGATATCAAACGCTCCAACAGTTCATCAAACAACTCGTTCTCAAACCGATGATATAGAGCTTCGCGCGCCGGCGGACGCGCCACGACGAGCACATCTTGCTCCGCAACTCCCAGTTGACGCAACGTGTCCCGGAATCCCGGATCGGGTTGGAAATCGGCCAGGTAAACATCTTCCTTTAATCCATCGTAGCGCTTCACTTTGCGCAAAGACGCGCCGTACTTTCGCAACTCGGCGGCGGGAAACGCGCGCGGCACGATCACCCGCGAAGCCAGACGGAACGCCAGATGATTTGCCGGCTGATGCTCGTAATCCATCAGCGTCACGCTTTTGATCCCGAGCGCGGCAGTCGCAGCGATCTGCGCGTAAGAATTGTGACTGACGGCGAGATCTATTCCGCGACCGCGCGCCCACTTCCGTAAAGCCGCCGCGCGTCCGACCAGATTGCCGGCTTTGCCGGTAACTGATCCGCCGCCGTGCCCACCGATAACGTGCGGCAACAGGCCGGCTTTGGTGGCAAGCTCGACAGTCTGCGCAAAATCGCGCGCAGTGATTTCGACCTGATGACCGCGCGCGGTGAATTCTGGAATCAGCGCCTGAAAGAAAGGTACGTGCGGCGAGTTAGCGAGATCGATCCAGATGCGCATGGTGAAGTTACTGACAAGCCACAGATGAACACGGATTTACACAGATGAATTCATAAGCTTATCTGTGCTCATCTGTGTCAATCTGTGGCCGATTTAGTTTGCCGCCATCACCGGGTTCCGCAGCGTGCCGAGCTTTTCGATCTTCACTTCGAAGACGTCACCAGGTTTCAGCAGCACCGGCGGCTTGCGAAAGATGCCGACGCCATCCGGCGTGCCGCTCGCAATCACATCGCCCGGTTCGAGCGTGATGCCTTGCGAGAGATAAGAAACCCAATGCGCAACGCCAAAGATCATCTTCGAAGTGTTCGACGACTGCATGACTTGGCCATTCAGCACGCCCTCGATCTTCAGCGACTGCACGTCGTCGATTTCATCGCGCGTGGTGATGAAGGGGCCGGGCGGCGCAAAAGTGTCGAGGCCCTTGCCCCGCGTCCATTGCCCGTCGCCGAATTGCAAATCGCGCGCGCTGACGTCGTTGATGAGCGAATAGCCGAACACGTAATTCAGCGCATCGGCTTCGCTGACTCGCTTTGCGGTGCGGCCAACTACTACTGCGAGCTCCGCTTCAAAATCGACTTGCTCGCTGATCGATGGCAACACGATCGGCGCGTTGTGCGCGCTCAGCGCGTTCGGCAACTTGTTGAAAAGCAAAGGCGCCTTCGGCAAATCCGCACCCCCTTCCGCCGCGCGATCGGCATAGTTGCGTCCAATCGCGAGAATCTTTCGCGGATAAACCGCCGGCAAGAACTCGATCGAATTGAGCGAGTAGGCCACAGCCTGGTTACCGCCTGATGTTGGGCCACCGCTCAGCAACGCTTCAATATCCTTCGCTCTGCCGCCGCTGCGGATCACGTCCATCGTGCTGTTTATCTGACGCAGCCACTGCGGTCCGTCTATCGCGCGCGCCAACTCGGCGACATCGCATACAGCATCATCACCGATCAGTATTCCCAGCCTTTGCTGATCTGAATCTTTGGTTTTGAATTGAGCCAGCTTCATCTATGTCGCTCCCGTCGTGCTGAGGTTTATATCACGAAGTGGCACGGGCGTCTCGACGTCCACGCCTAAGTGCCGCGTGACACTTACTGAACGCGCGCTGCTGCGGTTGCCGCAGTACACACGTAAACTTCGGGGTTTCTGCCGACGGCCTTCGTGTATCGAGCCGAAACGTGTTCTCGAAATGCGTCAACGCGATCGGCTGCGACCAGATTGATCGTGCAGCCGCCGAAACCGCCGCCCGTCATGCGCGCGCCAATCGTGCCCTCCACTTCGTTGGCAAACCCGACCATCAGATCTAGTTCCCGGCAGCTTACTTCGTAATCGTCGCGCAGGCTTTGATGCGACTCAGCCATCAGCTTCCCGAAAGTTTGCAGATCGCTCGAACGCAGAGCATCGGCCGCGCGCAGCACTCGATCATTTTCCGTGACGATATGACGGCAACGTCGATAAACGACCTCAGGTAATTCGGCTCGGTAGCTTTCGAGATCCGCGAGCGTGACATCGCGCAGCGAGGCTGTCTTCGGCAGATGTGGCGAGAGAACGCGCACGCCTGCTTCGCATTCCGCGCGCCGCTTGTTGTACTCGCCGCCAGCCAACTGATGTTTGACCATCGTATTGCAGACGACCAGCTTCACTCCGTCTGGAATCGGCAGCGGCGTCGATTCCAGCGAGCGGCAGTCGAGCATGAGCGCGTGCCCTTCCGCGCCAAAGCACGCGATGAATTGATCCATGATGCCGCTGCGCGCGCCGACGAATTCGTTCTCGGCCTTCTGACAATTTTTCGCCAGCTCAAGTCGATCGGTAGTCAGCCCGGAATTGTCGAGCAAAGCCAGAGCGGTTGATACCTCGATCGCCGCGGACGAGCTCAGTCCAGCCCCGATCGGCACGTTACTTTTGATCAGCAAATTCGCCCCGCGCAGGCGACAGCCAGCCTCTTCCAATTTGATCGCGACGCCGAACGGATAGTCGCTCCAGTGATGAGTGCCTTGGGATGGTGGCTTATCGAGGTCGAGTTCCGCGCGGTCAGCGAATTGATCCGATTGAATGACTATCGTTCGGTCTTCACGGCCAGCAACCGCGACGGCGGTCGAAAAGTTGATCGCCGCCGGCATCACAAAGCCTTCGTTGTAATCGGTGTGTTCGCCGATGAGATTAACGCGACCGGGCGCAGAGAAGATTCGGGGGGCTGCGCCGTGCAAGTCTTTGAACTCATTCGCTAGTTCTTCAAATTTAGACAAGACGGTGCCCCGTTTCTCGAACAAGGTTGATGGGCGCGATATGTAATCTTACTTAAGGAGAGTTCAACGACAAAGGAGGTGGATTAGAGTCGCAGGTTCTGTCGCCCGCTTCACGGGCTAGCCGCGTATAAGAAAACAAAAACCCCGGGTTACGCTCGCTGCGCTCGCTCACCCGGGGCTATTTTCTGACGCCGCTGCGCGGCTGGTTTTGAGCACCTCAATACGAATCGCCCGGCGCGTTCTGAGCCTGTTCGTTGGAAGCCTTCGGATCGAATGGCGTGGCGATGTATTTCTTCGCAACGGCTTGCGCGTTGTCATAGTTGCTGCCGGCTTGCACGGCCTTTTGATACTCGGCCACGGCCCGCGTGCGATCGCCGCGCGCGTCGAAAGCATTGCCGCGTTTGATGCGCGCCCACGTGTCGATCCATTCCGGCTTGCTGCTGGCAGCGTCGAGCGCCGCCTGGAAGTTATCCAGGGCGAGCTGCCAATTCTTCTGTTCGAAGTAAACCAAACCCAGGTTGTAGTAAACCCAGGCGTTGTTGCGATCGAGCTTCAACGCCGACTCGAGCTGTTGTTGCGCTTCGGCATATTGGCCGTCCTTGAAAAGCTCAATGCCACGGCGCGCGACGATCGAGATTTTCAGATCGTCGGACATGCGCAGAATCTTGTCGTTCGGATCGACTTCCGCGCTGATCGGCTGGCCGTTTGATTCAAAGTCAAAGTCCTCGCTCTTGCCGTCGAGATACAGAGTCTTCGTCTGCGAGTCGCCTTCCGAATGCAGCGTCACCTCGACCGGCATGTGCAGGTTGTCAAAGGTCTGCCGGATGGTGCCGCGCGTGCGGAACTTGCCCGCGCGCGTGCGAATGATTTGATAATCGACGCTGAACTCCGGCACGCCGGTGCCTTCGACCCACTGCGCGAAAAAGTAGCGCATGTTCTTGCCCGCAACTTGCGAAGTCAGCCGTTCGAAATCGTCAATCGACGCGCTCTTGTTGCGATACTGCTCGACGAACTTGCGCAGCAACTGACCGAATTGCTGCTTGCCCATCGTCTCGCGCAACATGCGATAGACCATGGCGCCTTTGTAGAAAACGATCGATTGATACGCCGCCGATTGATCGTCGAGCGCGGAAGGCGCGCGCACGATCGACGAAGTTTGTTCAAACGTCAGCGCGCGTTCCTGCTCCTCGCGCTGCGCAGCATCGAGCTGTCCGCCGTTGAGTGTCGCTTCCCGCAACGCAAACGCGCTCCATTCGGCCAGGCCCTGGGAAATCCACGCATCATCAAATGACTTCAGGCCGACGGTCTGTCCCCACCATTGATACGCGACCTCGCGCTGCAGGCGTTCTTCGGACGAAGCTTTCGGGGCGTCGAAAAGTTTCGACGAGAGGAACAATATGCCCGGGCCCGAATAAGCTTCCATGGTTTCGTCATCGGTTTGCGCGACGATGAAACGCGAGCCGAACGCGGGCGCGCCGTATTCGTTCGTATAGAACTCGAGCGCGCGTCCCATCAACTCGCCGTAATTCGTGATGCGGTTTTCGCTGCCCGGCTTGACGAAGAATTGCAGCTCGTACTGGCCCATGCGCAGGGATTTCACCACGTACTGGCCGGCGACAAAGTTGCCGATCAAAATTGGAGTCTTGTTAACGAAGCGAAATCGCGTGGTGCCGTTCTTGGTATCAACCTGCGGCGTGACCGCTTCATCGCTAATGCCTCCGACCTGCACGCCGGTCGGCACGATCATCGTGATATCCGCCGTCGCGCGATCGGCTGCGTAGTCGTGAAAGGGAAACCAGCGCGACGCATACATCAGATACGATCCTTCCGGACCGACGTAAGCTAATCGCTTGGTAGCGAGTGGTCCGCCTTCAGCCGTAGCCAGCGCGCCGCTCCAGCGGATGCGAATCGTCACCGGCTTATTCGGTTGCACGACCTCGCCCAGATCGATTCTTACATTTGGGCCGAGAGAGCCTGCGCCGACCGCATCCTGCACAAATCCGGTCAGCGCCTTGCCGTCTTTCTCGACGCTGTCCACGTGCAGCGATCCGTTCAATTCGAAAACGACCGAACGCGTTGCGTCCAGCGGCGTAAATGTGATGTCCGCGCCGGCGCGCATCGTGTGCTCGTCCGGATTTAGTTGGGCTTCAATGCGATAGTTTTGAATGTCGTAACGCGAGCCGGCCGCCGGCTGTTGGGCCATGGCGATGAAAGCAATTCCCAGAATCACTGCCAGCGCGGCTGCGGCATTGGAGAGAAGTTTCTTAAACATGAGCAATAAATTTCCTGTCGGGCATTATAGTGGACGTAATACTTTGCCAGCCAGCTTCTTTGAGGCAACGCGGCGGTTCTGTGTCAGAACCCCGAGCGGTAGCGACGGGATCGAGAACTTCCAGAAAATAATTTGATCAGGCCGCTAGCGCTCCCTGTTCTGTAACTTACCCTTTGAGCAACCTTGGGCACGGTCTTGGATGGCTCAGAGGCGGACGCGGTTGGCTGCGAAGGGTGGGAAAACTCTCGGAAACCGAGGCCGCGCGAAACCATCCGCGCTTGACACTTCGCAGGCGGCTGAATAGAGTCGCACTCGCTTCAGTCGTAGTTAGCCAAATCGACTGTACCCGTCGGCACACAGTCCAGTTCCGATTAGATTCCAAACAGGAGTTTTCCAGTGATGAAATTTCAACGAAGGTTTGCCAGCACTATCTTGATTCTGGCGTTCAGCGTGGTGGCGTTTGCGCAGGCGCGCAACCCCCACGTCGATTGGAAAGAGACGAAGCTCGCGAACGGTTTACGGGTGATCACTGTCGAGGATCACAGCGCGCCGGTGATCGCGGTTGACGTCACTTACAACGTCGGCTCGCGCAACGAGCGGCCCGGCCGCACCGGCTTTGCCCACTTGTTCGAGCACATGATGTTCAAGGGTTCCGAAAATGTCGGCACGGGCGAGCAGTACTATCTGATCTTCAACAACGGCGGCACGATGAACGGCACCACCAACGAAGATCGCACGACATATTTCGAAGCTCTGCCGTCGAATCAACTCGACATGGCATTGTTCATCGAAGCGGATCGCATGCGCAGCCTGGTCATTAACAAAATGAACCTCGACAACCAGCGCAACGCGGTGCAGGAAGAGCGACGGCTGGGTGTTGACAATCAACCGTACGGCCAGAGCGGCGAGATCCAGCAGGGTTTGATCTATGACAACTTTGCTTACAAGCACACGGTGATCGGATCGATGGACGATCTGAACGCCGCCAGCGTTGAAGACGTC
>JAJPKD010000006.1 GCA_021323895.1 Acidobacteriota bacterium | reverse complement strand
GCGACTCTTAAGAGCTAAGTGTTTGACGGGTAACGAGGTTTCGGCAATTCTTAAGATCTTAAGAATCTTAAGTTAAGAATCTTAAGTCTTAAGATGTTGACTCAATGGCGGTTGTGGCGATCTCGAAACTCCGAAATTCGTTACTATCCTGTCTGCTCACTTAATATCCCTTCTTAAGATTTTTTCCCCATCACTTCGACGGTCTTCCCTATAACTATTAAAGACGGCAGGCGGACCCGGAAATTCCAACGGGGCCAGTTCTTTTTTTTGAAGTTCCAAACGTGAATACCGAGGATAAGAGGAGCGTCTTTTTTGTGGTTAGCACGGAACCAGCCCCATTTGAAACCAATTTGACTCGCACCACGCGGGGGCGCCTTGAGAGGCGCCGAACCACGACCACCCGCAAGAGGGGCTTTTGGTTTTCAATTAACCTAAGGCTGCCAGACAGAGAGAAGCCTAAGACGAAGAAGAACAGCGATAGGCAGGAGGTTTTAGTCTTTGTGATAAGTGCCCAGGAGCGTTAGAGGCAGCCGATAAGGGGAGGGCTATCGATGAGCGTCGTATAGATGCCCGGCAAGATTAGAGTGATAGCGCCGGCGTAAACTGCCTAGGGGCACAACAGGCTTTGGATCGAGCCGCTCCCACCTGCGCATCAGCCGTCTGACAGCCCGCCGACGTGAGCGCATAATCCTACGGAATCGGTCATCATTCCAGTCAGCTCGCGCCTCACGAAGCTCAGAATCAAGCCGCATCAACAGTCGGATAGCCTGGGCCGTAAGCTCACGTTCTGGGTTTAACTTCGGCCAGAGAGCGCTTGCCGTCAGCGGTGGATAAAGATAACAGCGGATAGTCGACGTCCGAACCGCGGCGAGCGAGACGACTTCTTCCACGCAGTTAATTGTCAGGAGAGTCTGCATCGATAAACCTCACCCGAAATCCAGAGCTAGTTGTACTTCCTCAACCTCTCCCCGAATGTCAGGCTGTCGCGCAAAGTAGAATGCCGGGAGCCTAAGCGTCGCTTCGGCTGGTTCGATCTGTCTCGCAATTTCACCCGCCTGAGACTCCGGCTCCTGGTTAGCGTCAACCGTCGCGATGGGGACAAACCACTCGTCCAGATTCACAATCTGAGGCGGTTTTAGCTCGGCTGGTTCCCCGTCAATCGGCTCGTCGGCCGAATAATCGCTGACGATGACTGGATAGCGTTCTAGCAAGGCTGCGAGAATGGCACGGCCTCTTTCCTCATCAGTCGGGACGAAGAATCTTTGACGCCAATCGATTTGCTCGTTAATTAAGCCAAGGCTGCGAATCTCGGCGAACCTATTTGGATCGACTCCGATTAGCTCTATGACCGGCTCACGGTGAATCATCTTGCGAGAAAGCTTCAAACCTGAGACCAGTGTGACTTCTTCGCCTTCGTCCAGGATGCCGGTAAAGATTTCTTCAGGCTCACGAAGGTCGCGAGTTCCGCCAAGCGCCGCGACAATCGGGCCAACCTGCTCTGTCGGGATGCGAATGCCTACAATCCGCTGTCCGTCGTCCGTGGTCACTCGTACAACTCGCAGCCGGGCTTCTTCATGGGTTTTGAATCGCTGCCACAGGGGAATGATTGCTCCGCCTATGATGTGGGTCTCATGGGTTTCAATCGGCGGCACAGTCGCATGCTTCTTGATCCACCAGTCACGGGCTTTCGACGGGATTACGGCGCGGTACTTCTCCTTTAGCTCGTCGTCATGAATGTAGGTACTTCGAGCCGCTTCTGGTTTCCAGATCGCGAACGTGCGATAGCTGTTTCCGTTCTCAGCGTTCGTGTGGAGTCCAGATTCGATTGCCAGAATGAAGTGACCGTTCTTCCGATGGCGAAAGAAGGCTCCCGTCTTGCGCTTCCTTACTCGCTCGGCTTCATCAAAGCTGACCGCCTTCGACGGTACATCAATCTCTAAGGTGTAATGGGTCGTCTGCGCATTTGTGATTTCGTCGGTATGCACTACGCGGGAAGGTTTGGCGATCCTAATCGCCAGCGCTTTGATATCCGTTACGCCTTCGTCAAATGTTCCGTTCGCCTTCGCATACCTCACAGTCTGATCGAACAAGTCAACAAAGTGATCAAACAGCGCGTTTTGGTGATCCACATCGAGGGCCAATGCGCGATTAAGGAATCGCGGCACGTTGTAGAGGTCGTCTTTGCGTACTTCTTCGCAGCCGTCGCGGTTGCGGACAAGCAAACCAATATCGCGCAACGTCTGCCGTGGGTTCGCGAGGCGTGGGACATTGCCGCTTTCGACAATGCGCCTGAGCATCAAGCACAAAGCCGCTCGTCCTTCCTCCGTTTCAAAGTTGTACTTCGCGAGGTCGCCGCTGTCGGCACTGCGGCGATCGCCTTTGGTCAGTGCGCCCAGACTGCCAAGCCGTCGCGCGATCGTGGAGCTAAAGCGCTTCTCTCCGCCTAACTCGGTTGACAGTAGGACGTACTCTGGCGGCACTGCTTGATCTGATCGGTGCGTCCGTCCAAAGGTCTGCATTTGCTTGTCGGCAGACCAGCCAAGCTCAAGCGTGACGTGTACACGTCGCTGCCGGTTCTCCGCGCGGTTGGAGGCATGAAGCGAGATTCCCATGGCCGCGGCATCGCTGATGATCGCGACGCGCTTTTTGCCGGACTGAAACTGCTCCATTTCGTGAACGTTCGTTCGGTGCATGGCTACACCTTCGGGATTGCGCTTCTTGTATTCGACACGTCCGCGCGAATCTCGGATCAACCGTCGCGTTCGTCCCGTAAGCTCGGCAACGTTGCGCTCGCCAAAGTGATTGACAAGTTGGTCAAGCGGATTCTCCGGCAACTCCAAAGCTGACAGGCCGTCGATTACTTCCTGCTTCAAGCGCAAGGCTTCTTTGCTTCTCACTGGATTGCCTTTTCCGTCTTTCACCGGCACTTGGATTGTCTTGCCAGTGCCTGGGTCGGTAACGTCCTGATACAGCGTCGTCGGGAATCCGCGATCGACCATGGCCGCGATCACTTCGCGGGGTGAGAAGTCCAAGTCCTCAAGCATGCCGCCATTGGCGGTGGCCTTTGCAACCTGTTCCTTCGTTCGCGCTTCGCCAGTTCCGACTAACGAGATCACAACTGATTTGCCTTCGCTCAAGGCGGCTTCGGTTTCCGCGATTACGCTCCGCACTTTGAAAGCGCAGATAACTTGGCGAAAGAATCGCTGGTGATCTCCCCAAAACTTGTTGAGGGCGACAGCGCGAGCGCGGGGCCCGCCGTTGGTGACTTCTAAGGCCGCATCGATGTTCCGTAAGACGCTTTGCCAAGCTGCCGCTGCACGGTTGTACATTTCGCGTTGCTGTGGTGTTAACAGGTGAATCCGTTCTCGATACTCAACGGCCTTGCCACTCTGAGGACATACCCCGAACGAGATTGAACCTGAGAGGTACATGCCAAGAGCTTTCATATCGCGGCTGACCATTTCCATGGCGCCCACTCCGCCGG
>JAJPKD010000306.1 GCA_021323895.1 Acidobacteriota bacterium | reverse complement strand
GAAGGAATGCTGAACGAAGAAGGCGAAGAAGTTTCAACCAGAATAATCAAATTAAAGATCAAAAAATTGATAGAAGAAGAAGACTCTCACAATCCGATCACGGACGATCAAGTGGTAAAAATACTGGTGAAAGACGGAATCAAATTGTCGCGCCGGACGGTGGCCAAGTATCGCGACCAGATGAATATTCCTGGTTCGCGCGAACGGCGCGCAGTCGTTTAGCGGGCGCGATTGGGGAGGATGAAAACGAGAATGACGTTTGAATATACGGGCCGGCACGTTGAAGTCACGCCGGCGATTCGTCGTCATGTCGAGGAACAATTCAGCAAACTGACGCCACTTTTCAACGGCAACAGCGTACCCGTTCACGTAATTCTAACGGTCGAAAAAAATCGACAGACCGGCGAAGTGATAGTGCACTGGCTGGATCACACTTTGAAGGCAACGGACACCAACGCAGACATGTACATGGCGCTGAGCCGCGCGATTGGTAAGATCGAAAAGCAAGCGCTCAAGCTGAAAAAGAAGATCATCGATCGCAAGCACAATTCAAAGAAGTTTTCGGCGGCGGCTCCGAACCCGGACGGTCATATCAAAGCCGCGCCGGCGCCCGTGCGAATCATTAACGCGCGGCGCTACAGCGTCAAACCGATGACCGCGGAAGAAGCGGCGCTGGATCTTTCAGGTAAGTCGGATAACTTCATTGTGTTTCGGGACGCCGATACGAGCCGCGTGGGCGTGCTCTACAAGAGACAAGATGGCAACTTTGGTTTGATCGAACCGTGATCGATTCTCGTCTTGATCAATTCAAGCCAGGAGCAGTATCCAGAGATGCTGCTCCTTTTCTGTTTTGATGGCCTCACGAACCATGCGAACCGCCCGAAAAACGCAGAACGATATTCCAGACATCATGATTATCACCGGGCTCAGCGGCTCGGGGATGACGTCCGCGATTAATGCGTTCGAGGACCTGGGTTATTTTTGCGTGGACAACATGCCGCTGACGCTTTTGCCGACGTTCGCGCGGCTGGTTCGCGCGGGCGAGGACGAAAGCGGGCGCATCGATCGCGCAGCGCTAGTCATCAGTTTTCGCGAGGGTCGTTTTCTATCAGATTTCGCGAAGCAATTGAAAGAACTCCGTAAACGCGACCTCGTCGTTTCGGTTCTTTTCTTTGAGGCATCGGGCGAAATTCTCGCGCGCCGCTTCAGCGAAACGCGCCGGCCACATCCGGCGGAACGGGGCAAAGGCCTGCCCGACGCAATTCGTACCGAGCGCGAAGCGATGAAACCCGTGCGGGCATTGGCTGACGAAGTCGTCGATACGTCGGAACACACCGTTCACTCGCTGCGAAAACTGTTGCTTGATCGGTTTAGTCCGCGCGGCGAAGCTGTTCCACTCCGCGTGCAAGTGTTGAGTTTTGGTCATCGCTTTGGCGCGCCGCGTGAGATGGAGTTGCTCTTTGATGTGCGTCATCTGCCGAATCCATTCTTTGTCCAGGAACTGCGGCGGCTTACCGGCGCCGATCGCCGCGTCGTGCGGTATTTGAAAGACCAACCCGAAGTCGAGGAAACCGTGCGCAGGTTTACTGAGTTGCTTTATTACCTTTTGCCGCAGTATCAGCGCGAGGGTAAGTCTTATCTCACGGTGGGTGTAGGCTGTACCGGCGGACGTCATCGATCGGTGATGGTCGCGAATGAACTAACGAAGCGGCTGCGGCACGCCGGATTTGACGCGCAGGCAGTGCATCGGGACATGCGCAAAACGGTTATGACGCGGCCTCGAAAACCGGCGGCGCGGAAAAAATGAAGAATATGGATTCGCAAAAAAATTCGACCGACGCTCGGCGTCTCGTAGGTGGGGTAATTGTTTCGCACGGGCATCTCGCGAGTGAATTCATCGCGGCCGCCGAGATGATCGTGGGCCACCTGCCGCACGTGACGGGTGCTTCAATCGACTGGCACGACGAAATCGACGTCGCCCGCGCAGAACTCGAGCGGGCCATCGCCCGCGTCTCGCAAGGCCGCGGCGTGCTGGTTTTGACTGATATGTTCGGCGGCGCGCCGACCGATATCGCTTCGATGTTCCTCGCGAACAGCGAAATCGAAGTTGTCACCGGTGTGAACTTGCCGATGATTCTGAAGCTAGCCGTCCAGTCCGACGAAGAGAGCCTCGCCGATGTCGCTCGCCGGGTTTACGAAGCGGGAAAAGAAGGCATCCACCTCGCCGGCGAACTCCTAGCGCCGCAGAAGAAGTAGCCGCGGGGCCCGCTAAAGCCAAGCTAATTTCCCGCATTTTCCACCAAAACTCGCCATTTTTCTCAAAATTCCGGTCTTTGACCGTTTCTTGTAAAGTGGGAGGCCTGATGTCCATTCGGGCGCACGCAAGGATCGGTGCTAACGCCAATGCCCGGCGAACCACCGGTGAGAGCCCGAAAAAGCTGAGTGCAATGAGAGTCCTGCTAACAATCGCCCTGCTGCTGATCATTCCCACGATCGTGGCGGCGCAAAACCAAACCCGAGAGCGACGATCCGTTGAGCCGACGCAGTCGAATGCCGCAGATTCCGACGCGGTCCGCAATCGAGTCGTCGGGCCGAAGGTCTCAAATCACGCGGACAAACCGCGCGTCAAATCCACGCCCAATACGGAGAATCAGAGCACAACCACGTGGGGGAACGCATCGGTAATCGTTCGACCAAATCAATCCGAGAAGACGCCAACCGCGCCTCCTCAGAAGACCATCGCGTCAGTTCAAGATCCGCAGCCGAAGAAGCTTGTTCAGCCAACGTCTCTGATTAGCGATGTCAACGCGCGAGCCGCGTCGGTTTCGCGACCTTTGAACGTGGCGAAATCGAACTTGCCGGCGTCTGCGACTTACAACGTTGGAATTGGTGATGTGCTCGATGTGCGATTAGCAAATTGGCCCACGCGTGAGTCCACACTCTTCACGGTGATGAAGGACGGGACGCTCGAGTATCCCCTGGCTGCGGGTCCGGTTGCGGTCGCGGGGTTGACCACCGATGAGATTGCTAATCTCTTGCGCGGGCAAATCAAAGTAATCGATTCGGCCCAAGTCACAGTCAGCGTCCGCGATTTTGCTAGCCATGCGGTCGTTGTGTCCGGCTTGGTTGACAGCCCGGGTCGAAAGGCTTTGCGACGCGAGGCAATGCCGCTCTACACGGTTCTCGCGCAGGCGCTGGTGCGCCCTGAGGCGACAGTCACCACTATTACTCGCAATGGAAAAGAGAGCGATCCGATTGACCTGAAAGATAACCAGTCAATGGCACGGCTCGTGGTCGCGGGTGACGTCATCAAGGTTGGCATGGCGAGCAGTTCATCAAAACAGTTTCTATATGTCGGAGGCGATGTAGCTTCCCCCGGCGAAAAAAGTTTTCGCGATGGAATGACGCTGACCCAGGCACTGTTGGCCGCCGGCGGAGGCACGCGAACGAACAAGACGACGGTAAAAGTCTCGCGCCGCAACTCACAAGGTTTTCTTTCCACCACAGAATACAATCTCCGTACTATCGAGGACGGAAAAGCAGCCGACCCGCTCGTGCAAGCCGGCGATCGAATCGAAGTAGTCAAATCGATGTAGGAAGTTGCATCGGGATTTCAAGTAAGGCGGCTGAGGCCGCCCTTTTTATTTCCGGTTGACACGATTGCGTCGGTAGGTAAACATCCCACGTGCGCAATGGACAACAAATCGCGCGCGCGACTTATTCATCTCCTAATTTCGAAATCGACTGCTGAGGCGCTTCTCATCACAGCAGTGGCTGTGGGTTTCTATTTCTCGGCCACCAATGTGAATTTGCGAGGTGTGCTCGACAAAGCTGATCGACAGTCCGTAAGCGGTTGGGTCGTTGACGAATCCAAGCCAGGCGCGCGCGTTGACGTTCAGTTGTTCATTGACGATCGGTTTGTTGCCGCCGGCGCCGCTGACAAGTTGCGAGCCGACGTGCACGCGGCAGGGCGAGCCCAGGATGACTGGCATGGCTTCGAATTCGCCACACCGGTTTTGGCTCCGGGCGATCACGAAGCGCGAGTCTATGCCATTCACTCGAACGCCGGCGGCGCGCAACGCACACTGCAATTGATCGGGAAGCCCTATCGATTTCGTGTTGAATGACTAAGGAGAGGCGATTAGTGGAAGTTAACAACGAAGTCCT
>JAJPKD010000246.1 GCA_021323895.1 Acidobacteriota bacterium | reverse complement strand
GATCGCCGATGCGTTTGTTTTCTTCGGCATTTGCGTGACTGGCCAGATCGCTTTGCAGTCGCTGTAGAAGTTTTTCTTGTTGCGCGATTTCTCTTCGCAGCTTCGCGCGCGCGGCATTGACGCGGGAAACTTGCTCCCTGCGGGCGATCAGAGAAGTGAAATATGCGTCAGCCGCTTCGGAAGCCGAAGAGAATTTTCCACCGCGAATTTGATTCAACAATTCAGCGGCCTTTTCTCGGCTCTGACTGTCGCCTGATGAGGGGCGAGAATATCTCTCGCCGATTCGTTGTCCGGGTATTTCCGTAGGACGCGCAGCCTGAATGATTGTTTGGTCGGCGTCTACGAGAAAGATGTTTGCCGATCGTCCGGTCAATTGCGCAATCATCCCGCGCTGTTTTGGCTCACCCAATTCATCCTCGCCGGCAAAAGAAAACTTGACGACACGATCGCCAACGACTTTCTCGAGGGAAATCAATCTCGTGTTCGCCAAGTTCTTTTTGAAGGCCAAACCAAATTGATTGAGCGGAATACTTTGCCGTTCCAGGTCGCGCACGCGTCGCTTGATTAAGTAAATCCGAGGAAGGGAAGGATCGACATCCATGAAGAGATAGCCTTCGTCGCGCAAGCCGAAATCGATCGCCAGCGCGGTCCGACCAAGTTGAAAAATCTTGCCAGGAATGCGATGGATGAGGAGCGGTGCGAGCTCGTTGACAATCTCCTGGATCGAGGCGTCATCCATGTGGTGAAATTAACACAGAAAGTTAGCTGCCAAGCCAAAAAGAAAAAGCGCAGCAACGATGGCTGCGCTCTACGTATTCGAGTTTAGTCGGTTCTAACTTCGCACGACAATGGTGTTTGAAAAGCGATCGTAAATCGTGCGTCGATCCGGATCGATGAAAACGTATGCCAAGCCGAGGCCGAAGAAAGCAAGCGAAAAGACATAACCAATCGCGCGCATGATTGCCTGACCTCCAGTGGGAATCAGGCCCGTCCGAATATCGATTGCGCGCAAGGAAAACATCCGCATCGCCAACGTCCGTCCGGTCATGGCTACTGAGATCGTGAAGTAGGCAAAGATCGTGATCGCCATGATGCCGGCCATCAACCCAAACACGCGCGGATTCAACCAGTCTCCGCCGGAAAACTGAATCGCTGCCACAGCCGGCGAAACCATGACCGCGACCAGCAGAAGATCGAAGACTCCCGCAGTCACTCGCCGGGTGATCGTCGGGATGTCGTGCCGCGTGTCTTCTGGCAGTGCGGGCACGCCTAAGCAATTCTCGAGATAAGCCAGCGAGATATCGTTGTCGGAAAGAACCCGGACGCCTTTGCGGCGCGGCGCTTCAGCCTCTGGCTCTTCATGAGGAAACTCTAACGCGGGCTGCGGTCCTTTGGATCTATTCTCGACTCGCGTGGTAGCGGTCTTGGGTTCCGCATGGGCCTCGATGATCTCGTTAGCTTCGCGTTCGACGGTGTTCGCGGAGTCAAGAATTTCGACGGACTCAATCTCTGGGACGATTGGAGCGACAACCGAAAACTTCGCCCTCCTGCTTTCGACGCACTCTTCGATCGGCTGCGCATAATCTACCTCAGGAGCAAGCGCCGCCGCAGTTGCAGTCGCCATTCGGGATTGCGCGTATTCAGGACGACGCGCGCGCTCCAATCGCTCGAGCGCTTTCGAGACGATCGGGTTCATGGTCTGTTGTTCGAGATCGGGAACCAGTTCGAGTTGGCCCGAAGGGAGTGAGCATGAAACCAATCCGGCTGCTTGCGCCGCTGCTAATTCTTCGGCGGCTTCGCGCGCTTTGCGTTCCTGCACCTCGCGCACACGCTGACTAAGCTGTCTGCGCCAATCAGGAATGCTGCGTGACACACCGGGAAATGCGATCAGGCTGGAAGGCGTCGCGGCGTCAACCGACTCTTCAGTTGGTTCAGCGGTCTCGCTACGCTTGCCCTTAACTTTTTTTGACTTTGCAGAAGGTCGGGGTAGAGCCTTTTGAGTCATTAGTTCAATTGTAGATACGGGGCAGGTATCTGGTTGACCGCCATGAGCCGCGATGCAAGTCTGCATGAAACTGCATCAGCAACTCGAACCAGGGAGGATTGCACACGGAGCAAACCCATCCCAACGACGCCGCCGATAATACTAGCTTTACTTTAAGTCGTCAACGAGAAAATATAGACAGGCTTGAGGTTGTTAGCGCAGGGTTAAGTCTTGTGTTTTTGGTCAGACAACACAGACTGAAGTCTATGCTACAACGGTTGCCGTCCCGCGAAGCCGGCTTCAACATCGTGCCACCACTCGACGCGATCGCCTTCGTCGGCTTTCCAGCAGAGCAGCACCACTCTTCCGTCGCGCATTGACGGAAAATCGATGAGCCCCTGTCGATAGTCCTTCAATTGGATGCCGAGCGCATCGAGTTGCCCAGCCTGGAGTGAAAGCTCGACAAGCAGTTGCGCGTAACGCACGCCTTGGGGCATGCCTCCGCCACCGAGCTCAGCGCCATCAGAGGCATGCTTCGCGCTGGTTTGAAACGAGATGAGCCGGCGGTGTGAGCGCTGGATCGCATTCACGATCGGTCGCACGCTGGGTAGCAATGAGTTGGCTTCCTCGATAGTGAACAGCTTCATTCGAGGGTTGTGCTCGATTTGCCTGGGCAGCGATCAAGCGAAGCTATTCTACTGATTTGGTTCTGGCGGCGCTACTTGGTGGTCGCTGCCTGCTCAGCTTCGATCTTCGGCATGTAGTAACCGCGGCGCGAGCTGACGTCGACGCGGCGTGCTTTGCCCTTCGCATCCTGAGCTTTCACGCGCAAGACAAGCTCGTGCATGCGGCCATCATCTTTTTCATCTTCGGTCAGCGCAAATCCCAAGCTGTATCGCGAAGTAAGATTGCCGATGATTTTCGCGAGCGCACCGCCATAATCGCTGGTGCGATTCACGCGCAACGCCTCGCCGCCGCTGCGTTGTGCAAGTTGCTTCGCACTGCCGTACAGGCTGACGCCCATCCAACCAGCGAGCGGTTTGCCCACTGGTAGCAGAAACTTAAATAGCGTCCGCAGGTTGGTCGTCATCGAGTTGAAGGTTGCGTTTGAGCGAATCAGAATCTGTTCGGTCGCGTCGCGGTCCTCATAAAAAATTGGTGCGATGCCATCTGAGATCCAAACGATGGCAGTTTGCGAGTTGGGCCGATCCTGTTCAGCAGTGCGGGTGGCCTCGCGAATCGCCGCGGCCATGTCGTAAACGTCATCGAGCTCGATCGTCATGTTACCGTTCTTGCTGACGCGCTTCAGACTCACCGAGCCGTCTTTCATCGTCGTGCGCGTCACGACTGCGCCATTCTTACCTTTTATTGTTTCGGTTTCGACAGCTTCAGGTTTCGGCGCGGTGGCTTGTTTTGCTTCTTCTTTCTTCGGATCCGAACTGATCGTCACACTTCCTTTCGACTCGCGCTTGGCGTCCTTCTTTTCGTTGTTGTTCGCAACCTGATCCGGTTTGTCCACGAAGCTGGGAATCCGGGCGAGTGCCGTGCCGAGTTCTGCCGAGTTGTTCGTAAATTTGGCGAGCCAAACGCGCTTTTCATCTTCGCCGATATTCATTGCCATGATTCCTACTTCGTCGCCCTGCGGCAGCTTCGCCAGTTGATCGGTTATTTCCTTGATGACTTCGGGCCGCTTCAGATATCGGCCGGCGCCGTCACCTCGGCAATCGAAGATCAGGATCAGCGCGAGCGGCTTGCGAGCCTGCCCTTCGCGACTGAAGTAGGAGATCGCACGCGGCTTGCCGTCGTCGAACAGTTCGAAGTTCTCCGGCTTTAGATCGGAGATTGGCAGGCCGGTTTTCTTGTCTTTAACCAGCGCGTCAAGAAAGACGACGCGGGTGCGAATCTTGATCGTGTCGGCGACGTCTTGCGCGCGCAAGATGGGCGGCCCAATCGCAATCGCGAGGGCGAATATGGCCAGACACAAGATGTAGCGAATTCGGCTTGATGTATTCATGACTCTCCTGGATGTTGCCCTCCCTGACGGTCGGGCTTCTGAAACTAGGGATCGCTGATGGTTGCTTCGTCGGTTATTGTTTTGCCCACGCCGTTCGGATCTCTCACCAAATCCGCGAGCACCTGCGGCGAAATCGTCGCTTGCACGACAGTTGCCTCGTGTCTCTCTATCGTAATGACCAAGACGTGAAATTTTTCGTTCGCATCGCGAACGTAAATAAAAGTTTGCTCCTCCTCTTTGGGCGCGAGCGTTTGTACCAGCGCTGACCAATTTGCGACCAAGGTGTTCTGAATCGAGGCTTTGAACGCGGCCATGTTTCCGTGCGAATCGAACGTCTGATCTTCAAAGAACGCGACGCGCACGCTGCCGGCCTCGGCGATGCGTTTGTACTGCCCGCCGCGAATCTTGGCGGCAGTGCGCACCGCTTTCACACCGGCGCGGGCCAGCAGCGGAACGTTCTGATGCTTGACGTGATAAAACTGCTCAATCGCTTTCACGACGGCGTTGAAATCGTCGCGATCAGCGCGCGCGCCAAGCGGCGCGGCCAGCGTCAGCGCGATCATTATTCCCGTCAATGTGAGTTTCATCATCATTGTTCGCAAATCCCTGACGAACGTGCGCGCGGCTCTATTTGTCGCTCTTCGGTTTCGATGGCGGTAGATTCAGATAGGGCACGCCGAATGAACCTTCCAATTGGCTGAGCTTTTCCAGATCGATTGGGCCAACGATGTTCACGATGGTGACTTCTTTCGGCTCGATGCTGACGACGGTCAGGCCGCTAATTTGATCGCCGACGGTCATCAGATAGACATCGACATTGTCACCATCTTTCTTGCTGGTTACGCCGATGATCTTGTTCCACCCGCCGCTTCTAAGCTGCGACAGAACAGATTCGATGTCTGCGGGCGCGTACTGGTTCTCTTTTTCAAAGGTGAAGCTTTTTACGTAGATGCCCTTGACGTTCTTGATCAGGTCGCGAATTTCCGCGTCGTCCGGGTCTTTGCCCGCAAAGAATTTCGCGGTTGTCTGCATCAGACGCTCGTCCAGTTTGACGTCAACTGTTTCACTCGCGCGATTGGCGAGCGCATCGAGCTGATCGAGTTGTAGCTTCGCCGATTGGGCGGAGGCCGTAATGCCGGCAGCGATGAGCAGCGCGACGACCAGCATTAAATCAAATGAAGCTCGGAAGAGTGTTTTCATAAGTCATCCTACCTTGTGTTGATTACGAATAATGTTTGTTTGGGGAACGCCGACTGACTTGCGTTGAGCGAGATTCAATTTCGCGCTGACCATGCGCAGCGCCATCACGACTTGTTCTTTCTGCGCGAGTTCCTCGGCCGTCAGTGCCGGCTGAACCGTCCGATGCAGACGCTTTGTGTTAGAAACGGATCGCGCCATCAGTTGCCGTCGTTCGGACTGCTTCGGTTTTTGCGTATCGTGTACCGTCACCGTTTGATTTTGTTGCGTAGTGCTTTTCGGAGTTGGTGAACCCGGTTCGGGTGGAGAGCCTGCGGCTTGCCGTAGGGGCGGCTGGTTCCAGCGTCGATTCAGGTTCAGCCAAAGACCAATCGCCACGGCCAGCAGTAGAGTCGCCGCAATCGCCAGAGCGGGCACGAGGGTTCGTCGCCGCTTGCTGAAGTTTTGCGGCAGGTGCAGCGGTCGAGGTTGATAACGAAGTTCGCCCAACACATCCTCAAGCTGCTGAATTTCTCTATCGGGTTCGCCCGTTCGATCCCAAAGATAGTTGTCGTTCATAACTAGTTCCTCTACCCACCCGCTACCGCCGGTGGTACTGACAATCCCATTCGTTCGCGCAACAGTTTCACGCCGCGGTGCAGATTCACCCGCACAGACGCCGGCGTTAGTCCAGTGCGCAAAGCGATCTCCGGGCCGGTCATGCCTTCGACAAATCTCAGCACAAGAGTTTCGCGATATGCTTCCGGCAACGAGCGAATTAGACCGAGAACCTCTCTGGCTGTTTTGTTCGGCGTCTTCGCCACCGCGATCTGTTCTGTCACTTCCACTGTCTCGCGGCTACTGCGATGAAAATCCATGGCGCGATTACGCGCGATCATCGCCACCCACGGCCCAAACGATTTGGCATCTCTCAAGGTGTGCAGTTTCCGCAACGCGTGCAGGAAAATGTCCTGTACCAGATCGTCAACTTCGTCGCGCGGTACGCGCGCCAGCAAAACTCCATGCACCAGCGGCGCATAAATTTCGTAAAGCCGGGCAAACTGATCGGTCTCTCCGGCGAGCACATCACGAACCAGCGTGACCTCGATCGGCTCTTCAATTTTTTCGGGAGAGCGGAAGGGCTGGCTCATGAGCAGCATCTCCGCGGTGGCTTCAGCCTCGATCATTGATTCGCCCCTGGAATTGGATACCGCAATCGTCAGTTTGTTGACTGCTTCTGACATGGCTAAGACGGGATGCGTGGAGAGAGTGTTAACAGAGGTGCTGCGGCCACAGATAAACACGGATCGTCACTGGTTCTATCTGTGCAAATCGGTGTTAATCCGTGGCTGATTAAGTTACGTCCGCCCGGGCAAATAGTTTCACGCGCCAAATCACCAGCGTCGATACAATCAGCGCGATCGTGCAGGCGGCGCCGCCCTCGATTCCGTAAGCGCCGCCAGTCAGCCAATCCGGACCGAGGTTGAGTCCCTTCAACAAAGGAGCCGGCGCGATGCGCTCGATACCACTGACAGGTAAACCGAGCAACGAGGCTTGCACAAAATTCCACGACCAGTGCAGACCGAGCGGCAACCAGAGACTTCGCGTGCGCAGATAGGCTACGGCGAGCCAAAGACCAGCAAGCGCCGTATTCACAAAAGTAAATCCCGCGACCGCGTGCGGGTTATTCAGATGCACGGCGGCGTACGGAACCGACGTGAGCAGGATGCCAAGCCACGCCAGATTCGCGCGGGTCAACGTTTGCAGCGGATAACCGCGAAACAAAATCTCTTCCGCCGCGGCTGCGAAAACTAAAATAGCCAGTGAGAGAATCAACGTGCGCGCGATCGATCCCGCACCGGCCGGATCAAATCTGAATTGCGTTCCGCGAGTCACCGCGCTTATGCCGGCCGCAAGCAACAATGACGCACCGCCGAGGATCGATCCCAAGACGAAATTGCGAAGCCATCCGCGATGCGGCGCGCAGCCAAGCGCGCGAAACGGCAACTCTTCCAGCAGCGCTCCGCACGCCCAACCCAATATGAAAGCCGAGAAGAGAATCGATCCATGTCCGGCAACAACGCTCCAGTTGCTGTTCGAGAGATCAAAGATCGAGCGATGCAGAATCGCGCTGAGCAGATAGAGCAGAATGACGTGCGAGACCTGGACGCAAATGATGAACGCGACCGCGAAGATGGCAACGCGCCATCCACTCCGCAGGTGACGGTTTCGATCGAGGAAGAAGTTACAGGCTTCCATTGGCGGCGCAGCATTCTAGCATTCTCAATCGCGACCCGCCGGTCCAATTCAGGCGATTGCGCTGCCATTCGCCCAGTTGGGAGAGGGCAACGGAACCCAACCAATCGTGTGCTAAACTTGGCCCAATCCGATCCGACCCGTAAGAGCTGCGCGTGAGTAAGCATCAAGAACAAGAAAACAGGCCGCGGTCGCAAAGACGTCTGGTGCCATGGCTGCTGGCCGGCACGGTGGCGGTGCTGCTTGCGATTATCGCTGCGCAGCAACTCTTCAATGTTGCCGCGATGCTGCCATCTGAGACCGGGTCTGACACGCTTCTGCTGTACGCGCTCTCATCGCTGAATTTTGCGGCCTTCATCGTCTTCAGTTTTATCTTGCTGCGCAGTCTGCTGCGCTTACGGCGCGAGCGGCGCGAGCGACAACCGGGCGCGAAAATTCAAACGCGGCTCCTTGTTTATTTTATCGGCCTG
>JAJPKD010000023.1 GCA_021323895.1 Acidobacteriota bacterium | reverse complement strand
TGTCAGTTGATTACGGACCTACATCGCCAGCGGTTTCTTCTACTGACCACTGACTACTGACCACTGACTTCCTATGCCTTCACCTGCATATCTTTCATCACGCTCCATGCGCGCCAGAAGAAGAACCCGCCCAGGAGTGCCAGAGCGATCGGCGCGTGCCAGACGCCGCCCCAACCACCGCCGCGCAAAAACGCATCGCGAATTACTTCCAGGTAGTAACGCATCGGCACGATGTAGGACAGCGAGCGCAGGGGCTGCGGAATGTTGCTCACCGGAAAGATGTACCCAGCGAGCAAGAACGAAGTCAGAAAGCCGCCGAGCTGCGTCGCCTGAATTGCCGCTGCCTGGTTCGGAATCGCCGCGCCCAACATCGCGCCAAAGCACGTGTTACAGAACAGATAGAAGAACGTGGTCACGAGCAGCGGCGTGCGATCGCCCGCGAGATTCAATCCAAAGACGAAGAACAGAACCAGCATTCCTGCGATCCATTCGCCCCACGCCACGATCGTGTAGGCGATCACTTTGCCCAGCAGATATTCGAACGCGGTGATGCTGGAAACATAAACTTGCAGGATCGTTTTCAACTCGCCTTCGCGTGAAAGAGCCAGCGCGGCAAGCAACGGCGGAAACATCGCCATGCCGAACGCGAGCACGCCGGGGCCAAAGTACTTCAAATCTTCGCGACCGGGATTGAACCAGTACCGAATCTGCGGCTTGATAGCGGGCTGAACTTCGTCGGGCTGAATTTGCGCGGTGAACGTCTGCGTGATCGCAGCGGCCTTGCCGCGCATTACGTTCGCCGTGTTCGCGTCGGTGCCATCGATCAGCCACTGCACCTCAGCAGCTTGTCCGCGGCGCAAGTCTCGTTCGAAGTTCGGTGGAATGATCAGCGACGCACGCGCCTCGTTTTTCAGAAGCGACTGTTCCGGCGAAACATCTGTGGGCAAAGCCTTCAGCTTAAACGAAAGCGACGCGCCGACGGTCTCGAGGTACTGCCGCGACATCGGCGTCTTGTCCAAATCCTGCACGACGACCGGAATGTCTTTGACCGAGAGTGACGTCGCCTTGCTCAAAAGCAGGAGCAGCAGCACCGGAAGGACCAGCGCTAGCGCGAGCGTCACCCGATCACGCCAAAGCTGCGTGAGTTCTTTTTTGACCTGGGCGATGATGCGCTTCATTCGAAGTTTCTAGTTTCGAGTTTCTGGTTTCTAGTTAAGTATGAAATCGATTTCAGTTAGACCTCGTACTTTCGTGACAGCAACTCGAAACTAGCAACTCTAAACTGCTTTATTCCTCCGCGCTCTTTCCTTCCCTTCTCATCTTCTCCACGATTGCGATGAAGACGTCTTCCAACGAGTAAGGCACTTTGTTCGCGCGTGTGACCTGAACACTGTCTCGCGCCAGGCGATCGGAAACGTGCTTGATCGCGGCGTCAGTTTCCTCATCCATGATCACGTGCAGACGATCGCCGAACAGTGACACGCGCCAACTTTCCATCTCGGTTTTCAGCAGATTGTTGGCGCGTTGCGGCGCGTCCGTGACGAATTCGACCACGTGGCCTTTCTGCTGAGCTTTCAATTCGGACGGCGAACCCTGCGCGACTAAATCGCCCGCGACCATCAGGCCAAGGCGGTTGCACTGTTCTGCTTCCTCGAGGTAGTGCGTCGTCACCAGAATCCCCATGCCGCGATCGGCGAAGCTATTGATCATTTTCCAGAACGCTCGGCGCGCCAGCGGATCGACGCCTGACGTTGGCTCATCAAGAAACAAAACACTCGGCTCATGCATCACGGCGGCGCCGAACGCCACGCGTTGTTTCCAACCACCGGGCAAGCTGCCGGTCATCTGCTTGCCGCGACCCTGCAAACCTGAAGATGAAAGTACCCAGCGCTTTTTCTCGGCGCGCTCCGCCAGCGGCACGCGGTAAACGCCGGCGAAGAAATCCAGATTCTCTTCAATCGTCAGATCGTCGTAGAGCGAAAATTTCTGCGACATGTAACCGACCCGTTGACGCACATCACTGGATCGCAGCGAACCGGTTTCTCCAGCGAGTTCCGCTTCGCCACCAGTCGGCTCAAGCAAGCCGCAGAGCATCTTGATCGTGGTCGTCTTGCCCGCCCCGTTCGCGCCGAGCAAGCCATAAATTTCGCCGTACTTAACTTCCAGATTGATGCTCTTGACCGCATCGAAGTTTCCGAACGACTTGCTCAAGTTGCGCGCGCCAATCGCAATCGCTCCTTCAGCCCGATCGCGAAACTGTCGTTTCACCGGAAACGGTGAGGCGCGCACTTCGTCTTCCAAATGGCGCAGCATCGCGACGAAAGAATTTTCCAGCGTCGGAGAAGCAACCTTGATCTCTTCAACGTTGATGCCTGCGTGCTGCAGAGTCTCGCGCGTCAACTTCTCGCCCGCATCTGCATCAGTGACCATCACGTCGAGGTGATCGCCGAATCGTTGCGCGTCATCGATCCCTTTCGTTTCATCAAGAATATCTTCCGCGCGACTCAGACTCTCAGCGCGCACGATCAATCGTTTCAGTCCGAGATGATCGCGCAGCTCGCGGGGCGTGCCCGTCTGATGAATCTGCCCCTCGTGCATCAGCGCGACGCGCGTGCACCGCTCGGCTTCGTCGAGATAAGGCGTCGCGATCACGATCGTGATTCCCTGGCTTGAAAGATCCGCCAGCGCATCCCAAAACTCTCGCCGCGAAACCGGATCGACGCCGGTCGTCGGTTCATCAAGCAGCAAAATTTTCGGTTCGATGATTAGCGCGCACGCCAGCGAAAGCTTCTGCTTCATGCCGCCGCTGAGCTTTCCCGCGAGCCGATCCCCAAACCGATCCATGCCGAACATGCGCAGGTAGCGATTTCCGCGACTCTCGATCTCTTTGTCCGATAAGCGACGCAACTCACCAACGTAACGAAGGTTCTCGGCGACCGTGAGATCGTGATAGAGACTGAAAACCTGCGTGAGATAACCGACGTACGAGCGCGCGTCGCGCGCGGAGCGGCCCAACATGATCGCTTCCCCGCTCGTCGCCGGCATGACGCCGCCGAGGATTTGAAATGTCGAAGTCTTGCCCGCGCCATCCGGCCCAATCAACCCGAAAATCTCGCCGCGCTGAACATCGAGATCGATACCGCGGACAGCTTCGATCGCGCCGTAGGATTTGCGCAGTGCGCTAACGTGAATGGCAGCGTCAGATGAATAAGTGGAAACGGGAAGGGGCGCAGCGCTGTTTACCGGAGGAGCGAACGTGTTTTGATTCGTGCTCATCTCTTCATTTGAGGTTTGCCGGAAAATGACAAATGGCAAATCTCAAATGCCAAATGTCAAACGATTCACCTTCGCCCGGTATCCTTCGGCCACGTACTGCCTTCAACCAGAATCTCGCCGTCCGCCGGCATGCCTGGTTTCGCGGCGCCGCTCGGATTCTTGATCAGCAGTTTCACGCCAACCACTTGCTTCACGCGCTCATCGCGAAAGTAAGTGTTCTCAGGTGTGAACGATGCTTCGGGATCGATGCGAGACACAACTGCGTCGATCGCGACTTTTGGATTTGAGTCGAGATAAACACGCGCTGGCTGGTCAAGTTTCACTCGGCCAATGTCGCCCTCGGGGACAAACCCGCGCAGATAAATCTTTTTCAGATCGATCATCGTTACAATTGCGGCGCCCGGCGCGACGACCTCGCCCGGCTCGGCTACGCGCGTCGCAATCGTGCCGTCGAACGGCGCAACGATAGTTAAGTCGGCGCGGTTCGCTTCAACTTCTTTTACCTGCGCACGCGCGCGGTCAGAGTCAGCCTGCGCGGCGGCAACATCGGTCTGCGCCTGATTGATCTGTTTTTGGATCGCGGCCGCTTGTGAAGATCGAATCGAGGGATTTTTCAGGTTCGCACGCGCAGCCGTAAGCGCGCCTCGAGCCGCCGCGACTTGCTTCTTCATTGATTCGACCACCGCGGCCTGGCTCTCTGCCGCAGTCTTCGCTTGTTCGCGCTGGCGATCGGAAACGTCACCAGTGCGCGCGAGTCGCGTGAACCTCTCAACGTCGTAACGTGCCTGTTCGTACGCGGCCTGCGCCTGCGAGAGATTCGCCTCGGCCGTGGCCACTTGCGCTTCAGCCTGATGCACGCGGCCTTCGGCATCCTGGCGTGCTTGATCGACGGTGATGTTCGCCTGTATGAGTTGTTCACGCAGCACCGCGATTTGATCCTGCGCGCGCGTGATCCGCGTGTCTGCTTCCTGCGCTAAGGAGCGTGATTGCTGCTCGCGGGCGGCGGCCTGCTCCTCATCGAGCACAGCGATCACGTCGCCGGCTTTGACGATGTCGCCTTCGCGCACACGAATCTCGCGAATGCGGCCGGAGACTTTCGCGGCGATGGTTGAGTCGTCGCCTTCTATGCGGCCACTGAGCACGATGATGTTGTGTGGGACCGGGGGCTGGCGAATCAGAAACCACCACAGCAGGAACCCACCTGCGATCACGATCGCGAGGATCACGATGATTACGAGAATTCTGGAAAGTTTTCGGCGTGCCATCTGTTTAGTCGGGTCAGCGAGTCTATCGAACCGTGACGGTCACGTTGTTCGCGGTCAAAGAGTTGCCGGTCACGCGCTGCAACTCGGCGATCGCTTTATTCACGTCAGTCTGCGCGCGCAGCTCGTTGCCACGCGCAGTCGCCAACGCCGTCTGTCGCTCGAGCACGAGAAACACAGTCGATTGTCCCGCGTCGAGTTTTCGTTTCTCGCTTTCGTACTGCTGCTCAGCCGTCGAGCGTGCTACCGCCGCCGAGCGCAGACGCGCCTCCGCAGTCGTCAGCGACTGCAAAGCGTTGCGCACTTCAACCTGAATCAATTGCTCAAGCTGTTCGCGCTGAGTCGCGATGCGCTTGCCTTCGACCAACGCGTGCCCGAGCTGTCCCTCGGCCGTGCGATTTCGCAGCGGCAAACTGACCGAAACTCTGACGCGAAAGTTGTTATAGCGATTCGCCGCCAGGTTCAAAAACGACTGCGGGTATCCGCCGACAAGATTCGGATCAATGGTCGTGACCTGCGGCGCGGGCAAAGGCTGCAGACCTTCGATCACTGAAAGCTGATTCACGCGCGTGCGCAAGGCATCGGTGCTGGCAGTAATCGGGTTGGCGGTCGAACTTAATTTCCCGGCGTTGCCGGTTATGCCATAACTGCCAACCAGATCCACTTCCGGTTTTGATTGATCGCGATAGAGTTTCTGGTCGAGCTGATTGATCTCACGCGCGATGTCCGATTGTTTTAGCTCCTGCCGGTTCTGCATTGCCGCATTCATCGCATCGGGCAGTGCGACTTGCGGCACGGTGAGATCGACTTGGTCAGTCGGAATAATCGAGACACTCCAGAGTTTCGCGTTCTTGTTTTCGACAATTAGATTTTTCAGATTATTTTCCGTGCGCGTGACATCTTCGAGCGCCATGAATTCTGTTTGCTCGAAATTCGCCACCTGCGTTTCCGCGGCGACGACATCGATCGGGGCCAACGCGCCTTCCGTAACCATGCGCCGGTTGTGCTCGAGCTGCGCGCGCGCGTCCGTTAACGAGTCGCGCTGAATCTGTAAGTTGCGCAGAGCGAAAACCAAATCCCAGTACGCGCGCTGCACGTTCGTGATCACTTCGATGGCCCGCTGGCGAAACTGCGCGTCGGTCAACGAAAGATTCTTTTTTGCCACTTCGATCTGGCGCCGCGGCAAATCGAAGCGAAGCCCCCGCACGAGCGGTTGGGTGTAGCTCAAGGTCAGCGCGGCCGGGAACTGCGGGTTGAGCACGGCAAACTGGCTGTTACTTGTCTGTCTTATCGAGGTGAAATCGATGCGATAGTTTCCGCCGTACTTGTTGGTCAATCCCTCGAGTCGACCTGTTGATGTAAAGTCCGAAGTTTCAACGCGACTAGCGCCGCTGAGAAAACTCGTCGGTGCAGAGTTTATTTTTTCGAAGTAACTTTGCGCGCTGAGTTTCGGATCGTATGCGCCGTGCGCTGTTAACAGATCGTACTCGGCGATCTTCACGTTATCGCGCGCGACTTCGATGTCTTTGTTGTTCTGCAAAGCCATCGCGATCGCCTCACGCAAACTCAGCGGCTGCTGCTCGTTCGTGTCCACCCCGATGCGTGTGAGCGGCGGCAGCGGCTGACTCGGATTCGCGCGATAGTCGGTCGCAATCGTCGGAACTTTCAACGCTTGTTCCGCCGACACGCCGGGTGACTGAGTTGGAGTTGGCTTTTGAGCTTTAGTTCCAGTCGAAACAACCAGAATCAATGTCGCAGTGATGATGAGAATCTTAAACATAGGTCCTAACAAAGATGCCGCCGCAGCGGCGGCGCGGCGGCGCGCGCGACCGAAGACGGCTGAGAAGGTCGCGGCAATTCGCGACCAGATGCGGCTGCGCGCGAGATCGTCAAAGAGTGAATAGAAAACCGGCACCGCCAAAAGCGTCAACAGCAAACAGAGCGACTGTCCGCCGACCACCAGCACGCCAATCGATCGATTCGTGCCCGCGCCTGGCCCACTGGAAAGCGTCAGCGGCGTCATGCCCGCGACCAGTGCGATGGTCGTCATTAGGATCGGGCGCAGACGATCGCGGTTCGCTTGAATGATCGCTTCGTGACGTTCCATGCCTTGCCGCCGCAATCCGTTTGTGTGATCGATTTGCAGAATCGCGTTCTTCTTGACCACACCGAACAACAGCAACAAACCCAAACCCGAAAAGATGTTCACGGTCTGCCCCGTCACCAGCAGCGAGACGATGCCAAATGGAATCGCCAGCGGCAGCGTGAGCAGAATCGTGATCGGGTGAATAAACGATTCGAACTGCGCTGCCAGTACCATGTACATGAAAACAAACGACAGGATGATCGCGAGCAGAAAGTACTGCCCCGTGCGGCTCAGTTCGCGCGTGCGCCCGGCGAGAAATGTCCGGTAGGAACTGCCCATTTTTTCTTCAGCGGCAAATTGCTGAAGCTTGGAGATTACCGCTGCCTGTGAACCGCCCGGCTTCGTGTTCGCCACCAGCATCACCTGCCGCTGCCGGTTGTATCGATCGATCGAAGATGGCCCAGTGCCCGGCTCAACGCGCACCAAGTTATCCAAACTCACCCAACCGATCTTCTGCGATGCCACCAGCATGCGCTGCAATCCTTCGGCGCTGGCGCGGAACTCGCCAATCGCGCGCACGCGCACGTCGTACTGATCCGTGCCGGCGTTGAAGGTCGAGACTTTCTGGCCCGCGACCAGAGTATTCAGCGACTGCGCCACGTCTCCGATTCTCACCCCGAGATCGGCAGCGCGCGCTCGATCAACGACCACGCGCAACTCCGGCTTACCAGTTATCAGCGTCGAGTCCACGTCCACCACATCAGGCAAAGTCTTCAGCTTCGCCAATAGGTGATCGGAATAGGCCGTCAGCTTGTCGAGATCGGGACCGCTGATTACAAAGTTGATGTCCGCGTTGCGCTGTCCACCACCAGAAATCGCGGCTACAGGGTTTACGCTCGTTCGTAACGCGGGGACCTCTTTCAAATACTTGCCCACGATTTCGGAACGCGCGCGCAACATCAGAACCTGCTGCGAAACTGATCGCTCTTCGACGGGTGACATCTTGATGTAAATGTTCGCGAGATTGACGATCTGTTGTTGGCCGCTCCCGATCGTCACCAGCGTGTCGGTGACGCCGGGCAGTTTCCGCAAATCCGCGGCCATGCGCTCGGCCAGCGCCGAAGTCGTCGAAAGCGTTGCGCCCTCCGGCAAGCGTACGTTGATTTCGAATTGCGATTGATCGTCGACCGGCAAAAAGTTTTTGCCGACGAACATAAACAGCGGCACGGTGCTGACGATGACGAGCAGCGACAAAACCACGATCACCCAGCGATGCGCCATCGACCACCTCAGCATCCATGTGTAAGTGCGATCGATCGGGTGATAGAAGCGCGATGCTTTGGAACTTGCCTGTTCGTACTTGTCTTTGAATTCGGCTATTGATGTGCGCTTTTCGACGTCAGGAGTTTCGCTAACTTCTCTGTGAGGCTTCGCTTGGCCGGATTTCTTTCGCTTGATCATGCGCGCCGCCAGCATCGGTGTCAGCGTGAACGAAACGATCAGCGACACGGCAATCGCGAACGACGAAGTGAAGCCGAACGACGACATGAAGCGTCCGACGATGCCGGCCATGAATCCCACCGGCAGAAACACGGCCAGCAGCGACAGCGTCGTCGCGGTCACGGCCATGCCGATCTCTTTGGTGCCTTCGATGGCCGCCTGAAACGGCGGCACGCCTTTCTCTTCGATGAAGCGGAAAATATTTTCGAGCACGACAACCGCGTCGTCGATCACGATGCCGACCATCAGCGTCAGCGCGAGCATGGTGATTTGATTCAGCGTGAAGCCCATCGCCGCCATCAGCCCGAAGGTCGCAATGATCGAAGTCGGAATCGCAATCGCTGCGATGAACGTCGAGCGGACACTCCAAAGGAAAACGAAAACTACGATCGCCGCCAGGATCGATCCTTCAACCAGGTGCAGATTGATCGAATGCAGGGCGGCCTTGATAAAGATCGTCTGGTCGCCAACGATTTGCGTCTTCACATCGGGCGGCAGCGTAGTCTTCAGCTCTTCCAGACGTTCCTTGACCGCGTCGGCAACCGCCACCGTGTTCTGTCCGGATTGTTTCGACACGACCAGCGTCACCGCCGGCTGGCCATTCAAGCGAGCTTCAGTGCGCTGCTCTTCCGCGCCGTCTTCGACGTAACCAATGTCGCTGACTTTCACGGCGTAAGGCCCGCGACTGCCGACCACGAGATTGTTGAATTGCGTGGGATCGGGAATGCGGCCCATCGTGCGCACGGTCATTTCTTTTTGACCCTGCTCGACGCGGCCGCCGGGCAATTCCATGTTCTGCAACTTCACCGCATTCGCCACGTCCGCGGCCGAGACGTTGTAAGCGCGCATCTTGTCGGGATCGACCCAAACTTCGATTTCGCGTTGGCGGCCCCCGACGATCTCGACGTTACCGACACCGCTAATCGGTTCGATCAAGCGCTTGATTTGCTTGTCCGCGATGTCCGTGACTTCGCGCAAAGATCGCGGCGCTGAAACCGCGATGCGCAAAACCGGCGTCGCGTCCGTGTCGAGTTTCTGCACGATCGGAACTTCGGCAGTCTCAGGCAGGTCGTTGACGATCAGATCGACCTTGTTGCGAACTTCTTCAGCCGCAACATCGGCATTTTTTTCGAGGACGAAGTTGATGAAAACCTGCGACACGCCTTCGACGGAAGTCGAGCGCAGCTCATCGATGCCGCTGATCGTGTTGACTGCGCCTTCGACTTTGTCGGTGATTTCAGTTTCGATCTCCTGCGGCGATGCGCCGGGATTGACGACCGTCACCGTGATCGTCGGGAGATCGATTTTGGGAAAGAGATCGACGCCTAGCGATCGAAACGAGAAGAGGCCAACGACCGTGATGCTCAGGATGAGCATGGTCGCGAACACCGGACGACGAACACAAATTTCAGCAAGTTTTTGCATGACTATTGTCTGACCGCCGCTCCATCGCTTAATTGCTCGACATTGCTCGAAGCGATGACTTCATCGCCGGCGATGCCGCTCTTGATTTCGATCAGATCGCCTTCAGTCTGTCCGGTCTGGACCAGGCGCTGTTGCGCGAATCCGTTCTTGATCACAAACACATAAGTCGATCCGGAAATCGTGCGCACCGCCCTTTGCGGGACGAGCACCGCCGGTTCGCTCTGCGGCAGCAGAATTCGCACCGTCGCAAATTGTCCAGGCTTGAGTTCGGCGTTCGGGTTCTGCACGTCGGCTTCGATCGTCATCGTGCGAGAACTGGTGCTGACGCTCGGCGAAATACGGGCAATCCGGCCGGAAAAATTTCGATCGGGATAGGCGGAGACGGCAACGGAAACGCTCTCGCCCACGCGAATCTGTGGAATCGATTGCTCGGGAATGTCGATGCGCACGCGCAGCGGATTCAGATTTACAATCGTCGCGACTTTCTGCTGCTGCGAGACGTATTCACCCACATCGGCCGGACGATCGGAAATGTAACCCGTCATCGGCGCGGTTACGTTCGTGTAACTCAAGTTGCGCTTTGCCAGCGACAGATTCGTCTGCGCCGCATCAACGGCGGCTTGGGCGTTAGCCACCGCTGCATAATTTTGTTGCGCCTGATGAATCACTGCCTGATATTGTTCGGCGGCCTGGTCGCGCTGTGATTTTTGCTGATCGTAAATCGCGCGCGAAACGTCGCCGCTCTCAACCAGCTTTTCATAGCGCCGCAAGTTCTTGTCGGCTAAATCCAGCGCAGCTTTCGCGGCGCGCACCTCAGGCACGTTTTCCGGCGAGAACCTCTGGCCCGGACGCATCCCGATTTTTGCGAGGTTCTGTTGCAGCGTCGCCTTCGCCTGATCCAATTGTGCCTGCGCCTGAGCGACGCGATCTTTGAAGTCGGCGCTTTCAATCCTCACAATCATCTGGCCGCGCCTGACGGGACTGCCGATATCGACGCCGACGGCGGCGACACGGCCGGAAGTTTCCGGCGCTACATCAGTCTGTTCGTTCGCTGCCAGCGCGCCCTGCGCTTCGAAGTAACGCGGCAACTGGCGAACAATCGCGGCGCTCGTGCTGACCTGAATTGAAGCCGGGGTTGGACTCGCGGAGGCCGCCGCGTTCGTCTGGCCGTTTGATCGCTTGCAAGCGGCGAGGCCGGCGGCGGCAATTGCGGCGAGTAAAACTAGAAAAATAATTTTCAGAGATTTGGGAAGATTCATTTTTTCGATGGCTTCCTTTTCAGCGTGGCGCTCCGCGCACTCCCGTTGCGTCGGGCCTGCGGCTTGGCGGCCACGCCGTTCAAAAGAATGTTCGTAAAGGCGCGCGCGGCAGCCTGGTTTGAAATTTTGAGCAACTCTCGATCGCGGTCCCACAAATTATTGTTAAGCGAGTGATGAATGATCATGCCGATGAACGCGCGCACGACGACCAACGGGTCGAGCTGTTTCATCGCGCCGTCGCGCTGGCGCTGGCGAATGTAAGTGCGCAAAGAGTGATAGACGCGGCGCACAAATTTTTCCCAAAACATGTGGGCCAATTCATGCTCTTCGAGAGCCGAATGCAACAGCAGCCGCTGAAACTCCGGATCGCTTTCGTGATGATTCAAAGCATCGAGGGCTATGCCTTCAAAGACAGCGCGGTCGTCCTTGCGCTGAATCGCATCGGCGACTTTCTGCAACGGATCCAGATCGTCGTGCAGGCAGGCTTTGTGATCGAGAATCGCGCTGTACAGTTCTTCTTTCGTCGCGAAGTGACGAAACACCATGGCTTCCGAGACGCCGGCCGCCAGAGCGATCTCCTTGGTCGTGGTGCCGCGAAAACCGCGCTGCGAAAACAGTCGCATGGCGACGCGCAGGATTTGCAGACGCCGCTCGCCGCCCGCCATGCGCGCGGCGCTTCCGTTAGCATTAATTCGTTTTTGTGGCTCCAAAAGGGAATGTCCCGTCCAATGAAAGTAAGTGCTTACTTACCATCGAAGAACAATCGAAGTCAAGAATGGTGAAGGTGGAGACTGGAGGCTGGGGACTGGGCGTAAGAAGACAAGGCGCGGCGTCATAGCTTAACTAGCCTCTAGCCTCCAGCCTCTAGCCTCCGGCCTCCCGAAATTCTTCGCAACTCGCTTCGAAATTCCGTCGTATGGAAGATTTGTTCGCTTACAAAGGAGCAAACCATGGAAACAGCTATCGGAAACGG
>JAJPKD010000239.1 GCA_021323895.1 Acidobacteriota bacterium | reverse complement strand
TCTTTTTGTCACGCTGATCCTCGTCGTCTGGATGCTCGCCGTGGGCGCGCGCCTGGTCCAACTTCAAGTTAGCCGCCACGAAGAACTCGCCGCCAAAGCTCGCAATCAACAGTTAAGCTCGATCGAAACTGCTCCGACCCGAGGCCAGGTTCTCGATCGCCAGGGGCGGGAACTTGCGCGCAGCCTCGACACCGAATCGTTCTACGCCGACCCGAGCGAAATCAACAACGTCAACGACACAGCGAAGAAAGTCGCCGCGATCACCGGCCAGGATGCCAACGAACTCACGCAGCGGTTGAGTGACGCCAAAGATTCGAACAAGAAATTTTTCTGGATCGTACGACGGGTCGATCTTGCGCGAGCGACTAAGCTCGACGCGATGGAGTTGCCGGGCGTTTATTCGCGCAAAGAGCCGAAGCGTTTCTATCCGAACGATTCGCTCGCCGCGCACGTGCTCGGTTTTGTCGGCACTGATGAAATCGGTTTGAGCGGTGTCGAGCAGTCCTACAACGAGAAGATTCGCGGCGAAGCCGGCAAAGTTTACCTGGAAGTCGATCGCGATCGCCGCGCGTTCGAAAGCTACGAGGTCCAACCGCATCCGGGGCAGACCGTGGTGCTCACCATCGATCAGGTCATCCAGTATCGAACTGAGCAGGCGTTGAGTGCCGCGGTTGAACGGTCTCACGCGAAATCGGGAACGGCGATCGTTATGGATCCTCGCACGGGCGAGATTCTCGCGCTGGCGAATGCGCCGACGTTCGATCCGAACCAGCCGGGAGCAAATCCGCCCGAAGCGCGACTCAACGGAGCCTTGCAAACGATTTACGAGCCGGGATCGACGTTCAAGATCGTGGCTTACTCGGCGGCGATCGAGAAAGGTTTGGTCAAGCCCGACGACAAGATCGATTGCCAGATGGGCCAAATCACGGTTGCCGGCCGCTTGATTCACGATCACAAACCATTCGGCGTGCTGACTATTGCTGACGCGCTGGCGCAATCAAGCAACGTCGGGGCGATCAAGCTCGGTCTGATGGTTGGCGACAGCTCGATGTATGACTTTATGAAGCGACTCGGTTTTGGATCGCGAACCGGCATCGATCTAGCCGGAGAGTCGCCGGGCATTCTTCGTCCGCTGGCGCGCTGGCAACCGTCATCGATCGGCTCGCTGGCGATGGGCCAGGAAGTTGGCGTGACACCGCTGCAGATGGCTTCCGCCTATTCCGTGCTGGCGAACAACGGAAGTTGGATCAAGCCGCATTTGGTGCGCGAACTGCGTAATCCTGATGGCAGCGTCACGTTCCAGGCGAAGATCGAAACGCGTCCCGCATTGAAGGCAGAAACTTGCGCCGCGCTGCGCACCATGATGGAAGGCGTGACGCTGCGAGGCACCGCGAAGAAGGCACAGATTGAAGGCTACACCGCGGCGGGCAAGACCGGCACCGCGCAAAAGATCGATCCGAAGACTCATGCGTATTCAGCGACCAAGTTCATCGGATCGTTCGTCGGTTTCGCTCCGGTCAGTAATCCCGCAGTGGTGATCATCGTCGTGATCGACGAGCCATTGGGTGCGTATCATGGCGGCGACGTGGCTGCGCCGGTGTTCCGCGAAATCGCGGAGCAGATTCTGCCCGATCTCAACGTAACCCCTGACACAGAAATCAAAGCGATGCCGCAGATGATCGCGCAGACATCGAAACCTTCGCCGCAACAAATCAAGGAAGAGCAGATGCAGACTGAGCAGCGACAGGCGACGCTCCCGAAAGTGGTGGCCGCGCGCAGCTTTAGCGGTCAGACCAGCGAGGTTGTTTTCACGGTGGCTGGCCGGCGTGGCGCGTTGATGCCTGACCTGCGTGGCCAAAGTGTTCGCGACGTGGCGCGCACGTGCGCGCAGCGGGGATTGAAACTAGAAGCGCGCGGTGAGGGCTTCGCGACGCAGCAGAATCCCGCGCCGGGCAGCGAGATCGATCCAGGACAATTAGTGCGCGTGGATTTCACTAGACGCAACTAGTTTAGTTTAATGATTGTGTGAACATTCGAACCGCAGCACACTTGATGGGCGCAACGACGGTGAGTCTCCGCCCTGAGCTCTTTGACAAAGAAATATTGGACTTCTCGATCGATTCGCGCACGACCGAGCCTGGCGAATTGTTTTTCGCCTTGTCTCAACCGGACTACGAACGCGCGGGATTCAACGGCACTTTCGTGGATGGGCACACCTTCGTAAAAGGCGCATTCGATAAAGGCGCAATCGCCGCAGTCGCGCGTCGCGAACGCGTCCAGGGCAGCGATGACATGCAGCCGCTGCTGGATCGCTTGCTAATCGTCGATGACGTGATCGCGGCTTTGCAAACTCTCGCAAGAAAAGTTTACGAAGCCTGGGCCAAGCCCGTAATCGGCATCACCGGCAGCGCCGGCAAGACGACGACTAAAGAACTGACGGCGCATCTTTTGAAAGAGACCGGACATCGCGTACTCAAGAGTGAACGCAATTATAACAACAACCTCGGACTGCCTCTTTCGGTTCTGCAAATGGTCAGTCGAGGCCGGCGGACGGACGATTACGATCTGGCCGTGCTTGAAATGGGAATGTCCTCGCCCACGCACGAGATTCGACGTCTCGTGCAAATCACGCCGCCCGACATCGGCGTGGAATTGATGGTCGCGCCGGTGCATCTGGAACATCTCGGCACGATCGAAACCGTCGCCGCGATGAAAGCCGAACTGATCGAAGGCTTGAAACCCGGCGGCGTGGCGGTGCTGAACGCGGATGATCAACTTGTGATGGAAATGAAATCCAAAACGAACGGGCCTGTGCTGACCTTTGGCTTGGAGAATCAGGCAGACGTGACGGCGACCGACATCGACACATCGAGGTTCGGTTCGATTCGGTTTCGCTTGAATACGCCGATGGGCCAGGCTGCGGCTGAGTTGCCGATGACCGGCCGGCACAACTTGATGAATGCGCTCGCCGCATCGGCGGTAGCGACGGCTTTGAAAGTGAAGCCGGAGTTGATCGCGAATGCTCTGAAGAGCGCCAAGCCGCCAAAGATGCGCGGCGAGGTTTTGGATTTTGCGGCTGGTTTCACGGTAGTCGATGATTCGTACAACTCGAATCCGAAATCCCTTTTGAGCATGGTCCGGACCTTGGTCGAAGCGAAAGATAAGATCAAGCGACGGATCGTGATTGCCGGCGAGATGCTGGAACTCGGCCCTGACTCGCCACAGATGCATCGTGAGGCTGGCCACGAGATTGCCCGGCTGGGAATTGATTTACTCTGGGGGATACGGGGGTTGGCTAGCGAGATCGTCGCGGGTGCGCGTGAGCAAGGCTTGGAGGCGGCGCGCTTTTTCGAAAGTTCTGCCGAAGCCGCGGCGGCCGCGATCGACGAAGTTCGTGACGGCGATCTCATTTTGGTAAAGGGTTCGCGTAGCGTTGAGACGGACAAGGTTGTGAAGGCTTTGAAAGAGAAGTTTCCGCTGGCTGCGGGCGGCCAGTAGTCAGTTGTCAGTAGTCAGTTGCAAGCCAAAATTGCAGACGACTACGGACAACCGACGACGGACAAATGACGACTGACGATGTTCTATTACCTCTTTTACGAACTGATCTACGGTCACTGGAAAGATCAGGATTGGTATCTCGTAAAAGCGCTGAACGTTTTTCAGTACGTTACTTTTCGAACAGCGTACGCGTCGATCACGGCGATGCTGATCTCGCTTCTGTTCGGGCGAACACTCGTTGACGCTCTGAAGAAATGGAACATCGGCCAACAGATTCGCGAAGAAGGCCCGCAGGCGCACTTATCCAAGCGCGACACGCCGACCATGGGCGGATTGCTGATCATCGCATCGGTGATCATCTCAACGTTGATGTGGGCGCGGCTGAACGGGCTCTACATTTGGATCACGATTGTGGCGACGCTCGGGTTCGGTGCGATTGGTTTCGCCGACGACTATATCAAGCTGGTGAAGCGCCGCAGTCTCGGCTTAACTGGCAAGCAAAAAATTGCGTTCCAACTTCTGATCGCGATCTTGGTTTGGGGCGCTTTGTACGTTTCGACGCAGTACTTCGCGACCAAGTATTCATGGAACGTCAGCATCCCGTTTTTCAAGAGCACCGCCGATCCGAATCCAGCGACCAGCATCAGCTACATTGGGCCGCACCTGTATTTGGCGTTGATCGTCGGCGTGCTGCTCGGAACTACCAACGGCGTGAATCTGACCGACGGCCTGGACGGGCTCGCGATCAGCATCACGTTTATCGCGATGGGCGCGTTGACCGCGTTCACTTATCTGGCGAGCGACGCGCGTTGGGCGACTTACTTGGATCTGACGCATCGGCCGGAGGCCGCAGAGTTGACGGTCTTTTGCGGCGCGATGGCGGGAGCGAGTTTGGGATTTCTCTGGTTCAATGCGCCGCCCGCGGAAGTTTTTATGGGCGACGTCGGCAGTTTGGCGATCGGCGGCGCCGTCGGCACGATCGCCGTGCTGACCAAGCAGGAATTCATGCTGATCATGGTCGGCGGTGTGTTCGTGATTGAAGCGCTTTCGGTGATGTTGCAAGTCGGCGTTTTCAAATTTACGAAGCGCACGACCGGCGTCGGCAAGCGCGTTTTCAAGATGACGCCGCTGCATCATCACTTTGAAATGGTCGGCTGGAAAGAATCGAAGATCGTTTTCCGATTCTTGATTCTGGCGATCCTGTTTGCACTGCTGAGTCTTTCGACGCTCAAGTTGCGGTAGAGAATTAGCCACAGATGAACACGGATTGACGCTGAAATGAAAGACAAAATTAAATCTCTGAGCATCTGTGTAAATTTGTGGCTAATCTGATGGAGATCGCTGGCAGGAAAGCTTTAGTCATCGGCGCGGCGCGCTGCGGCATTGCCAGCGCGCGATTCCTGGCGCAACGAGGTGCGACGGTCGCGCTAAATGACCGCAAGCCGCTGAGCGAATGGTCGAAGGAAGCGCTCGATTTGAAAACTGAAGGCGTCGGGTTGGTCGAGGGCGATCCGCCGTCATGGCTGCTGGATCAAATCGATCTGGTCGTCGTGAGTCCGGGCGTACCGACGAAATCGATTCCGGTTCGATACGCGGATCGCCGCGGGGCGGAAGTCATCGGCGAGATTGAATTGGCTTCGCGTTTCTTACACGGACGCATCGTCGCGATCACGGGAACGAATGGCAAGACGACCACGACGAGTTTGATTGGCGAGATGTTGAAAGACGCAGGCATGAACGTTCAGGTTGGCGGGAACATCGGTAACGCATTGATCTCGATGATTGACTCGTCGCGGGATGATGGATGGAGTGTGGTGGAAGTCTCAAGCTTTCAACTCGAAACGATTGTTGACTTTCATCCGACGGTAGCGGCGGTGCTGAACGTGACGCCTAATCACATGGATCGATATGAATCGTTAAACGATTACGCCGCAGCCAAACACAACATCTTTCGCAACCAAACTGCGGGCGATGTCGCGATCCTCAACGCCGACGACGAAATCGTTTCGTCGTGGGCCAGCGGGTTGCGCGCGCACGTGGTTCAGTTCAGCGTGCAACGCGAACTTGAGGAAGGCTTATTTCTGCGAGGTCGTGAACTGGTTTCGCGAACGAAAGATGGCGAGCGCGTGTTGATGAATCGTGATGAGATGCAACTGCGCGGAACGCACAACGTTGAGAATGTTCTGGCGGCTTTCGCAGCCGGGCTGGCGTGCGGAGCATCGCCCGATTCTTTGCGCGAAACGACGCGTAAGTTTCGTCCGGTGGAGCATCGCTTGGAGGAAGTCGCGGAGATCAACGGCGTGCGTTTCGTCAACGATTCAAAAGCGACGAGCGTCGATGCAACGATGAAAGCGCTCGAAGCATTCACCGACGAGCCCGGCAAAGTCGTTTTGATCTTGGGCGGCCTGGGAAAGAAAGCGTCGTACTCGCCGCTGGTGGATCTGATAAAGGGACACGTACGCAAAATGATCTTGATTGGCGAAGACGCGCAGACGATTGAGGCCGAAATCGGCAGCGCCGCGCCTCATGAATTTGCTTCCGACATGAGCGACGCAGTGCAGAAGAGTTTCGCTGCCGCGCAATCGGGCGACGTCGTTCTGCTCGCGCCCGCGTGTGCCAGCTTCGACATGTTTAAGAGTTTCGAGCATCGAGGAAGCGTATTTAAAGAAGAAGTTTCGAGGTACGCACGCCTCCGGCGTGCTTAATTCAAAGGTCGGCACGCCAGAGGCGTGCGCACCCAAATGCAGCAGAAGTTACAGATCGATAAGTGGCTCTTCTCCGCGACGATCGGCCTCGCGCTGTTCGGCGTGGTGATGGTTTACAGCGCGTCCGCCGTGATTGCGCAGCAGGAGAACCACAGCCAATTCCACTACGTGCTCAAGCAGACGCTGTGGACGTCGTTCGGTTTTCTCGCGATGTTCATCGCGATGCGCTTTGATTATCAAAATCTCAATCGACGCTGGATCGTTTACGGCTCGCTGCTACTCACAATTCTTTTGCTGCTGGCCGTCTTTGGATTCTCGCCGATCAATGGCGCGCGCCGTTGGATCAAATTGAAGGGTTTCTCGATTCAACCATCTGAGATTGCAAAGCTCGTGCTCGCCTTATTCCTGGCGAGATTTCTTGAAAAGCGCGCCGGCGATGAAGACTCGTTCTGGCGAACCTTCCTGCCGTGTTTTGTCGTGCTGGGAATCATCGCGGGCCTCGTAGCAAAAGAGCCGGACCTCGGGACAGCGTTGATGCTCGCGATCATCTGCTTTACGGTTTGTTTCGCGGCGGGTTTGCGCCCACGGCCTCTGGTTTACGCCGTCGTGCCGGCGCTGCTGTATGTCGGCAAGATGCTGATCTTCACGCCGTTTCGCATGAAGCGACTGTCGGCGTTCATCGATCCGTGGGCGGATTCGCGAGGCACCGGCTATCAAGTCGTGCAGTCGTTGATCGCAGTCGGCTCAGGCGGATCGCATGGGCTCGGCTTCGCCCAGGGAAAACAGAAGCTTTTGTTTTTGCCGTTCGCGCACTCCGATTTTATTTTCGCAGTTGTGGGCGAAGAGCTTGGCCTGATCGGCGCGCTCATTATCGTTT
>JAJPKD010000087.1 GCA_021323895.1 Acidobacteriota bacterium | reverse complement strand
GGGCGCGAGATTCATCGCACCGATAATGTGTCAGAAGCCCGCGCGTCAGCAAGGGCTACGGTGACTTCGCGCTGCCCGCCCTTACGGTCGGGCCTCTGACACACCGGTTACTCAATTACGCGTCTGAGGCGCCACATATCGAATGGATTTCATCTCAGCCAGAGCCGCCAGCTTCTCGATCGGCAACCGGCCAATGACCATCTTCGCGGTCTTCGGATCGAGCACGATTTCGAATCCCAGTTCCTTCAGTTTGGCCATCGCCTCGTCTGATTTGTCGGTGAACCAAATCTGGATTTCAGCCTTGCCGTTGTGAACGAACTGAGCCTGATCTGTAAGCAATCCCGCCTTGGGCGCTTTCAACCAATCGATGACGAACAAAACCGACGGATGAAATCTCAATTGCAGATCGGCGCGCTTCTTTTGTTCTGGAGTTAGCGGTCGATCGTCAACGTCGCGCAGGCCATCAATGGTGATATTCCCGGCAGATTTCGGTGGAGGAGGCGTAGCGCCGCCAACACCACTCCCTGACCCCGCTCCTCCCGCGCCGCCGCCCGCGCGTCGGGCCTTTGTGGTTTCGCTTGAGCTGGTAACCACGACCACTGACTGACTCATCGCCATCGGACTGGCAAACGCGACTCTTCCATTCATCGGCGTTTCCTCGTCCTTCCCAAAGATTGCGCTGCGGTTCACGCCTTCCGGCACTTCGATGGGCACATCGATGCGTCTTGGTTGGCCACCATCAGTCACGATCATCTCTTCGACTGCAACAAACGACGTGAACTGCGTCATCAGCCGGTAATCCAATCCCAGTTTGATGATGCTTTGCTTGACGTCATCCTTCATCGTGCCTCGTTGCGCGCCCTGGAAATCCTGACTCATCAAATCATCGACGCGCGTGCGCGCCCACACCGTCGCCAGCACGTCGTGCGATTGCCCGGCGGAAAAATCGACGGGAATCTCGCGCACAAAATCGCGACCGGACATCTTCCCTTTCAATCGAATTACGCCTTTGCCGCTGCCAGTGAAGCGGCCACTCAGAATCACCGGTTTCGCACTGAACAAATCCGGAATAGTTTTCGGATAGATATCGCTCACCGGCAAACCGTTCCAATCGACCGTGATGTCGGTCAACAGCGGATTGCGCACGCGTTCGTGCATGCGCCGCGCACCGGCTGAGCCATCGTCGTTCAGTCCAACATACTCAACTTCGCCGCGTCCATATTTCGCCATGCTGTCGAGCAGAAAACGATTCACGCTGCTGCCGATGCCAAACGAAAAGACGCGCGCGTTCGGATGCTTCTGAACCTCGCCAATGATCTCAAGGTCGTTACCGACATAACCATCAGTCATGAAGACCACGATCCGGACATGGTCTTGCGCGTCGGACGGATCCATCGAAGCCTTGATCGCTTTCATCATTTCCGTTCCGCCACCGCCCTGGCGTGTTTCAAGGAACGCCTGCGCTTTCGCGAGATTCTCTTTAGTAGCCGGCACCGGTTCAGGAAACAGGATGTGCTCGTCGCCGGAAAACGTGATCAAGTTGAAGGTGTCGTATGGATAAAGACTGTCCAGCGCGAGCTTCATCGTCTCTTTCGCTGTCTCGATCGGAAAGCCCGACATCGAGCCGGAAGTATCGAGCACGAACACGAGTTCTTTCGGCGTCACATCTTCAGCGGTGACTTTCTCCGGCGGTTGCAGAATCAGCGTGAAGAAGCCGCCCTTATCACCAGCGTGCGTGAGAAGCGCATCCGAAATCTTCTTGCCGGCAACGTCATAGCGAAGAATAAAATCCTTATTGGGAATGGTTGCTTGAACTTTCAACCGCACGAGCGCGCGATGATCGTCGGGACGTTCGACATCAACATCGTGGGTTTTTGAAGTTAAGCCATCAATCGGAACGCCCGCATCCAGCGCCACCTCGATCGAAACGTCATGGCCGGCGCGCATGCCATCCGGAACAGGCTTCGGCGTAATGCGCGAAGCATCGGGAACGCGCTCCGTATCCGGCGCGAAACCATTTCCCTTAGCCCCCGTCGGGTTACCCGGCACATAACGCGGACCAACTACCATCGGGAAGACAAATTCATACGAGCCGTCTTCATACTTCAAAGTCTCGACATAACTAATCGTGATCTTGATTTGTTCGCCCGGAAGAATGTTGGCGACGGATTGCGTGAAGATGTTCGGACGTTCCTGATTCAAAAGGCTCGCGGTCTGGCCGCGGTTCTTGGCGGCTTCGTACACGGCTTCGGCTTCTTCGCGCTGCAAAATTTTTCCCCGCACCGTTCGATCGCCAACGATCATCGTCATGTCATCGACTGCGGCGTTCTGCGGCAACGGGAACGTGTAAACCGCTTCGATTTCTTCTTTGAAAGGATTTTCAAATTCCTGCGTGACCGTCGCCCGCGCAAGGAATCCGCTGATTTGCGCTTTCACATCGGTATGTTTGAGCGGACAGATGGCTTTGGGCTGACCGGTTGGATCTACTATCTGAAGCGATCCTTGGGTTGCGACGTTCTGCGCGGAGACAACTGCGCCCGGGCTTCTCAAGAAATTCAATCCGATAATTGCTATGGCCAGGACTGCGAATAGGGAAAGGGACCTAATAAAGAACTTGCGATTCATCGTCTTCTCCTTTGACGTCGAGGCGCGAGATGAATTCATCCCGCGACCGCCAACTAGTTTTGGGCCATTGAGACCTCGCGTCTCTGAGGATAGAACGTGAGATTAGGGAGACCTTGCGCTAGTTATTTCAGTAAAGATTAAAGTTGTATTCCAACTGCACCAGATAAGCGCGCTGGTCCAACCAGACTGCTTCCAGAGATCGGGGAGACTTAATGAATATTACGGGAGACGAGCCAAAGGTTACGGAGAATTTGGTTCGCGATTCAGGTTTTTGGTTGCCTGTAATGAGGTGAGCTTATTTCAGTCGCAAGCTGCGCGCGATGAGATCCGTCTGATTGCGAATGCGCGAGAGCTTGTCGCGCAACCCCGTAAATCGAAGGACGTACACGGTGCTGCTGTCGCCCTGAAGATAGTACGTGCGCCCGGCCATCGGTTTGCCGCGCTCAGTAAATTCATACGAAAGCGTCATGCCCGACAAGCGTCCGTTGAAAGGCTCCTCTTTGCCATCGACGTAGCCCGGCAGATAGCGCGTCTTCTGATCCAGATCGCGACGCGCGAATTCTCTGACCGTCAGACCCTGTTCGAGAGCTTCTTTGCGAATTCGCAAGTACCCATCGTTGCGATCACCGTAAATGAATTCGGTGTGCTGATGCACTTCGTCAGGCTCATCAGTGAGCCGCCAGGTCGGCGACGGAAAATCTACTGTGTAATCAACCTTAGGACTCGTGTAGCTATGTTCCTGAGCCTCAGCAATCAAGGCTGTCGCCGAGCCAAGCGTGAGCAAAGCAAGGATTCCAAAGAGACTGATTAAGCGTCGCACTGACTAACCTCCGTGAATTCGGCAATTTGCCTGTATTCAGATGCGGGATGGAAAGAGCCTGTTGTCCGCATAAACCAGGGTGTTGAGTTTAGGGTGTTGGTCGTTCAACTCGAACACCGCGCTAGTCATCCAACTCAGGCAGCTTTTAAGCGCAAAGTGAACTCAAAAGCAACGCGCGTTAACCGTGACTTGAGGCTCATGACTCGCGACTCATGACTCATCACTTAGCACTAACCCCAACACCCTACGCCTTAAACCCTTCCTCAATCGCTTGTCGCTGAAGTCGCACCAGTTCGCCAATTCCCTTCTTCGCCAGTTCAAGCAATTCGTCCATCTGCTCGCGCGTGAAAGGCGCGCCTTCCGCCGTGCCCTGCACTTCGATGAATCGCCCGTCGCCAGTGCAGACCACGTTCATGTCCACCTCGGCGCGCGAATCTTCGTCGTATTTCAGATCGAGAAGGGGCGTTCCGTCAACGATGCCCACGCTGACCGCGGCGACTTCACTGACGATCGGGGACTTCTTGATCTTGTTCTCTTTCATCAGTCGCTTGCACGCGATCGCGAATGCTACGTATGCGCCGGTGATGGCGGCGGTGCGCGTTCCCCCGTCAGCCTGCAATACGTCGCAATCGAGCGTGATAGTCCGCTCGCCGATTACCTTGCGGTTCGCAATGGCGCGCAACGAACGGCCAATCAACCTTTGAATTTCGTGGGTGCGACCGGATGGACCACCGCGGCCAATCTCGCGCGCCGTGCGCGTGTGCGTCGCGCGCGGGAGCATACCGTATTCGGCCGTCACCCAACCTTCAGTTCGTTGGCTACGTAAGTGCGGCGGCAACTTATCTTCGACTGAGGCCGCGCGAATGACGCGCGTGTTCCCCATTTCGATCAGTGCTGATCCTTCCGCGTTCGCGAGAAAGTTTGGCGTGATCTTTACGACGCGCAATTCGTTCGGCGCACGATTGTCAGTACGTGTTGTCATATGGAGCGCACGCATTCTGCGTGAGGTTCGCAGGCCTACTAGCCTGCGTCTATTGTCTTCCAATCCAACGGCGCCTCGGGCCATTCCTTGTCAGGACTGGCGGGCGCAGGTTGATCTATTCCCAGTCGCTCTTTGTCGATATCAGCGACGATGAAATTTTCCGGCGGCACCGGCATGCCTGCAAGTCGTCGCAACATCGCGATTTGTCCGGCGTGCGTCATCGCATCTGAAAGCGGACCCTGTAAGAGTTGCTCCGCCGTCGTCTGTTCGGCTATAGGATCGCCATTCATTATATGAGCGGATAACGACTCCAACATTTCATGAAACCTGACGATTTCTTCCTGCAGCGAAGGCAGCGGTGCAGGCCGATATTGCCCACCGACAAAGTACGTGCGCGCGTAGCCAAGCACACTAGTCATGTGGCGAACCAGTTCCTTCGGTGAACGCACCTGGTTGCCCGGATCGAATTCGGCGAATTCTGGCGGCGCATCGCGCAGAGCCTTCTGCGTCCGATAGGCCAGCGCCGCGAGAAAATGGCGCAGTAAGTTTCGCTCGTTATTGGTCATCGGAATATTGTCCGCAGATTACGCAAATTTCACAGATAAGGACTCGCAGGTTTACGTGACTGAAGAATGGTAGTAGTTCCCAACCATCTTTTCTGCTTATTGCCTATCTGTGTAATCTGCGTAATCTGCGGATTAACTCTTCAACCTGTCTTCGCCCCAAACCTCAACCGCTTCCAAGCGGGACGGCTTCGCGCCCAAAAACCTCTCCGCCACGCGCGCAAATCGCTCGGCCGCATCAGTCACATAAAAGTGATCCAAATCATCGCATAACTGTCGTTCGAGCGCACCGGTGGGAGGCGACAAGCGAGCCAAGCCCCTCTCTTTCAGCAAAGACTTAACTTCCAACGCAGTCGCTTCGCCGGAGTCGATCAGGTTCACATCTTCACCGACAGTTCGTTGAATCACGTCGCGCAAGATCGGGTAATGTGTGCAACCCAGCACCAGCGTATCGACCTTCGATCGTAAGTCGGCAAGATAAGTCTCCGCGATCGTTCGCGTTACTTCGTTATCAGCCCAGCCTTCTTCTGCCAGCTGCACGAACAAAGGACACGCGCGTTCGATGACTAGTGCGTCTGGATCGGCTTTCCTGATCGCCGCCGTGTACGCGCCGCTCTGCACCGTCGATTCGGTCGCAATCACGCCAATCTGGGTACGCAGGCCTCCGGCCTGCTTTCTCTTCGCCACCGCCGCTCGCGCACCCGGCCCAATCACGACGACGACGTCAATCTGCAAAGCGCTGCGAATCGCCGGCAAGGCCAACGCTGACGCCGTGTTGCATGCGACGACGAGCATCTTGATTCCGTGTGCCGCGAGAAAGCGCGCATTCTCAACTGCGTACCGCTCAACCGTCGCCAGCGATTTCGTTCCGTAAGGCACGCGCGCCGTGTCGCCGAGATAGACGAACCGTTCATTCGGCAGATGCTCATGCAGCGCGCGATAGACGGTAAGCCCACCAACGCCACTGTCGAAGATGCCGATTGGAAGCGAAGTATTCATCCGCAGATTACACAGATTACACAGATAGGCACGAAAACAAGAAGGCCACAAAAAGGCACAAGATGCACAAACCAGAGCCGCTGAACAGCACTGCTGTTCTTTTCGCTGACGGCACGACGTCGACCAGACGAAAGCGAACTAGTAGTTCAAGTTCGCCTTTTGTGTCTTATGTGCCTTTTTGTGGCTTGATTTCTTAATCCGTGGAATCCGCGTAAGTCTGCGGATTGCTCGGCGGTTGACTGCCTACTGCTCACGGCCAACTGCCTACTGTTTTTGGTGGAGGCGCCGAGAATTGAACTCGGATCCAAAAGCCAACGCCGAAGGGCTCTACATGCTTAGCTGCTTCTCTTTCCGCTTGGCCGGTACGCACGCCGCTGGCGTCCTTCTAAACTTCCAGCACACCAGAGGTGTGCGTACCGCTTACGCGACCTTCGCCCATCTCGAACTAAGTGAATCAGCAAGACGTTCGAACGGGCTAGTCCGACTTTGGTCTCGCCCATCCTCACGGACCGAAAAGATGGGCCAGCTCATCTAAGGTGACATCTCCATCCGCGCGCATGAGCAACTTGCGGCGGAGACGCTCGCGGGCTAATTAGGCCGCGAGAGCTAACTCGTTAGAGTTGGCAATTGATTTTCCCTGCAATTTGATAACGGTCCCCACAGAGAGAAGGCCCGGCATGCATCGCGACGGACGTTACG
>JAJPKD010000059.1 GCA_021323895.1 Acidobacteriota bacterium | reverse complement strand
GCGGCGACGAAACGCAGAAAGCGCGACTCAGGATTGTTCTTGTGAATGAAGCCGTAAGCCGGCGGCGGATCGACCGACTTCACGATCTTGCGAATCTCGTTGATGTAAATCTCGTGCGGGAACTGCGTCCAGAAAATGATGCGCGCTTCAGGATACTCGCGCCAGATCGCCCGCGCGGCCTTCACCCCGGAGAGCTTCGGCATCTGAATGTCGAGGATGCAAACTTCGGGCTTGTTCTTGAGCGCCAGCGCCACCGTCTCTTCACCATCACCGGCTTCGATTACCGGCGCGTGCGACGCAAAATCCCGCTCAAGTATCTCGCGTAGGTAAGCGCGCTGGGCCACGTTGTCTTCGGCGATTAGGATGGACATTATGATTTAGCGACTAGTAGCTGCTTCAATCGCCGACGTTCAACAGTCGATTTGCAGCGCTCAAGAAAGGAATTAAGCCACTGTTTTCGTTCAAGGTCTTTTCCACGAGCAATCCCCATGAGTTCTGCGTAATTGTACTTCAAGAACCCTTCGTTAGTTAGCGTGTCAATATTGTAAACATCTTCAAGTTCTTCTTTTGAGAGTTCAGAGTGCGCACGATCAAACCCGCTGGAATCACTATCGAGTGATTTGGAGATGGCGGCGCGTCGGCTTTTGGCGAAAAGCTCAAGATCGTCGGCGTAGTAACTTACCGAATATGCAATCACTGCCGTCACTCTATCTCCGGTTATCGAACAGTCCACAACTTGAGCATTGAAATCGCGGCTCGGCTCGCCGAAATACCCAGCTTGGTGTCCAGCGGATAGATATGAGAAGGCCTTGATAACCCGTCGTGGTGTAACTCGATACACCGAACTCACGTAGGTGGCCACTCCACTTCCCGTGGCGCCCTGTTCTTCAATGTTCAGCCAAGTGACGCCGTTGTTTACGATGATTGTATGTTGTGGCTTACGGTACTTGCCCCACGCATCAATGTAGCCCATGACCCGCCAACTATTTTCGACGTATTTGAAGATCAAATATCTGTACGAATATTCGACGGGACCGCCAAGTCGTAATAAGACTTCCGTTCCCGGAAGACCATCGAGATCGTATTCAAAAGTTTCGGCTTCGCAGCGATCGCATTTGATGGGGAAGAAACCTGGAGAAGTCGGTAAACCATTGAATAGTCCTGTATCAATTTTCAATGCGCGCCACAGTTTCGTCATGTTGACGTTGGGGCGACTACCAGCAAACAACGTGATGTCATAGGGCGATAGACTCTTCGGAAGGTCAGGATCCGAGTCAGATACACAAAACGAGCAGTCCGGACCTATGCTCGTCATTGCATGAATCTCTGCAACGGCATTCTTCGAAACGCTACCGCCCGGGCGAGTTGATAGGAAACCGCCGACCAATCCCAAGAATGTCGTGAATGCAAAAACTGCTAATCTGATCAGATGCTTTCGCACATATCGTTATTAGTTTCTGGCGTGGAATATCTCAATGTGGCTCGCCACACTTAACGACGCGGCTGCGACTGCCGTGTCAACGGAGCGCGGACATCCCTGTCCGCATGAGCGCGAAGCGCGAAGGTTTTTGACTCGCCTTCGGCTCGTTTTGCGGGCAAGGATGCCCGCGCTCCGGGTCGGGCTTCTGATACAATCGCGCGCATGAAACGACGACGATTGCTTTTCTCGATCCTGACTGTGCTTCTCTCGATCTCATTCATCGCCTCAGCAATTCCAGCCGGCGCGCAGCGCACAAATCAACGCCAACGCACGACGCAGCCGACACAGCGGCCGTCAACGTCAACTCGTTCGGCGCGTGATGAAGCGCTGTGGCAGCGCGCGCTGGCGATTCATCGCCGCGCGATCGTCGTTGACACTCACAACGACGTCACAACGCCGATGACGAACGATGATTACGACCTCAGCGGTAATCCTCCGTATCCGTATCGCACGAACATCGATCGCCTAAAGAAGGGCGGGGTCACCGGGCTTTTCTTTTCGCTCTATATCAAGCCGTGGTACGTCAAAAACGGTGGCGCGGCGCGGCGGACGCTCGACATGATCGATTCGGTTTATCGCGCGGCTGAGCGTCACCCGAACGACTTGATGCTCGCGACCAGCGCCGCCGACATTCGGCACGCGAAAGCTCAAAACAAGATTGCTTGCTTGATGGGTATCGAAGGTGGCCACGCGATTGAAAACTCGCTGCCGACGCTGCGAGAGTTCTATCGCCTGGGCGTGCGCTACATGACGCTGACCTGGAACAACACCAACGACTGGGCGGACGCGCGCGGCGACAACACGCACAACGGACTGACGGATTTTGGAAAGGAGGTCGTGCGCGAGATGAACCGGCTGGGAATGCTCGTCGATATCTCGCACGTTTCAGATAAAACGATGAGCGACGCGCTGGATGTTTCCAAAGCGCCGGTCATCGCTTCGCATTCTTCAGCGCGTGCGATCAGCAACGTCGCGCGAAACATTCCCGACGATCTGCTCAAGCGGATCGCCAAGAATGGCGGTGTGGTGCAAGTGAATTTCTACAGCTTGTTCGTCGATCAAAAAACTGTTGCGCCGCAGAGCGACGAACGCGGCAAGCGCCTGCAGGCGCAGCAGGAAGCTTTGAGCGTGAAGTACGCAAACGATCCGGAACGGCTCGCTGAAGAAAGCGACAAACTCGAAGCACAGAATCCACTGCCGCCGCTGCCGATCTCAAAACTGATCGATCATATCGATCACATCGTCAAAATCGCGGGCATTGATCATGTTGGGCTCGGGCCCGACTTTGACGGCGCGAACGACTTTCCTGAAGGCGCGCGCGACGAATCGATGCTGCCGAATATTACTTATGAATTGCTGAAGCGAGGGTACAGCGAACAGGACATCGACAAAATCCTCGGCGGAAATCTGCTGCGTGTGTTTGGGCAGGCGGAAATGGTCGCGCGCAAGATGAGCCGGACGATCAGCGGCGGCGGGAGTACGCGACGAATCGGAAAGTAGATCTTGGAGTGCGGCGGCTTGACGCCGCTTTTGAACAGCCGCTTGAGTTAGGCAAAAAAAGCGCTGACGAGCCGGCGCACTCCAAATACAACAAGGCTCACGAATGAAAATTCCTTGCGGAACTTCACGCGTGAGCCTCGGGTGTGGACAGCACCACTCGTTAACGTCTCGTCTGTTCGTTCTGGCCGCCCTCTTTGTAGCTGCCGCCATCGCCACCGCGACTCGGATCGAAATTGCCACCTTGTTGCTTGCCGCCCTGCTGGCCACCTTGTTGACCCTGTTGGCCTCCGGCTGAGCGGTCGTCTTGCGGATTGCGTCCCGGCGCATGTTGACCTGCGCCTTCACCAGTGCCTTGTTTCATTCCCTGATTTCTCTCTCTATCGTCTGCCATATTTCCCCCTTTGGACCTTTTCGATGATTGAAAGTCGATGTCGGGACAAAGTGCATGCGCTCCGAAGAACATCAAAGTTTGTGCCAATGCAAAAACTCGATGTTTGCGGCGTTCAAGTGAACGTGGCGTTCGGAGCCGAGCATTGAAATCGATACAACCAAGCATAGAAGCCGAACAGAAAATCGAAGTTCGCGCATCCAAGCATTACTTTGTGCGCTATACTGCGCGGAATTTCGATCCAGTGGCCACAGATAGATACAGATCTACGCAGATCAAAACTGGAGGAGCTTATGAAACGAACCCTGATGTTGAGCGCGGCGATTTGCGCTTTGCTCGCCAGCGCGATGCTTACTTTTGGCGATATCGCGCGGCCTAAACCGTCACCGGCGGAAGGCAAGATAATTTTTTATTCCGGCTTGACGGTGGTTTCCGATCCAAAAGCATACGAAGCGAAGCTGCAGATTTCGCAAGACACACTGAAGCGTTTGCAGGAAGCCGCGTCGCGCGAAGGCGGAAGCACTTCGCTAACACAGAACATCATGCACAGCTCGACGCGCACGATCATGGCGGGACTGTTCATGTTTCTCGCGGTGTCCTTTGCCGGAGTTTGGCTGGCGCGATCGAATCAACGTCGCAGCAACAAAGCGATCATAGCGGTGCTGCTAGCGGCTTTCGTGCTCGGAATCGGGACTGTCATTGTGCGCGCAAATGCCGGACCGCCGGGATACATTCGTTGGCAGAATCTGCCGCAGTCTTTGAAGGACGGAAAAGAAACTGCCGGCGGTGTGCAGATCGAGTTGATGCCCGGCGATGACAACATGAAGCTGATCATCCCGCTGCGCAATCAGAAAAAGCCCGGCGAAGAGTAAGTCAGTACCACCTGCGGTAGCGGGTGGGTCACGAGTGCGAGCAGGGATGCTCGCGACCCGCAGGCAAGGATGCCTGCGCTCCAAAGGATGCAACGAGCTGAAGACGTTTCGATGGCTGCGTGGCCGCGCGCGCGAGCGCGTGAAGCGGCGCGTGTGTCACCCAAAATCTTCGCGACGATTTTGATCGGCAGCGCGATCGTTTCGGCGGCGATGGCCAGTTGGCTACCGCTGCAAATGTCGATCGCGACGGTCTTTCTGTTCGCGGGGCCGCACAATTGGTTCGAAGCTCGTTATTTCCTGATGCGCTTGCCGGCGCGCTTCGGCCGCTCGCGCAACTTCTTTGTCGTCGCGTTCGCGGGCATCGGTTTGTTGACCGTTGCGTATGTTTCGCTGCCGGCCCTCTATTACGCGAACGTTTGGTCAGGGGCGAACTACCCGAATGCTATTGCCGCCTGGAACACGGCCATGGTTCTTTGGATCGGCGCGCTCGTGCTGATGCGCGCGCGGCAAAAATCAAATCGCGATTGGTTTTGGGTTCTGCCGATCGCGTTTGGCTTGTGCGCCGTGAATTGGTTATCGCCGGAGATGTTCAGCCTGGCGATCGTTTATGTCCATCCGCTCGTGGCGCTGTGGTTTTTGGATCGACATCTACGCCGCACCAAACCCGAGTGGCTTCGGACGTATCGCCGCTGCTTGATGTTTCTGCCGCTGTTGCTGGCTGGAATGCTCTGGCAACTTTCGCGCACGTCTTCGCTCGCGGACGACAACGGATTGTTCTGGCGGATTACACAACACGCTGGCGCGGAATTGTTACCGAATGTTTCCAGCCACATGCTGGTCTCGACGCACGTCTTTCTCGAGATGCTGCATTACGGCGTTTGGATCGTGGCGCTGCCTCTCATCGGCGCGACCGGCGCGATTTGGAGCGTGAAAACGATTCCGATTGCCAACCACTCGCGGGGCTTTCCAAAATTGATCGCGGCGATTTTGATTTTCGGCTTGTTCGTCGTCGCCGTGTTGTGGGGCGGTTTCTCAGTGAACTACACGATGACGCGCGACATTTATTTCACCGTGGCGATCGCGCACGTGCTGGCTGAAGCACCGTTTCTGTTGAGAATGATCTAGGACTGCAGAAGGCAGTAGGCACTACGCAGAACGCAGCATAAAAGAATTATCGCCTACCGCGCCTGCTCATTGCCTACTGCTTTCTCCCTACTGCTTTCGATGTCTTCCTACGAACTCTGGCGCTTCCTTCCGATTGGTTACCTCTTTACGATTGCGATCGAGACGCCGATTCTCCTGATCGGTCTTTCGCACCGCCATTCAATCAAACGAAGATTAGCTGCCGGCATCTGGCTCACCGCGTGCACTTATCCAATCGTCGTTTTAGTGATGCCGCTGGTCTTTGCAAACAGTTTCCGCGCGGCTTATTTGATCGTCGCTGAGACTTTCGCGCCGCTCGGTGAATGTGCTTTGTTCTGGTTGGCTTACGGCAAAGCAGAAGAGTTAGGCAAGCGATCGATGTGGCAGGATTTTGCGACAATCGTGATTGCGAATCTCGCGTCGTTCCTGGGTGGCGAAGTTTTGAATGTTTAGGGTTGGTTTGGATTGTTCAGGTAAAAAATTAGTGGCTCGTTTTGATTACCTCCGACCAAGCGCGGAAACTTAGGGAACGTCAAACTCGCCTAACGTTCGCTGCGCGCGTCGCCAGTACGCGCTCAGTCTCAAGAAAATCGCGCTTCAAACGTTCGCGATACGCTTGTCCTGCGCCACGCGGATATAGGTCAGGATTTTTAAGCATTCGATCGACAATCAATACATATGAGCTCCAGGTGCTCTCTACATTCAGCGTGTGATTCTTATCATGGACTCGTTGGAAAACGAGCGGCCTTTGCACATAGGCGAGCGGATAACGCGCGAGAACGCGAGCGAAAAACTCAAGTGTCTGCCCGAAAAGCAAAGCCTCATCAAATTGCCCAACAGTTGAAAAGACATCCCGAGACAAGACGACCGCAGGAGTGGCTAAGAAGACGTTAACGAGCAGATCACCGTCGACCTTCTCCACCGAATAATAATCATCATATTTAATAACAATTTCGCTAGCGCTGGCCCATCGCTCTCTTAGATGTCGAGGAGGAGTCGTAGCGAGTCCGTTGTCAGAGATGATCGAAACATCGCAAGATACAATGCCAACGCCGGGAAACGACTCAATCGCTTCCCATTGGAGGGCGATCTTGTCCTTGTCCCAGAAATCGTCTGCGTCCAGCAACGCGATCCATGGTTGCGTGCTGGCAGTAATGACGAGGTTCAGTCCCGCGGCCATGTTACATCGGTTCTGTGATAATACAGTTGCCCCTAGTTTCAGCGCGATATCTTTTGTTTGATCAACGCAATCGTCGGCGACGACGATTATTTCCGAGACCGAAAGGGTCTGCGCCAAAACACTGTGAATCGCTTCTTCAATGAATCGCTCCTCATTGTGCGCTGGAATGATTACAGATATTGGCGCGCGCAACTCGCTCATAACTGCTCTAGCAAAAGTGGGATGAGGCTGAAGGTGAGAATAGTCACTACTACCGGTCTAACCGAGACGACAGGTGCCGGAGAAGCAGACCAAACCTTGTCCCGGACAACATGGAATGGCGCCGCATGCCTGGCCACTCATGGCGCAACTCGCCGCCTGTGCTGGTGTTGGCGCGCTGATCGACATGATCACGGGCAACGCGAGCGCCAATGGCGCGTACTTCAAAACCAGATCACGTCGCGAGACTGACGGGGACTTTGCATCGCGCTCGACGAGATGAAACTTCTGAAGTTGCTTTACCGCTAACCAGACAAAGTCGGCATCGATCTTCGAATCAAGCCGGCTCTGCAAGACTCGTGAAGCTTGCGCGACCGTGGTGTTGCCATCGCACAGTTTCCAGACCTGCGCCGCAGCATAATTCAGGCAATGGGCTTCGTCGCGTTCGGTGTCATAGACGAGTGTCTCGTCATCCAATTCGCGGATCACCAGGTTGTCTTTGAGGGCACGTGGCAAGCGGGCAGCGCTTTTCATAAAACCCCCATTGGTTGGATTGGAAAATCGCTCTTTTCTTACGCTGGTTTCACGCTCAAGTCAATAGAAAACAAGAACTTGGCTTGGCCGTACTGAGCGAGTTTTACGCTTTGCGCGGTTCAGCTTGAGTTGTGAGGGCGGGATTCGTTTGCGTCGCGATGGCTTGCTTCCTGCGAGACATCAGTACGAACCCAATAATCAAAGCTACGATTGAGAAGAAGAGCACGATGAGTGCCACGATCACCAGTAGAATAGACAGCGCCGTACCACCACTTGGTATGGGAGCGACATCCAGAAGCAAAAATGGAGTCATCGATTTTCCTCCAGCGCCCGAGCCAAAATTTCCGGATCGACATTGCCACCGGAGAGCACTACGCCGACACGCCTTACTGAGTTTGGAGTTTTTCGCGCGAGCACCGCCGCGGCAGCCGCCGCTCCAGATGGTTCGACGACAATCTTCATGCGAAACAGCATGAACCGCATCGCGCCGAGGATCTCGTCGTCGGTGACGGTCAAGACTGCGTCCGCGTTCGCTTGCGTGATGGGAAAAGTGCGCGCGCCGGGTGTCTGCACGCGCAAGCCATCGGCGATAGTCGGCGGCGGCGAGACCTTCACGCGCTCGCCTTTGGCAATTGATTGCTGAGTATCGTTCGCGGTCTCCGGTTCGACCGCAAAGCATTTGATCGAATGCTTGATCGCTTTCGCGGCCGTGCTGACTCCGGCGAACAAGCCGCCGCCGCTACAAGGCGTCATCACGGAATCGAGATCGGAAACCTCTTCCAGCAATTCCAACCCACACGTCCCCTGGCCGGCCATGATCAAATAGTCGTCATAAGCAGGAACGTGAACCAGATTTTCGCGCTCAGCGATGTCGCGGCCGAAGGCGTCGCGATCGTCTTTGTGTCGATCAAAGACGCGAATGTCGGCGCCGTACGTTCGCATGCCGGCGACTTTCATCTTTGGCGCATCGTTCGGAATGCAGACCACCGCGCGCACGCCCGCTTCACGCGCGGCGAGCGCCACAGCCTGCGCATGATTGCCGGAAGAGACCGCTAGGACACCCCGCTTCTTTTCGTCATCGGTGAGCGAAAGAATCTTGTTCGTGGCGCCGCGCGCTTTGAAGGCGCCCGCGCGCTGGAGGTTTTCGCATTTGAAGAAGACTTCGCAGCCGGCAACTTCGTTGAATGCCCGCGAAGTCATCGCCGGCGTGCGATGCACGCGACCGGCGATTCGCTCGGCGGCTTGTTTGATTAGGTCGAGGGTAAGCATTGTGTCGGTTGGTGGCTTTGCCACCTGATGTGGGGTAAGGCTCGGCCTTACCGTTTGGCATTTCAAAAGATTCCGAGGCTATGCCTCGATTGTCTTGCGGCATAGCCGCAATCAGAACTAATAGTCTGTTGCCGGAAAGGCAAAGCCTTCCCGCACATCAGACGGCAAAGCCGCGTCAGGCGACATAGCCTCGCCAATGATCTCCATCTCCAAGACTTCTGCAAATCTCTCAACGATTCGATCTTCGACTTCGCGCATCTCGACTTCCCGACCTAGCAACTCTTTCATCGAAGTCACGGGCTCGCCTTCGCACGCGATGATCAGATCGAAGTAGCTGAGGTCCGTGTTCACGTTGAACGCAAAACCGTGCGTCGTAATCCAGCGCGCAATGTGCACGCCGATGGCCGCGACCTTGCCGCGCTCCGTATGCACGCCGGTCAATCCCGGGATGCGAAACGAGGCGATGCCAAAATCATTCATCGTGCGCATCAGGACTTCCTCCAGGTCGCGAACATAGCGATAGACGTCTTCGCGATTGGGACTCAGATTGATTATTGGATAACCCACGAGTTGGCCCAGTCCGTGGTAAGTCGTCTTACCGCCGCGATTCGTTTCAAAGACAGTAACCCCGCGCGCTCTCAAGAGTTCGTCCGACGCCAAAATTCCATTCGCCGCCGAGCGCCGTCCCAAAGTCAGCGTGTGCGGATGCTCGAGCAGAAGCAACGTGTCGGGCTGCTCATTCGTCAAAACCGCGCGCTCGGTTTGCTTTTGAATCTCGAGCGCAGCGCCGTACTCGACTCTTCCCAGGCGTTCGACTTTCAGACTTCGCGATCGCATTGAGTGTTAGATCCCTCAGTGAATAACAACGCCCGTGTCAGTACCGCGAGCGATAGCGAGCGGATCAAGAGTCAAGCTGGCGCCGTTCTCATGGCCTTCGTGATTCGCTCGCTGTACTGACAGGCCCGACTGAAGTCGGTACTCTAACACCGGTCGCTCGAGAATTACGATTGCACTTGACTGAGCTTAATCAATGACGCACGCTTTCAGAAAAAGACTCCAGGAGTAGCCTATGACGAAGCTGATTATCGCCGCCTGCATTCTCGTTTCATTGTCACTGACCGGGTTCGCCCAGAGCCGGTCCCGTACCACACGACGCAGCACTTCCAAAACCGCGAAGACCGCGCCCGCTGAAACTGGCAATGCCGTAAAAACCGAAGGCGCGACGCGAATCGCGATACAGATTAAGAACCTGACGACGTTTCTTTATTTGTTAGGCGGCGTCGCGAAGGATCTCGAAGCGCTTGACGCCGCCGCAAAGTCGGGCCAGGCGTCGCCGACGGTCGATCGCCAGAAGGCGCAGTTGAAACAGAGCTTCGAAGATTTCCGCGTCGGCTTGGATCAGTTGGAGATATATTTTCGCAGTACCCCTGAACTGCAACCGTATTACGTGAAGCTCGTCGGTTCAGCGTCAGGCGCCGCCGCCGCTGAAGACCAGGCGGCGCAAGGTCACTTCAGAGACGCTGGACGTTCCTTGATTGGAGTGGTGGGCCGATTGGCCGATGTTCTCGTGGTGATGCGGTAAAGTCTGATTACTCCAATCGATAATTCGGCGCTTCTTTCGTGATGACGACATCGTGCACGTGCGACTCGCGCAAGCCCGCGGCGGTCACGCGTAGGAAGCGAGTCTTCTCCTGAAACTCTTTGATCGTGTGACAGCCGGTGTATCCCATGCCTGAACGCAATCCACCGACAAGTTGCGTCACCATCTCTGCGAGCGTGCCGCGATAAGGCACGCGGCCTTCGATCCCCTCCGGCACTAACTTCGATTCGACTTCGATTCGTTCCTGCGCATAACGATCACGCGAGCCTTCGCGCATCGCACCAATCGATCCCATGCCGCGATACATCTTGAAGCTGCGACCCTGATAAAGAATCACTTCACCCGGCGCTTCTTCAGTTCCGGCGAACAGCGATCCGATCATGACAACATCGGCGCCGGCGGCGATTGCTTTCGCCATGTCGCCGGAAAACTTCACGCCGCCATCCGAAATGATCGGCACGCCGGTCCCACGCGCTGCTTCGATGCAAGATTGGATTGCGGAGATCTGCGGCACGCCGGCGCCGGTCACCACGCGCGTGGTGCAGATCGATCCTGGCCCGATACCAACCTTCACAGCATCAACGCCCGCATCAATCAGTTCACGCGCACCATCGCCCGTGCCAACATTGCCGGCAATCAATTGCGTGTCGGTGTGACGCCGCTTGATTTCGCGGACCGCCTCAATCACGCGAACGGAATGCCCATGCGCTGTATCGATCACTAGACAATCGACGCGCGCTTTGACTAATTCGTCGGCGCGCTCGCGAAAATCACCCGTCGCGCCAATCGCTCCGGCCACCCGCAGCCGACCGAGATCGTCCTTCGCTGCGGTCGGATACTTGATCGCTTTTTGGATGTCCTTGACCGTGATCAGTCCTTTCAGATGCTTGTCGTCATCGATGACCAGAAGCTTCTCGATGCGATGCTCCTGCAAAACGGCTTTGGCTTGGTCCAGCGTTGTGCCGACGGGAACCGTCACGAGCGGTTGAGGCGTCATCACTTCCGACACGGGTAAGTCAAATCGCGTCTCAAATCGCAAATCGCGATTGGTAATGATGCCGACGAGATGGCCATCGTCATCGACGACGGGCACACCGCTGATGTGATAGCGCTCCATCACGTTGAGCGCCTCGCGGACAGGCCGGTCGTGACGGATCGTAACCGGATCGACGATCATTCCCGATTCGGATCGCTTTACCTTATCGACTTCTTCTGCCTGGCGTTCGATGGTCAAATTCTTGTGCACGACGCCGATGCCGCCTTGCTGCGCGATCGCAATGGCGAGCGATGCCTCAGTCACCGTGTCCATCGCGGCCGAGCAAACCGGAATGTTCAATCGAATGCAGCGCGTGAATTGGGTTGACGTGTCGGTTTCAGTCGGCAAAACGTCTGATCGCGCCGGCACCAATAACACGTCGTCGAAAGTGAGGCCTTCCTGGATAGTCTGAGTAATCATGATCTCTTCCAATGACTCCTTGCTAATTTTGATCAAAAACAAAGACGCCCACAGAACTTACTGCGGGCGTCAATCGAACTTTCTTGTCGCGCAAGCTGGCGCACTCTGCGCGCTCGGCGCAGGGCGATCGGTTTTAGACGACTAGACAGTGAAGTCGTGTTCGACCTCCTTGGCTGGTTGAGTGAAATGATAAATGCTGTTCATTCCCGGCAGATGCACTTTTTGTCCGGTGCTGCGCTGATAGAAATATAGCCCAGCCCACACTGCCAACGAAAGCGCCGCCAAGATTATGATGGCGAGGAGCAAGGTGAATAGCGGCGAACGCGTATGCGCATTGGCGTCGTCCGTGTAAACCATCGCGCGGTGCTTCGGGGCTTCTTCCACCTGCTCGCCACGCTCGCGGAGCGCACGTGAGTAATCCTCGATCGCTTCGTGCTCGTCATAGCCGATGAATTTCGCATACGCGCGGATAAAACTTCGATTGAAAATGCCACCGGGTAAGTGACGATAGTCGTCCCCCTCGATTGCTTCGAGATAACGCATCGAGATGCGCGTCTGTTCCGAGATTTCACGCAGGGCAATCCCACGCGCCTCGCGTGCGAGTCGCAGTTTTTCTCCTATGCTCTGCGTCATTTCGATTTGAAGCTACCTTACCAGCATGAGGGGACCCAGGAACTTTGTTGTGACCGCGAGCGCGTGCGTGCGCCGCGACAAAACGTTCCCAAAATTTCCTGAGGCGCGCACTATATCGCCCGTTCGGAAACGTTGTCAAACTTTTATCATTTAATGTTTTACCGTCTTGATTCTTCCGTCGCGCGGTGGTAGCTTGGGTTGCAATCTGAATTGTTTTTAACTTCTACAATCTTAAAAAAGTGAGGTTTGACGGAGATGCCCCTTGAAGCACTCGGAATGGTCGAAACCAAAGGTTTCGTTGGCGCCGTCGAAGCGGCTGACGCGATGGTCAAAGCCGCGAACGTGCAACTGCTTGGCAAAGAATATATCGGCGCGGGTTATGTCACCGTGTTCGTGCGCGGCGATGTGGGCGCGGTGAAAGCTGCGACTGATGCCGGCGCGGCCGCGGCTCGTCGCGTCGGAGAATTGATCAGCGTGCACGTAATTCCGCGACCGCATGCGGAAGTCGAAAGGGTGCTGCCGGTTGGCGGACACACTGGATACAGCCCGGACGAGCAGACGCAACTCAGCGGTGGCGCACGCGGACAGTTGGGCCAGGGCGACGCCGGACGTTCCTTGAGCGCGCGCGAGAGCTCGCGGGAAAGAGCAAAGTAGTATTGAGCTTTGAACTTTGGGCTTGGTGCTTAGTTACTTTCGGTTTCACAAAGTACCAAGCGCAAAGCACAAAGCACAGGAGTTCATTATGTCGGCCGATAAAGATCTAATTTCGGTTCAGCAGGCCCGCGATTTAGTCGAAGCCGCCCATCGCGCTCAAGCCGAAGTCGCGCGTTTTGATCAAGCCAAAATCGATCGCATCTGCGACGCGATGGCCCAAGCCGCGCTGCGCGACTCGCCGCGGGTCGCGGCGCTGGCTGGCGAAGAGACCGGCTATGGCATTGCCGAAGACAAGCAGGTAAAGAACCAATTCTCGGCCGAGATAGTTTGGAATTATTTCAAGAACCTGCGCACGGTCGGCGTCGTTTCCGAAACAAAAGATGTAGTTGAAATCGCCAGCCCGCGCGGCGTCGTCTGCGGCATCATTCCATCGACCAATCCCACCTCAACCGCAATTTTCAAAATCCTGATCGCGATCAAGTCACGCAACGCGATCGTTCTGTCACCGCATCCTTCAGCAGCCCGCTGCATCAACGAAACTACAAAGACGATGCGCGAAGCAGGCATCAAGGAAGGTTTGCCCGCTGACGCGATCGGTTGCATGACCACTGCGACCATTGAGGGAACTGAAGCCCTCATGAAGCACAAGATGACTGCGGTGATTCTCGCGACTGGTGGAATTGGTCTCGTGCGCGCGGCGTATTCGTCAGGCAAGCCGGCGTTCGGCGTTGGTCCGGGAAATGTGCCCGTGTTCGTCGAACGATCGGCCGATGTGCCGAAGGCGGTTCAGGATATTCTGACCGGAAAGTCTTTCGACAACGGAACGATTTGCGCTTCTGAACAGGCGATCGTTGTTTATGCACCCATCGAGATGGCGGTGCGCGAACAGTTCAAACTGCAAGGCGCGCACTTTCTCAGCCAATCAGAAGCCGATCAACTAGCGAAGGTCGTCACGACGCCGCAACGGAGTTTGAATCCGGCGATTGTCGGCAAATCGGTGGAAAAGATCGCCGGCATGGCCGGCCTCAGCGTGCCGCCGGGAACGCGATGCTTGATGGCTGACGTTAGCGGTGTCGGGCGAGATTTTCCTTTGTCGATGGAGAAGCTCTCGCCGATTCTCGCGTTCTACGTCGAAGATGGAATCGAACGCGGCGCCGCACGCTGCAACGAGATCCTGCATTACGGCGGCATGGGCCACACCGCGGGAATTCACACGCGCTCACGCGAAGCCGCGATTCGTTACGGCGCTGAGATGCCCGCGTCGCGCATTACCGTGAACACGCCGACGACGCATGGCGCTATTGGATTCTCTACGGCGCTGCCGCCATCGATGACGCTCGGCTGTGGATCGTGGGGTGGCAACGTAACGTCGGACAATGTTTCGCCGCTGCACCTGATGGACATCAAGCGCGTGGCTTTCGAGACACGGCCGGTCGCGAGCAAGCGTCCCGCAGTCACCGCTCAAGCGACGGCCACACCGATGCCGACGCCTCCGCCGCAAACACAGCCGGCGATTAGCGCATCCCGACCGGCAGCGACCTCGGCTACGACTGCGCCGAAAGTGAGTCGCGAAGAGATCGCCGCCATCGTCGATCGATTTCTCGCCAACCGTCAGCCCGAACCTTCGCCTTTGCCTGCGCCGCCACCGCGCGCCGAAACAACGCGTGCTGACGCTGGCAACGGCGCAGCGCGCGTACAAGCCTCGGCGCCTTCGTCGAATGGTCGCCAGGCCGCTGATTTCGTCAGCGAAGATGACGTGAAGCGCGCGATTCAAAAAGGCGAGAAGATCTACGTTGGTCCAAAGACGATCATTACGCCCTCAGCGCGCGACATCGGCGATCCCGCCGAGGTATTCGCGAAAGTCTAGTGACGATTTACTAAACAATGTTCTTAGCCAAAGTCATCGGCACAGTCTGGTCAACGAAGAAGACCCCCGACCTCGAAGGCGTGCGCTTCTTGATCGTTCATCCTTACGATCTCGACAAAGCGCCGACGACGCATGTGGTGGTAGTTGCCGATCGCCTGGGCGCGGGCACCGGCGAAACCGTAATGTGCGCCTATGGCAAAGCTGCCCGCACGGCGATTGGCAATCAGGACATGTCGATCGAGGCCGCTGTCGTCGGCATCGTCGATCGAGTCGATCTCAGCGATACTCAATCTGAAGAATTGCGTGAAGCGGCGCGCTCGCTCGGACGCGATAACGGACGACGGTGAGGAGACGTTAGAGGCTAGAGGTTAGAGGCTAGAGGTAAGATCAGAGTCGAGCAATCGCTGACCTCTAGCCTTTAATCTCTAACCTCTTTTATTCATGGCTGATCAGGAACTAATCTATCGAATCACGCGGGTGATTTACGATCGGCTTGGCGCAACTGCTGATGAAAACGCAGTCGAGCAGCTCGTGACTGAGCTCTATCGAGCGATTGAACCGTCAATCATCGGCAACGGAAGGAAACAATCCCAATCGACAACCACGGCGGGCTCTTCGTTCGGCGAGACGATCGAAAATGGCTCTTCAGATCGAATCATCATTTCGGTTTTCGGCGTCGATCATCCGGGCATTGTCGCGGGCGTCGCCGAGATTCTCTCTGAAGCCCAATGCAGTATCATCGATATTAATCAAACCGTGGTGCAGGGAAAATTTGCGATGGTGATCATCGCCGATGCGACGCGCGCGCAAGCGTCCGTCACCGATTTGAAAGATCGACTGCGCAGTGAAGGTGAGAAACTCGGCGTACACATTTATGCGCAACGCGAAGATTTGTTTAATGCGATGCACCGAATCTGAAATGCGGGAGACAGGAGTCAGGAGTCGGGGACCAGTGAACATGACCGACTCCTGGCTCCCGGCTCCTGGCTCCTGTTCTTATGCAGCCTGAAATTCTCCACCGTTGTCCTTCATGCGGCGTGGCCCTGCGCGACGTGGGCGAGCGCGCCATGTTTTGTCCGGAGTGCGGAAAGCCGCTGGCCGCATCTGACCAGGCGCCGGCAAACGGCGATGAAGATCGAGTGGCGGAAGGATCGTCCGAGCCAGCAGCGGTCGAATCCACCGACGGTGAAAACATTCTCAGTCCTGCCGTTCCCGCCAGTCCCGAAGAAGTGAAATCTGAACGTCACGAGCGCCATGGTGCAGTCGGTAAGACGCGCGAGACTCTGCACCGCGCGTCCAACGTTGCCCGCGGAGCCATCGAACACAACGTGCAACGCGTAAAGAAAGTCGAACACGTTTCCGCGGTGATGCTGGAAGAGGCTTCGTCCGATCCGAGTCTGCGCTTTGTGCTAGTCGCGCTGGGGCTGTTCGTGCTCTTCGTTATTCTCTTGCTTCTCAGCAAAGTGATGGGATGAAACGGAGGCTGGGGATTAGAGACTAGAGGCAGGCCAGCCCTCGACGACGTGTTACTAGTCTCTAACCTCCAGGCTCTAGCCTCTGCTCTTATGGAATATTCTCAAGCCGAAATCCTGCAAACCGTGCGCATGACCGAGATGGAACATCTCGACATTCGCACCGTCACGCTCGGCTTGAGCTTGCGCGATTGCGCCACTGACTCGATCGAAACGACCGCGCAACGCGTGCGCGAAAAGATTGAACGCACTGCCGGCAAGCTGGTCAGCACCGTTAACGCGATTGGCGATGAGATTGGAATTCGCGTCGCCAACAAACGCATCGCGGTGACGCCCGTATCGATTCTGACCGAAGGCGCGCGCGGCAATCCCATCGATCTCGGCCGTGCCATCGATCAATCTGCGGGAGTGGTGGGCGTCGATTTCGTCGGTGGCTATTCCGCGCTGGTGCACAAAGGATTTACGCGCAACGAAAGTAGTTTTCTCGATTCCATTCCGGAAGCTCTCTCTTCAACCGAACGCTTGTGCGGATCGGTCAACGCCGCGACCACGCGCGCCGGAATCAACATGGATGCTGTCGCGCGCGTTGGTCGATTAATTAAGGACGCCGCTGAGCGCACGCGCGATCGCGGCGGCTTGGCTTGCGCGAAATTCGTCTGCTTTGCCAATGCTGTCGAAGACAATCCGTTCATGGCGGGCGCGTTCCACGGGATTGGCGAACCCGAAGCGGTGCTCAACGTCGGCGTGTCCGGGCCAGGCGTGGTGAATCATGCAGTGCAACATGCCGATAAAAATATGCCGCTGCATGAACTCGCGGAGCTGATCAAGAAACTCTCGTTCAAGTTGGCGCGCGCCGGTGAATTGGTTGGACGCGAAGCCGCGCGCCGCCTGGGAATTCCGTTCGGCATTATTGACTTGTCGCTGGCGCCGACACCGGTCGTCGGTGATTCGGTCGCGAACATCATCGAAGCGATGGGATTCGAGCGCGCGGGCACGCATGGAACCACGGCGGCGCTGGCACTGCTGACTGATGCAGTGAAGAAAGGCGGCGCGATGGCTAGCAATTCAGTCGGAGGGATGAGCGGCGCATTCATTCCGGTTTCGGAAGACGCCGGCATGATCGAAGCCGCACAGGTCGGCGCTTTGTCGCTCGATAAACTGGAAGCATGGACCAGCGTTTGTTCCGTCGGTATCGATATGGTCGCCGTGCCGGGATCAACTTCCGCAGAAACGATCGCGGCAATCATTGCCGATGAGATGGCCATCGGTGTCATGAATAACAAGACGACGGCGGTGCGCATCATTCCCGTTCCCGGTCGTGAAGTTGGCGAGATGGTTGAGTATGGCGGCTTGCTCGGCAGCGCGCCAATCATGGCGGTGAATCGCTTTTCATCTGACCAATTCATTCGCCGCGGTGGCCGGATTCCGGCACCCGTGCAGTCGCTGAGAAATTAGAAGTATGAGACGCGCTGGTTTAAGCACAGCTTTTCAAGTCCTATTAATCAGCGTTTGCTCCGCCTTCGTTGTTTACGGTCAGCGCGCGAAGTCGGAAACGAAACCAAACCTTAGCGGCATGTGGGCCCTTGATCGTAATCGAAGTAAAATGAGTCGGTTACCCAGCGGAGCCGAAGAAACGATCGAGATCACCCATGCGGCTCCTGAGTTGAAAATCCGCCGATACCTGACCGTAAACGGAAAGATGACTGAAAAGGAACTAACCTATTTTACGGATGGTCGCGGCGAAACGAACCCGGCCACCATCTGGATCTCAACGAATCGTGATTCGACCTCATCGCCTGCGAAGGAAACACAATCGAAGACCAAGTGGGAAACCGGACGAATTGTTACGCGTGCGACGCTGCGAGTCATGATCGGAATCCACGCCATCGAGGAAGACGTCGTTGACGAGTGGGTGCTGTCGCCGGACGGTAAGACGTTAACCCGAACAACTCGATTCTATCTACAACGCAGCGCGACCGAGCCCGTCATGATTACGGCACAGAACGCAGATGACAAACGCGTATATACTCTGGTATCAAGGTAACGGAGCCACATAACATGCAAGAAGCACTGGGATTGATCGAATGTCGCGGCCTGGTCGCGATGATTGAAGCAGCGGACGCGGCGGTGAAAGCCGCGAACGTGACGCTTGTCGGTTGGGAGAAGATCGATGCGGGACTGGTGACGGCGATTGTGCGCGGCGAAGTTGGCGCGGTGAAAGCCGCGGTTGACGCGGGCGCGGCCGCCGGCCGCAGAGTTGGCGAAGTCATCAGCACGCACGTTATTCCTCGCCCTCATTCCGAAGTCGATGCGGGCATTCCTGTGCTGCACACCGGCGAAACCACGCGCAAGAAAATCAGCGGCTCAGTTCCGCCCAGAAAATAGTTCCAGAGACTCTCATGTCAACTGAAACCATCGACAACTCACCGAAGTTTGATCGCCGGCCGTGGGGAACTTTCACCGTGTTGGATGAAGGAGAGGACTTCAAAGTCAAACGTATCGAAGTCTTACCAGGCAAGCGTCTGAGCTATCAGAAGCACGCGCAGCGCGCCGAACATTGGGTTGTCGTACACGGTACGGCGAAAGTCACGCTCGACGATCACGATCACTTCGTCGAAGCAGGAGAGGCAATCGACATCACGATCGGCTCAGCCCATCGCGTTGAGAATCCCGGCGAAGATCTGCTTGTCTTTATCGAAGTGCAACGCGGCAATTACCTCGGCGAGGACGACATCGTGCGCTTGCAGGATGATTTTGGACGGGCACCCTAGCTAGCGCCTGTGAGTTTTCGCACAACCCCAGCGAAACTTTCCACTCAGACCACTTCAATAAAGCGCTTTTTCCAAGCCTAATTCGTCGGCATATTTGTTGCCACAATTACCGCCGTATTTCTCTATAACTGCGCCCGAAATTCCAACTGCGAGGTAAAAAGAATGAGCACCAATTTGGCCATGGACAAGAAAGCGGATCTGGCGGGTCCCGGAATCGGGAACTATGAAGAGTTGGCCGGCGTTCTACCGGACGATTACAACTCTCTGCTCGATCCGAAACAGACACAGGAAGCAATCACGGTAGTCAAGCGTTTCATCGAGGACAACTTGTGTCGCGAGCTGAAACTCATGCGCGTCGAAGTCCCGCTGATTGTCGATGTCGAGAGCGGCGTCAACGATATGCTCGATCGCGACGGCTCGCGCACGCCAATTCAGTTTCATATCTCGAACGATCGCGACACGCATCCGATTGACGCGCAGGTCGTGCAGGCGGCGACCAAATGGAAACGCGTCGCGCTTAAACAATTCGGCATGCATCCCGGCGAAGGCATCATCACCGACATGCGCGCCGTGCGGAAAGATTATTTTCTTGATCACGATCACAGCGCTTATGTCGATCAGTGGGATTGGGAGAAAGCGATCACCGCTGCTGATCGTAATCTCGATTATCTGCGCAAGACGGTGGAATCAATTTGGAAAGTCATCAAGGGCGCGGAGGAATACATCCATGGCCTGTTCCCGCAGTTGAAATCAGACAAATATCCGCCGCTGCCGGACGATCTGACGTTCCTGCATGCGGAAGAGATTCTCGATCGTTATCCGAACCTGCCACGCAAGCAGCGGGAGACCGCGATCCTTCAGGAATTTCCAGCGGTGTTCATCTATGGCATTGGTTGGGTGCTGAAAGACGGCTACCCGCACGAGATGCGCGCCGCGGATTATGACGATTGGGTTACGCCAACCGGCGGCAATAACGGCGACACCATGCACGGCTTGAACGGCGACATCCTCGTTTGGAATCCAGTGACGCGTCGCCGGCATGAACTGAGTTCGATGGGAATTCGCGTGAATGCCGAAACTCTGAGGCAGCAGCTTGAAATCACAAAACAACTTGATTTCCTGAAGCTGCCTTACCATCAGGCGATCATTAATAACGAATTGCCGCTCAGCATCGGTGGCGGCATTGGCCAATCGCGCACAGTGATGCTGCTGTTACGCAAGGCGCATCTGGGCGAAGTCAGCGTCACGGTCTGGCCGAAGATTTTGAAAGAGATCTGCGCGGAGAAAAATATTCACGTGCTGGAGTAATCTCATCCCATCCGCGTCTCTGTGCGTCCTCTGTGCCTCTGTGGTAAGTATTTGCTTGCGGAAGAATCACCACAGACAAACAGAGGATTCACGGAGGCACAAAGAGATCAAGATATGCAGAAACTTAGTCTCAGCATTTTGCTTTTGCTCTGCTTGATAGTTTTGGCGGTCGCCCTGCCGCTGTCATCCGAGGCACGAGCGCAAGCCGGTTATCGCACCTATCGCAACGCCAGGTTCGATTATTCAATCTCGTATCCGGCGAATGTCTTGATTCCACAGGTCGAGGCCGCGAACGGCGACGGGCAGAAGTTTCTATCAAAAGACGGCAGCGTCGAGATGCTTGTCTATGGATCGAACAATGCGCTGGATCAAACGCTGCGCCAAGTCTATCAGGGCGAGACTAGCGCCGCGGAGCATCCGAATCGCACGATAACTTATCAGGTGCTGCGCGCCGATTGGTTCGTCGTGTCGGGCGTTGACGGCAATCGCGTCTTCTATCAGAAGACATTTCTGCGTCGCGGCGTATTCAAAACATTCCGCATCGAATACGATCAAAGCCAGAAAGCAAGCTTCGATTCAATCACTGCGACGATTAGCCGATCATTCAGAGGATGAAACTCACACAGTCCTCATTCCGGCTTCTTTGATTTTCCGCCTCCGCCGTTCAAAACTCGAGAGTTAGCCCCTCAGCTTTCGCGGCCACGGCGAAAAGAAAATCCTGCCTGCCGGCGATCGGCGACTTCATAATCAGCTTCGGCGGCTCAACCATTTTGAATTTGTCGTATTCACGGAAGTCGGTATAGGTGCCGGTCTCCCCGGCTCCGAACGAAACCAGCCGGTAAGGTTTCTTAGCCTGATCGATCAGGCGAATCTTATTTAGCGGAATGGATACGTCGCCTTGTGCCGCGCCCGTTTCCACGATAACGATCAGCCACTTCATTCCTGGCGGCGGCGATTCCTTCTGAGGTTCGGGCGCTCCGGGAAAGCCCGCCGGCGCGGTAGTTGCCGTTCGCACGAGCATGACGCTCTCTGGCAAGTAGGCCTCGGCGATGTGCGGGTTCAAAGGCGCGGCCTCAGGCGATGTTTTTCCCAGAGACACCGGCACCTGATTTGGATGAGCAGTTTTGGTCTCAGTCGTCACGGACGTCCGCGGCGACGGTGAAGGTGTTTGACGCGATTGTTCTGTTGCTTCGCGCTTGCAAGCGACAAGAGTAAGGAGCACGCACAGCAAAAGTAAGCCTCTGAAGACTCTCATTGAAACCTCCTGATAGCAGTTAACTGGTCGCGGCCGCGTTTGCAGTCGCAGACGCGATCACGTCGGCGTTCAACTCCTGAACTTGTTTTGCCACTTCCGGATTTAGTACGCGCACGTGAGCGCGCCACTCTTTTTGTTCGTCGCGATCGAAAGAAATCTGTACGGCAGCGGCCTTATCGTCGATGCCGCCGCACGCCGTACAGACTTTGTACGTGAGATATGCTTCTGCCCCTGTGTTCACTCCCGTCAGGCCCCAGGCTGCTGATCCAATCTGATAATGGCATCGGGCGGACCGTTCGACCTTGCCCGGCAAATACCCGCAGAGCGCGCACATCTCTGGCAGCTTTACATATCCATCAAGCGTCACTTTCTCCTGCGTGACTGCCATCATTCCGCCGGTCAGCATGCCGCCGATAATTTTTCCGGCGACCTTTCCTTTTCCGAATTCAGGTGGCAGCGGAAGCGTTACTGTGGTGCGGGCTTTTTCCGGTGGTCCATTAAGCAGTCCTTTCACGAATTCGCGCGCTTGAGTGCTCTTTTCCCGGGCCTCGTTGCGCTGTTGATCTATTTCCCCGACGAATGCGCGAGCCTCGGGATGATCGAATTTGCGCAGGAGATCGATTACCTGATCTTTCCTTTTGCCATCCACTTCTTTCAGTAACGCAGGCACGATTTGGTCGCCGGGCATCTTCGCCATTGCTTCAGCAATTCCGATTCGCGCCGTCTGCGAATTCCCCGGCCTCAACCAATTCTCGAACAACGCCGGAACGGTCGAAGGATTGTTTAGTTCAACCAGTCCCTCAGCCGCGCCGATCTTGATCTGGTCACTCCACCAGTGTCCGAGTAATTTCACGAGCGCATCGGTGTTCTTGTCTTCGACGAAACGTTTGATACGCGTCATGGCGCGGGCTTCAGCCGATTGCATCAGCAAGCCAAGAATCACGATGAGCGCGATGAATCCCGCTACGGCGATTAGAATCCAGAGCCATGTGCTCATATCGGTAGCCTCCTAACTCATGGACTTTTGTCAGCGTCCTTCTACGTTTGTTTGGCGCGACGGAAAAAGAGCCCTAGCGATACCAGCGCCAGAACGATTGGCAGAGTCGTAGTGAGGTACCAGTACTCGTAAATCCAATATCGAGACAATAGGACGGGTCCTTGGCGAGTCACCACATAAGTACCCTTGGATAGCACCCTCTTTTCGCCACCAACATTCATGGGAAGGCCCTCGACCTGGTTATGAAATATGTCTCCACCCTCTGAGACTTTTCTCTTTGTATCCTGAACGCTGATCAGGACGATGACCTCGAGTACCAAACCCAAAACAATAACAATCAGAAGAGCCGCTTTTTTCATATTCCTTCCTCTGTTCAGATATTCAGCCGCCGCTGCCCACCAATCTTCTCGATCGAACGAGTCGAAACCCGACGAGACTGATCAAGAGCAGCGGGAGAATGATCAGGGCCGCGAGTCCCAGCGAGTTGAACTTAAGCCCAACTCGAACACCGCTTAGTCCGATTTCTAACTCTCTACGGCCGCCGCCGGACAACCCTTGGAGCGCCATCTTCAATCCACCCGCCACGGGGCTTACCAACTCGCCTTGCTTATTGACCAGATAAATACCCGGAGTTATCTCGGCGCCGAACTCCTTGCTGTATAGCTCTGCGACTTGGCGGTCCATCATGGTGATCGTGTTGCCGTAGCCGAACACGTAAGCGTAGTAATTGCCTTTGGGTCCTTCTGCGGTCACGACCCAAACCAAGAGGAGGACCGCGACAAGGAAGATGACAATTAAGAATACGTCTAACCTTCTAACAGTTTGTCGCTTGTCCATGGTTGCTCCCTTCCGTACACGTGAATATCGGAATTTCAAGTTGTATTTATGTTGTCCTGCGTCGCGGATGGGGGATTCGATGCTGCACTGTTCGAGAGGAAGGCAAAGTCCACGAAACACGTTGTAATGAATAATCGTCTCATGTCGGGACCTCCTTTGAGTGAGACTGTTGACTTCAATGAGCAGGCCGAATAGGCACGATGACGCGCGCTCCCCGATCGTGAAGCGCGACGATTCATGTGCCTGCGGAAAATTTCGTTTGTTACAAAGACGCAGCTACCGTGCCGCCGTGGAAGTTCGCATTAGTTGACGAAAATGCTCGCGATCTATGTTCGAGTCCGGAATGAGTCTTGACAATTGGCGAGACTTTACCCAAGGGCCTGCGAATTTTTGCGACTGAACGTGAAGCGTCGGTGAACTACAAATGCTGCTCGGCGCGTTCTTCGGCAGGCAGCGCCGCCGTGAAGTCGTGGTTGAAACGCGCGATGTATTGATCGAGCAATTCGAGCATTCGCTTGTGGCGCTTGCAGCGAACGATGAGTCCTACGTGATTGGGCTTTGATACTCGCAAGACGATTTCGGCATCGTCATAGGTTGAGGTGTCGGGCTGTTCCTGTCGCGCGAGCGACATCGCGATGCCGCCAAATTCTTTGCGAGTCTTGGGAAGACGATAAGGCCGTTCGTCGGTTGCCGATTCGATGCTGGCCCATTCGCGCCACACGTTGATTCCGGTGGCAGCCTCGATTGTCTCAGCCGTGAAAGCGCCGCCTACGCGGGCCGCGACTTCGAGGAAGTAAAACCGATCTTTATTCGGCTTTGACTCGGCTCGCTCGATGAATTCCGCGTGGGTTACGCCGCGATCGATGCCGAATCCAATCAAGAGCTTTGCGTTCAGCGCGAGTAAGTCTTTTCGCGTCTTCGAAGTGTAGGGAACGGTGCCGGAAGTCGTGACGCCGCCGCCGTGTGCGACGTCGAATGGCGGCGCGCCGTATTGCGCCACGTTCGTGAAAACGATTTTGCCTTCGACGATTAGCGAATCGACGTGATAGACATTTCCCGGCTCGTACTTTTCGAGCAGATGAAAATCGGATCGCTCGTGCATTTCGGCGCGCGCGTCTAACTCGCGAATGGCACTCCAAACTTGTTCTGGATCGTGAAGCTTCCTCATGCCCATCGATGAGGCTCCTATGCGTGGTTTCAACATCCATGGCGGCGAGTTGCGCTTCATGAATTGATCGATCGCCTCGTAGTTAACGAGCTGAACAAAGTCTGGCTGTGGCAATCGGAGCGAACGGCCTTTCGCGCGCATCGCCAGCTTGTCCTGAAAGCAACGCGCGGTCGTCGCGCCCATTCCCGGCACGCAGAGATGCTCGCGGATGTGCGCCGCTGTGACGATGTCATATTCTTCCAGTGCGACGACGCGCGAGATTTGCCTTGTGCGTGCGACGTGCGTAGCCGCCATCAAATAGGCAGACACGCTCGTCTTGCCCGGAATCGCTAGCAACTCGTCAAGCGATTCGCGCGCCCATTCTCGGTCCAGCAGTTTCTCGCGCGTCAGCAATACGACGCCCGCGCCTTGCCGGCGAGCTCCCCGAATAAATTCGTTGCCTTTGAAAAAACTGGCGATGCAGAGGATGGTTGGAGCAGAGGTCGAGTCACTCATGCGCGGCTCGACCTCGGTTAATTTTGAGCATCATCTTGAGACTATTAGTTTACCTCACAAATACATAACTGCCGCTCCATCCGCCATAGCCGTTGGTTGCCACGCCGTTGCGACGCGTACCTTGATACGAGGCTGCGCCGGGACGAATCTCGATCGTGACGTTCCCGCCGCCAAGCCCGATCACTCCGGCATGAACCGCGGCCGAACAAATCGAGGAATCATCGGTGTAAAGATCCGTTCCCCAAACGCGCCCGCTGATGGCTCCGCCTGATGGGCACGAAAATGCAAAACGCTGTCCGTTACGGCCACGCAATGACGTCGCATCAGTGCCCCAGTTGATCTGCTGCTCGGGATGGCCTGGCGTTGTGCGGGCGCCGACCACGACAAAGCTGCCGGCATACGAACCATATTCTCGGCTATCGATTCCGTTGCGTCGCGTGCCGCGATATGAACCTGCGCCCGGTCGAATCTCGATCGTGACGTTGCCGCCACGCGCGATCGTAATCACGCCCGCGTGAACACCAGCCGTGCAGATCGACGAGTCATCAGTGTAAAGATCGGTTCCCCATAGTCGGCCGCTGGCCGGTCCACCTGGCGGACAACTGAATGTATATCGTTGGACGGTGCGGCCTCGCAACGAATCTGCCTGCGCTGCCCAGTTGATGTTTGAGCTGCCGCTGACTCGTCCGACGAATACGAAACTTCCTGGCCATGAGCCATAGTCTCTGCTGGTAACGCCATTGCGCGTGACGCCTTGATAGGATGCTTGACCGGCTCTGATTTCGATCGTCACGGTGCCACCGCGCGCGGCTTGGATGTAACCCGCGTGCACCGCGGCCGAGCAAATCGAAGAATCGTCCGTGTAAACGTTCGTGCCCCAGACCCGGCTGCTGATCGCTCCGCCGCCCGGACAGATGAATGTGAGTTGCTGGCCGTTACGGCCCCGAGACGAATCAGCCTGAGTGCCCCAGGTGATTGTTTGCTGGGCCAAAGCCGCGGAGTTGATCAGGACGATTAGCGTGAACCCAATCACCGCCAACAATAGAGATTTTCTGCAAAACATGTCGGGTTTTCCTCCTCGGAGTTGCTAATGGTTTGATTTCGCGGCAGCGGTGGGGCTCGTGAAAGAGCCCCGCTCGCTGTCAGGAAAAAGTCGGCGCTTGCGTTAAGGCTAAATCGACCTCACCGTAATCTGCAGACCACACTGACCATCGTTCGAAGCGTTCCCGTCGTATTTGTCGAAGAAGATCATGATGTAGTAGTTGCGGAATGAGTCCACCGGCTGATTCGGACTGAAGACATTCGTTGTCATAGTCATGTCGGTTGGGCTGCTGACGGTCCGATCGATAGTGGTCGATGCCACGATTGGACCACTCGCGCTGCCGTCGTGAACTTCAAGCCTCACTACGTTGCGTTTCGAGAACCAAACGAAGCCGGTCTTGGTGCCGGCGAGCCTGACTTTCATGATCACCTTGAAGGTGCCATTCGGCAGCGGCAGGTCGGTCTTGGGTGACGTGCCACTCCCGTGCTGAAAGACTTGCGGCAACGTGGTCCAGGTGCGGCCGCCTTTTTGATCGTCGGACGCTAGCGTGATCTGTGAATTGTTTCTCAGATAGATGTTCGTCGATTGCAGCGAGCCGTAGGTGTTCGCCTCGAATTGGCAATCCCAATTTGCGTACGGGACATTGCTGCGCGCGGATGCCGTCGATCTCGTCATCAAAAGCGATCCGCCGATTAGGAGAAGCGCAGACAGCATCGCTATCGCGACTAGTCCAGGTCGTACCTTCAATAATTTCGTCATGGCTTGAACCTCCTTTCTTTTTTGGAACAAAGCCATTGTTTACCTGCTATCAGATCGACATCGCTGCACCGATTAAGTCGTTGCTGCTTTCTTCATCGGCAGTGGATGCGTGCAAATGGCCTGATACGTTTTGACTACATCCGAGTAGTCGATTGGCGGCTTCTTTCCATTGCGAGTTTTCGCGTGCATCACAATGTCGTTCATCGAGAGAATCCCTTCCAATTCTCCTTTCTTATTCAGCACCGGCAGCCGGCGAATCTTGTGTTCCCGCATAGTTTCCAGCGCGTGCTCGACATCTTCGTCAGGCTTGGCCGAAAACACGGCTCCGGTCATTACTTCTTCGACCGAAATGCTTGACGGGTTGCGATCTTTCATCGCAGTTGCCATGCAGATGTCCCGATCGGTTATCATGCCGACGACTCTTCGGTCCTTGATGATCGGCAGGATCCCGCAGTCGTGCTCCCACATCTCTTTGGCTGCCTCGGCGAGGCTTTCAGTTAACCAAATTGCCTTCGCATCCAGCGTCATCACTTCCTTAACTTTCATGATTCCTCCTTCTTTTCAGATTCAAACTTCAGAACGGTTTAGACTCGCGCCTTACGAATCGATGGCCGCGCACACTTGTTCGCATTTTTTGTTTTAAGTTATCGCAACGGATATGCCGATCAGAAAGGGAATCAAAGTGCGCGGGAAATCAGGTGGTGTGAAAATTTCCGCGGTGGAAAGCTGCGCAGTCTTTGCGAGGAAACGCGCTACGCGATCGCGCCGGTGCCGAGGTTGCGCGAGCTTATTACTCGACGTTGGCTGAGACCGGCTCTTCTTGAGGTTTCTTAGTTTCGTTGGCCGGTTCGCTGTGAACTTCCACGGGCGACGTTGCGGTTTCATGTCCATTCTGAACCTCGACTTCAGTAGCATCAGACAGGATTTCGTCCGCAACTTCGATACATTCAATCTCTTCGTGCTTGTGCTTTCCTCGCTCGCTCAAGTAGTAAAGAACGGGCACGGTCATTCACGAAAGAAAGAGCGACGCAACTTCGCCGGCCATTAACGAGATCGCCAAGCCTTGGAAGATCGGATCGAACAGGATCACGCCTGAACCAACAATCACCGCCGCGGCCGTTAACATCATTGGGCGGAAGCGAACTGCGCCGGCATCGACGACCGCGTCGGCCAGCGACATCCCCTGATTCAATCTCAACTGCACGAAATCAACGAGGATGATCGAGTTGCGTACGACGATTCCCGCGCCAGCGATGAATCCGATCATCGATGTCGCCGTGAAAAACGCGCCCATCAATGCATGCGCGGGAAGAATGCCGACCAGCGAAAACGGAATCGCCGCCATGATCGTGAACGGCGTCTTGAACGATTGGAACCAGCCTACGACGAGTATGTAAATCAGAACGAGTACCGCCGCGAAAGCCAAACCAAGATCACGAAAGACTTCGTAAGTAATGTGCCACTCGCCGTCCCACTTCATCGCCAGCTTACTGGTGCTGAATGGTTGGCTGGCAACGTAGCGTTCGAGACCGTAGCCCTCCGGCAGCTTCAATTGATCGATTGCTTTGTTGAGTTGGAGAATCGCGTAGACCGGACTTTCTTCCTGGCCGGCAACATCTCCCGTGACGTAAACCACCGGCATCAGGTTCTTGTGATAGATGCTCTGTTCATTCGGTTGTTGCTCAACTTTGACGAGTTCACCCAGCGGCACCAGATTGGCGCGCTCGCCGATGACTTTGATTCGCTTGAGATCGTCAACGCTCGAACGATTCGCGAGCGGCAGCCGCAGAGTGATCGGCACATCTTCCTTTTCCTGCGGCTGATGCGCGAGGCCAACGTTCATTCCGTCAACCGCGATTCGCAGCGTTGATGAGACTTGTTCGGCAGACACGCCGTTGAGCGCGGCCTTTTCTTTATCGACCACGAACTGATATTTCGTCTGCTCGTCTTCGATGTACGAATCGACATCGACAACTCCGGGCGTTCGATCGAGTACTTCGCGGACCTGCCGAGCAACTTCGATCTGTCGCTGGTAATCCGGGCCGTAAATTTCAGCGACCAGAGTTTGCAAAACCGGCGGGCCGGGCGGGGTTTCCGAAACTTTCACGCGCGCCTGATACTTCGCGGCAATCTGCTGAATCTGCGGACGCACGCGCTTAGCGATGTCGTGACTCTGCGCTTTTCGATCGCCTTTCGCGACTAAATTGACTTGAATGTCAGCGACGTTCGGCCCGCGCCGCAGAAAATAGTGGCGCACCAGTCCATTGAAGTTGTAAGGCGACGCCGTCCCGACGTACATCTGATAGTCAGTCACCTCGGGCACGGTGCGAACGTAATCAGAAATCTCGTGAGTGACTGCTGCCGTCTGTTCCAGCGTCGAACCTTCCGGCATGTCGATGATGACCTGGAATTCGCTCTTGTTATCGAACGGCAGCATCTTCACGCGCACGAGCTTCAACAGTACGAGCGAGAACGAAGCGATCAGCAGCAGTGCGACAAGTCCGAGAAATCCCCAGCGCCACTTCGCCTGATGGATCAGGTTCCCCATCACGCGTCGATAAAGACGCGTCGTCCATCCTTCTTTGGTTTCCGATTCGTGCTTCGAGTGGCGTTTGAGCAAACGCAGGCTGGCCCACGGCGTGACAATGAAAGCCACGAGCAGCGAAAAGACCATGGCCGCCGACGCGCCGACCGGAATCGGCCGCATGTATGGCCCCATCAAGCCACTGACGAACGCCATCTGCAGAATCGCAGCGATGACCGCGAACGTCGCGAGGATCGTCGGATTGCCAACTTCAGCGACGGCTTCAATCGCAATATCGATCCGCGAGCGATTGCAGTTTTCCGGCAACGCATAGTGACGCGCCATGTTCTCAACCACGACAATCGCGTCATCGACCAAGATGCCAATCGAAAAGATCAGCGCGAAGAGCGTGATGCGATTCAACGTGTAACCATAGAAATAGAAAACCGCGAGCGTCAGCGCCAAGGTAACCGGAATGGCCGTTGCCACGATGCCCGATTCGCGCAGTCCCAGCGCCAGCCAAATCAGCACTGAAACGGAAAGGATCGCGATCATCATATGCAGCAAAAGCTCGTTCGATTTTTCCGCTGCCGTCTCGCCGTAGTTTCGCGTCGTCGCGACGTGCACATCGCCAGGAATCAACGAGCCTTCGAGTTGCTCAACTTTTTCCAGCACGTGATCGGCGACGGTGATCGCGTTCGTCCCTTTGCGCTTGGAAATTGAGAGGGTGACGGCTGGGAGTACACTTGATCCCGTCGCTACCGCTCCGGGTTCTGACAGGGCCGCTGGCGGTTCCGACACGGCCGGTCCAGTTCCATAGAACACATAATCACTCGCCTCTTCCGCAGCGTCTTCAATGCGACCGACGTCGCGGAGATAGACGGGACGATTGTTGAAATTGCCGATGACGACGTTGCCGACGTCTTCCGCAGAATGCAGAAAGCCGCCAGTCTCAACGAGAAATTCGCGGTTACCGCTGGCGAAACTCCCGGACTGCGTTTGCCGATTTGCTTGTTGAAGCAGCGGGACGATGTTCGCTGGCGCGACGTTGAAGGCCGCCATCCGCGCTTCGTCCAGCGTCACGCGAATTTGGCTTCGCTGTCCGCCGATGATCTTCACTTCGGAAACGTCGGCGACTTCTTTGATTTGATCGTGGAGTTGCGCGGCGACACGCCGCAACGTGAGGTGATCGTAACGTGCGCTCGAAAGCGTCAGCGCGAGAATCGGCACATCATCGATCGACCGCGGCTTGACGATTGGCGGACCCGCGCCCGGCGGAATCAGATCGATGTTCGCCGACATCTTCTGGTTCAGCCGAACGATCGCGGCCTCTTCGTTCTGGCCTACATAGAAACGAACCACAGCCATCGACTGGCCCGGCGATGAAGTCGAATAGATGTACTCGACCCCGGGCACTTCCCAGAGCAGCTTCTCCATCGGCTTGGTGACGCGTTCTTCTACTTCTTTCGCCGAAGCGCCCGGCATCTGCACGAACACGTCGATCATCGGCACGATGATCTGCGGCTCTTCTTCGCGCGGCAGCAGCAGCACCGCGCCGACGCCGAGCAGGATCGATGCCGAAATGATCAGCGGCGTGAGCTTCGAATCGATGAACGCTCGCGCGAATTTGCCGGCGATGCCGAGTGAGTCTTTCATTGTTTGGCGGCGACCTGCTGTCCTTCGCGCACGCGAGGTCCGTCTTTAAGTTGAGAGAAGATTTCGCTGACGATTTGCTCGCCGTCATTCAAGCCAGAGAGGACTTCGACTCGATCACCAATCTTCTCTCCCGTTGTGATCAGACGCATGCGCGCAGTGCCGGAAGTGTCGACGACGAACACGCTGACGAGCTGGCCGTTTTGAGTGATCGCCTTCCAAGGAACGGACAGAACGTTGCGCGCGCCGCTAATGAATCGGGCTTTACCGTAAAGACCGGAACGCAATTGCTGAGGGGTGACGTTTGGCAAACTCAATTTGACGGTATAGCTGCGGCTGTTGGGATCGGCCGTGGGAACGATCTCGACGACTGAACAAGTCAGTTCCTGATTGCCGAGCGCTTCGATCGTAACGCGCGCCTGATCGCCGAGATGAATTTTGTTGAGTTGCGATTCTTGGACCGAGACTTCTAGCTGGTAGTTCGCATCGTTTTCGATCGTCAGCAACGGCGCGCCGGGCGTGGCCATCGATCCGACATCGACATTCTTCGCTACCACGACCCCGCTGATCGGCGACGCGATCCGTGAATAGCCCGCATAGATGCGCGCATTCGACACGTCGGCTCTCGCCTGATCGATGCGACCGAGCATCTGATTCTGACGTGCGCGCGCAGCTTGCAGCATTCGCTCAGCCCGCTGAGTTTCAGCCATCGCGATTTCCATTTTCGTTCGCACTTCATCGAACTCTTGTGGGCTGACTGATTGCCGATTGAACAACTCCTGGTAACGATTGAACGTTGATGACGCCAGCGATTCATTCGCTCGTGCAGCCGCCCGCGCTGATTCAGCCGCGCGAATATTTCGCTCGGCTTCCTCGAGCGCATCATTCGATTCGCGCACGCCCGCCTGTGCCTTTTGAATCTGTACTGGCGCATCACGATTCTCGATCTCGACTAAAGTTTGTCCGGTCCGGACGCGGTCGCCTTCGCGCACGCGCAGACTGACGATGTTTCCCATAATGCGCGCTGCGACAACGCTGCTGGTTTTCGCGCGCACTGTGCCGACCGCTTCGTAATAGTCATCCACGGAGGATGTCTTGACTGTTTCGATCTTCGCGCCCTGAACGATTGGCGATAGTTGCGAAGTCTCAGGCTTTTTCGAGCAGGCGATGACGAGGAACGATACGACAAGAGTGGCAATCAATAACATTCGTTTCATGAACAACCTCCACCATCAAGAACCAAACGCTGCAACGTCCTTCAACTGACCAATCGCGAGCATTACGTTCGCGTAACCAACGTACTGATCGTAGCGAGCGTTAAGCACATCCGAACGCGCGCGGACTAATGCGGTCTCAGCGCGTAGCAACTCAGTGATTGTCGTGAGTCCCGCGTGATAGCGGTCTTGAACGATGCGCAGAGTTTCCGTCGCTTGCGCTTCGACTTGGGCAACGACGGCCAAACGCTCGCGCGCTGAAACGTATTGCTGAAAAGTGCGCACGACTTCGAAGCGAATCTGATTTGCGAGTTGCTCGGCTTGCGCATTCGCCATCGATTCCGCAGCGTGCGCCTGGTCGATGCGCGCCTTGCGGCCGGCATCGAAAACATTGAAGGTGACGCTGGCGCCCGCTGCGTAGTCGCCACTGCCGCCGGCAAAATAATGGCTGCTGGCCCCGGCGGTGACGAAGGCATCGACCCGCGGCAACCATTCGCCGCGAGCGCCGCGCACCTGCGCTGCGCTGGCATGCGTTGACAAGATCGCGATCTGATAATCAGCGCGGTTCTGCAAGGCCTGCGCGCGCAGCGCTTCAATCGATTCGACGGTGAAATTTTTTTCGCTGAGCTGACCCGACAGCTGCTGTGATGATTCCGTTGGCAGGCCGAGCGCAGTGTTCAATGCCGCGATCGCAGTTACCACCTCGCCGTTCGCCTGAATTTTCTGTTGCCGAAATTCCGACAACTGAACTTCAGCCGCGAGCAGATCGGAATGAACCACCAGCCCGCTCTCGAACATGTCGCGCGCGCGCTTCACGTCGGCTTCTGCGGTCTTAACAGCTTCATCAGCGACATTCAGCCGCGCCTGAGCCAGCAACAAACCGTAGTAGCTGCGAACGACTTCAAAGCGAAGCTGCTGCTCGACCCGATCGGCTTGCAGATCCGCTTGCCCCGTTTTGATTCGCGCCTGCTTTACCCGCGTCTCGGTCAAACGCTGATCGAAAATTGGCACCTGCAGCGTTACCGCCGAACGAAAGTTGCTCAGCGACGATGGATGATTGAGCGAGTTCAGATCGAAATTCTTTGTGGTGAATCTGCCCTGTTCCAACAAACTCCCGAACACAAAGACCGGATTGTTGCTCGCGGTGAAATTCTCAGAAGCCTGCAACAGAGGGAACCGTCCGGTGCGCGCTTCGCGTAACTCAGCGTCAGCCATGGCGCGCCCGGCGGCTGTGACTTTTGTAGCGGGATTTCTCTGCAAGGCAATTTCGACTGCGCGCGAAAGCGAAAGCGGCCCCGTTTGAGTGGCATCGTTTTGCGCCAAGCCAACTTTCGACAGCGATCCGGCGAGCAGAACAATGCCTAAAACGAAGGAAACAATTTTCATTCGACCGGACTTTTTCGACATCGCGGTTCGTTCTATGCCCTTTGCCCTTCGTTCTTCGCGCCGAGCTTGCGCAGAAAGGTCATCATCGGGCACCAGTTGGTGAAGGCCGATTGAATCAGGTTGAGCGCCACGAATCCGGTGAACAGAAACCAGTAGGGGCTGAAGAAATAACCGAGCAGCACTGTGAGCAGGACGAAAAGGCCCGCGATCAGTCTCAAATAACGTTCGATGGTCATTGGCGAAATAGACCTCCCTGCTGCAGTTGAATAGCAATCACCATTCCCGCCACCCGGGCGCCGAACTTCACAGCAAACTCAATGATTCGCAGGTTGCACAGTTGCAAGATTCCGCAACTGTGTGAGTGTAATTGCGCATTTTTCACGCGCTATGAACCGAGGCTGAAAGCTCCAGGCCCTAGCTGTTTTGGTTCAAATACGCCAAAAACCCGCCGATTCTGAGACGCTTGCTGCGACGATGCGCGTGCCGTAAAAGAGCGCGACCGACTGGCCCTGCTATTGCTAAATTAGGGACAGCGATTCGCCCAAGTTTTTCTCGCTGCGTTCAATAATCGACATAGGAAAGGAGGAAGACATGAGCGTAACTAAACCAACTTTGCTCGTCTCATTGGCCACAGCATCCCTCTGTCTGCTGATGTTGACGTTCGCGTTAAGCGGATCGACGACGGCCCAGAGCAAGAGCGGCAAAGATCTCTACAAACAGAATTGCCGCGTGTGCCACGAAAAAGGTTCTGCGAGCGGAGAGTACAGCCCAATGAGTTTGACGCAGGATCAGTGGAAAATTTTTTTCAAGAACAAGCTCGTGCCGGCACACAAAAACGCAAGCATGCCGGGCATGAACCAGAAACTGCTCGAGATGCTAACGCCCGAGCAACTGAAAGCTATCGAGAAATTTGCAGTTGACCACGCGGCAGATTCGGAACAGCCGCAAACTTGTAGCGGCGAATGATTTCCGAAGCCGCTTCGCTTCCCCGGAAAGGAGGGGCACCACATGCATAAATTAATTTATAGCCTCTTCGTAATTCTTTTGTTCTCTGCGCCGGTGGCCTGGGCCCAGAGCACACCGCCAGACACCACAGGCCAATCCAATCAATCGGTTCAAAAACCCCAAACTGAAACAGAGCAACTTCGCGCCGAGGTCGAGCAAATGCGCAAGATGCTCACTGCGATGGAAGAACGTCTAGCCGCGCAGGAAAAGAAACAACAGGAACAGCCAGCGGCAGCCGACACTCAAGCGAAGGTGAAAGAACTTGACCAACGCGTAACCAAGCAGGAACGCGACAGCGCACTATCGAAGGTACGATTTGGCGGTGACTATCGCTTTGAAGCGCATTCGATCAAGGGCACTGTACCGGCGCACTTTGACGGCATGATGCTGCAGAACCTGGTCGTCAAAAGCATGTTCGCCATGAACGTATTAGGCCGGCCGCCGATGAGCGTCAACGAAATCAACAACGCGGTGGCGACACACTACGGCGATTATAAATACTTCACTGACAACATGACGTTCGACAAGTTGAAGACGGCGATGGGTCAGTTTTCGCCGCAAATGCAACAGCAGTTATTCAACATGCTGATGCCGTCAACATTTGTTCCTACTTACAAAGCTGACAACAAGATTCTTTACACGAATCGTTTCCGGCTCAGACTGGAAGCGCCGATTTCTGAGAATGTCAGCGTGACGGCGCGCCTCAGCATGTACAAAGTATTCGGCGATTCGACCGGCGTGCAGACCTTCAACGGACAACCAACTTCGCTGAACGTCGATGGCACAACTGCCGGCGTTCCCAGTGGCGACATGATTCGCGTCGAACGCGCGTACTTCACCTGGAACAAGATCGGCGGATCGAATTTCTTCCTGTCGATCGGACGACGGCCTTCGACGGATGGCCCTCCAATGAATTATCGCGATGATGAATTGCGCGGCGGCACACCTTCCGGCGCTCTCATCAACTATCAATTCGACGGACTTACTTTTGGCTATCACCTGGGCAAGAATTCCGTGTTCAGGTTCTGTTATGGACTGGGATACGAATCGGGATTCGGCAATGGCGATCTGTTGAAGCGGCCGGAAGACCGTCTGAAGGACGTGCATTTCGCCGGAGGCAACCTCGATCTATGGACGACCGATAAGAGCTTGGTGCAACTGACGATCGCGCGAGCCTTCGACGTGACCGACGGATTTAATGGACTCGTCGTGCTCCCGAACAATCCGCTCACGGGCGACACAGTTGGTGCTCCGGTCATCATGCGGTTTACGCCTTCGACGAATCTCGGAAACATGAACCTGGCGGGCATTAACCTGACCAGGAAGTTTGGCCAATGGGACGTGTTCGGCAGCTTGAACTACGTTGGGCTGAGACCTAATGGATTGACGACGCTGTTTGGCGGGCTTGGTTCAGATCCGTTTGAGACGCCCGTGAATCACAACGGTTACATGATGTACGTCGGCGCGCGTTACAGCTTCAAGAACGAAGACAAAACCAAAGCCGGGTTCGAGTTCAATCACGGCAGCAAGTACTGGTTCAACTTCGCGCAGGCCGAAGACGACATCATCTCGCCGAAGACGAACACGCGCGGCGATGTGTTCGAGACTTATCTGACGCACCGGATCAACAGCCGTTTCATCGTGAAGGCGGATTATATGTACTACAACTACAAGTATTCGGGATCGGGTTGGCACGTGGGCTCGCCGAAGCTGCTCGATTCGAATCCGATACTTGGCTTTCCGACTTACAAGAAAGCGCAGATGTTCACGCTCAGCATGATCACGCGCTTCTGAGGAGGGATGATGAGAAGCAAATTCATCTTCACTCTCTTGATACTCGGCCTCGTGGTTGGTTTGGCTCAGGCGCAAACTGAAAAGCAATACGCGCACGCCGAATACTTCAGTCATTACGAGGGCACGAAGACCTGTCTGGAGTGTCACCAGAAACAGGCCGAGTCATTTTTTCATTCGCAGCATTACCAGTGGCGCGGACCGGCGCCGAACATCGTCAATGCCGGCGGCAAGCAACTGGGAAAGCTGAACACGATAAATGATTTTTGCACCAGCCCGACCGGAAATTGGATCGGGCTGGTCAAGAATTCGCGCGGAGATGTAATCAGCCGTGGTTGTTCCGCTTGTCACGCAGGTCGCGGGTTGTTGCCTTCAGACAAGATGAGTCAGGCGCAACTCGAAAACATCGATTGCCTGATGTGTCATGCAAGCGGCTACCGGCGCGACCTTTATTCCGATGACAAAGGCGGCTTTCAATGGCGACCAATTCTTTGGAACAACGTTGAGGGTCTGGATTCGGTGGCGAAGCGTATCTCGCTGCCGACGCGCGCAATGTGTTTGCGTTGTCACGCGGCGTCAGGCGGCGGACCGAATTACAAGCGCGGCGACATCGAATACAAACTTGCTGATCCTGATCGCGACTTTGACGTGCACATGGCTAGCACCAGCAAGAACATGCAGTGCGTTTCCTGCCATGCCGGATCGGACCACCACGTCCGAGGTCGCGGCGCCGATCTTTCGGGTTCAGACATGCCAAACAATCCGTTGACGTGCGACAGCGGCGGCTGCCACACCTCAGCGCCGCACAAAATGGAGGCGCTGAATCGTCACGCCAAGCGGATCAACTGCACGGTCTGTCACATTCCGAGCTTTGCGCGCGAAGAACCGACGGACATGGTGCGCGATTGGTCAACGCCGCTCTTCAATGAACAGACGAACCGTTACACGGCCACGATCACTTTGCAGAAAGACGTTACGCCGGTGTACGCATGGTTCAACGGCATGACCAAAGCGCAATTGCCCGGCGAGGCCGCGATGCGTTTAGCGGATGGTTCAGTGGGAATGATGGTGCCGCAAGGCTCGCGTGATGATCCGAAGTCGAAGATCTTCGCTTTCAAGGTTCATAAAGCGAAGCTGCCATTGCTAACCGGGAAGAACTGGATCATTCCGATCACGGTCGAGCAATTCTTTCCTGATGGAAAGATCGATCCGGCCGTGAAGAGCGCCGCTAAAGAGATGTACGGCATCGACAATGCGCAGTACACTTGGGCCGACACGACGCGCTACATGGGGATCTTTCACGGCGTGCAACCGGCGGAGAATGCTCTCCGCTGCATCGCTTGTCATGGGCAGCATGGCCGGTTTGATTGGAAAGCGCTCGGATATCCGGGCAATCCGATGAAGTCGCAATCGACTGCCGAAAAATAGGAAAGGAGACGCAAAAGCAGGCAGGGCGACGACCGGAGCGACCAGTCTCTGAAACCACTCGCCCTGCTCTCTTTTCACCAATGGCAAAGAACAAGGTCAAACGGAGTATCGAATCGGAAATCTTCGAGCGTCAGGCCCGTATCTGCAAAGCGTTCGCGCATCCGGCGCGTTTACAGATTCTCGATCTGCTGGGGCAGGGCGAGCAGGGCGTGTCACAGTTGCAGGAAACTATGGGAATTTCCAAGACGGGGATTTCTCAACACCTGGCGATTCTGAAATCCGCCGGCGTCGTCGCTACCCGTCGCAATGGCAAGCAAATCTATTGCTCGCTCGCCATGCCCGAAGTGAAGCAGGCTTGCCAGCTAATTCGTAAGGTCCTGCATGAGCAAATCAAGGGCAGCCATCGATTGATCGCTTAATTCAACAACGCCACTGGATGAGTATGCCGCACAACCTCGACCGAACACTTCGCATGCGAAACCACCGCCTGCGAAACCGATCCGAGTAATAACCGCTCCCATGCAGGATAACCATGCGAGCCGACCACGATTAAGTCTGCATTGCAATTGTTAGCCTCGTCCAAGATGACTCGCTTCGGAGAACCGGCAACTGCTTTTCCCTTAATCGTTATGTCAGAGGGCAAGGCCTTCCGCAGTTTTGAAATGGCGCAATTGATGATCGAGTTTGCGTGCGCGGTAATGGCGCTCTCAAGTTGTTCGTAGTAAGCGCCAGGCACCGCCCAAACTTCCGGCGTGGCCGCCACCGGCAATTCGTACGCACTCACGATCATAATCTCAGAGCCTTTCGGCCAGGGCCGGCCGGCGACTTCATCCAGCGCCGCATCGCTGAAAGGGGAACCGTCAATGGCGATCAGAATCCTCATCTCTTTGCCCTCGCTTGCGACAAATCGTTTCGCGAATGATTGTCACTGATTCTGATTTCAGCAATGGTCGTGCCCAAGCTTGCCGTGCTAACTGGATGCACAGAACGGGTGTTCTACTGAGCTATTTTTGTGTTTGCGAAATTTTGCCGCTGACGGTGAGCAGCTTTACCCAGCAAGAGCTTCGGAGTGAGAGGCCTGAATCATTTGGCCGTCTCAACAGTCTGATAAGCAAACCGTAGAGACGGCCATGGGGAAACCCCTGTATTTGAAGAGCCGAAGCGAGAATGACGCTACGCGTTTAAGTGCATCGTCTGCTGTTTCGCGAGCAAGACTTCCGGCGTCTCAACGAAGTCAGGGTCAGAGATACAACAATCGACCGGGCAAACGCTGACGCAACGCGGCTCGTCAAAAAAGCCGACACACTCAGTGCATTTCTCGCTGACGATGTAGTAATAGTCGTCGGCCTTCGCGCTTTGTGGTGCATCGGCATCGACCGAAACGCTCTGCACTTCGATCATGCCTTTCAGATCGGTGCCATCGGAAAAGCGCCACTCGTCGCCACCTTTGTAGATCGCGCCGTTCGGACATTCGGGGAGACAAGCATCACAGTTAATACAGTCTTCAATGATTTTGTAAGCCATGATTACTCCTTAATTCGACGGAAAGATGATCGAATTACACGGCAAACGTATCACTGCGGAAAATTGCGCGACGTGATGCGCGGCACATCGGCGGCAAAAAAGTAGAAGTCTGATGTTGAGCAGAGTGTGGCTTAAAACCTCCAGATAGCGCCCAGCCCCGCATCCCACATCTTCTTGTTCAACGCCGGAATGTCGCGGTCATTAAACTCATTAGCGCGAGCTTTCAAAATCGCCCACTGCGCGTTCAGTTCTTTCATGCGATCGAGCGATGGCTGATTTACCTTCGGAATGTCGCTCTCTGTTGCGTTGATTAGGAACAAGTAATTCGCGGTGAATTTGTTCGGGAAATTCTCAACGTCGTCGTAGGCCTTCGACTTGCGCTGAATCATATCTTCATCCCAGGCTTTCATTTTCGTGAGCAGCGCCTCAGCGTCCTTCTTCAGCGCGTCGTACTTGTTGCCTGCCGGAATTGAATTGATCAGCGATTCCAACTGCTTCTGCTTGTCATAAAGATCGTTCACCATGCGATGCATGGTCGTCAGTTCATTCTCCCTGCTCAACATTGTCTGGTGATATTCCCGGTATGTCGCCGCATCCGTCGGATAGAGCGGGTTCGCGAGAATCTCTGCTTCGGTCGAAGCAGTCTGCGCGCCAAACTTCAGAGTGATCGAATATTTTCCCGGCGACGCTTTGTGTCCGGCGAAGCTAACTTCCATGTCAACATCCGGGACGCCGGGCATTGTCTGGTAGCGCATGTCCCACACGAATCGATTCAAGCCTTTGTTCTTCGGCAAGCGCGGGTCGGGTTTAGGCGCGCCTTCCCATTGCTTCGCCTTCTCATCAGCTTTTGAAGTAAAGGTGCGCACAACATTTCCGTCCGCGTCTTTGATCTCCATCGAAATCTGATCGTCCTTCTTCAGCTCCGGCAGGTTGTAGTAAATGACCACACCGCTCGCAGGATTGACGCCGCGATAGGGATTCGCGCCTTTGAATTCTTCGCTCGTGCCATCGAGTTCGCTCGAGGCGTTCACCAGATAAGCACCAGAAGGCTGGTAGAGCCCAAATGCCGGCGCGTTCGACTTGTACTGACGCAGCACGTTCAAGTCATCGAGGATCCAGAACGCGCGTCCTGAGGTCGCTGCGATCAGATTTCCTTTGTACACCCGCAGGTCGGTTATCGGAGTGATCGGCAAGTTCAATTGAAACGGAGACCAGTGATTGCCGCCGTCCCATGAAATAAACAGACCGAGTTCGGTGCCTGCAAACAGAAGATCTTTGCGCACGTCGTCTTGGCGCACGACGCGCGTGAACGCATTCGCGGGAATGCCGTTATCGATCTTCGTCCAGTGCGCGCCGTAATCCGTCGTCTTGTAAAGTCCCGGCCGGTGATCGTTGAATTTGTAGCGCGTAGTCGCAATGTACGCAGTGCCTTTGTCATGCGGTGAGACTTCAATCGCGTTGACGAGACATTCCTGCAGCCCAGCCGGCGTGACGTTCTTCCAAGTCGCGCCACCATCGCGAGTCAGTTGCACGAAACCATCGTCGCTGCCCGTCCAAATCACACCTTTCTCGTGAGGCGAAACAGCAATGTAGGCCAGCGTGCCGTAATTCTCAGCGCCGACTTCTTCGTTCGTGTAGGGAACACCGGCGCGACCCTGCTTTTCTTTCTCGTTGCGCGTCAGGTCAGGCGAAATTTCTTTCCAGGTCTTGCCCCAATCAGTTGTCTTCAGAACCAACTGAGCTCCGTGATAGAAGGTCGCGGATTCGTGCGGGTCCCAGACAATTGGCGCGTTCCAGTTGAAACGATACTTGATATCCTTCGCATCCATGCCGAGATATTGGATGGGCGCCTCCATGATTTGTGTTGAGCCTTTGGCGTTGACGTTCAGCACTTCGATCGTTCCCTGATAACTTCCACCTAACACCAGCTTCGGATCATTTGGATCGAACGCGAGAAACGCGCTCTCGCCGCCGGCTGATGGAGTCCAACTCGCGTTTGTGATTCCGCCGCTTCCTAGTTCGCGACTCGCGATCGAGACCGAAGTGTTGTCCTGCTGCCCGCCATAGATGCGATACGGAAATTGATTATCGACATTGATGCGATAAAACTGACCGGTTGGTTCGTTGTACTGTGAAGTCCACGTCTTGCCACCATTGAAGCTAATCGCCGAGCCGCCGTCATTGGAAATGATCATGTTCTGCGGGCTGTCAGGATTGATCCAGAGGTCGTGAAAATCCCCGTGTGTGCCGCCGAGGTTTTCCCAGGTCCGGCCGCCGTCAGTCGAGCGGAGCGCCGGCGCGCTCATCACATAAATCGTGTCGTCGTTTTTCGGATCGAGGAAGAGTTCGATGTAATACCAGGCGCGTTGCAGCAGCCGATGATCGTTCGTGATGCGGCTCCACTTTTTGCCCGTGTCATTCGACACGAACAGCCCGCCCGCCTCTTTGTTCGAGTCGCTTTCGATCAGCGCGTAGACTTTTTCCGGATTCGAGCGGCTGACGGCAATCGCCATCTTGCCCATCTCCTCCGGCAAGCCATCTTTCATCCGCTCCCAGGTTTCGCCTTCGTCGGTAGATTTGTATAGACCGCTGCCCGGACCGCCGCTGATCACTCGCCACGGCAAACGGCCATGCTCCCACATCGCGGCATACAGAATCCGCGGGTTAGTCATATCCATCGATAGTTCCGCCGCGCCTGTCTTATCGTTGACGAACAGAACGTTCTTCCAGGTCGCGCCGCCGTCGGTCGATTTGAAGAGGCCCCGCTCCTTGTTCGGAGCGTAAAGCGCGCCCTGAGCCGCGACGATGACTATGTTCGGATTCTTTGGATCGATGACGATGCGCGAGATGTGCCGCGTCTCGTCGAGGCCAATCTTCTTCCACGTCTTTCCCGCATCGGTTGATTTGTAAACGCCGTCGCCCGAAGACGTCATCACGCCGCGGACCGCATGCTCGCCCATCCCGACATAAACGACGTTCGGATCGCTTTCCGCGACGGCCACCGCGCCGATCGTTCCGGTCTTGAAGAAGCCATCCGAAACATTCCGCCAGGTAAGGCCCATGTCATCCGTCTTCCAAAGCCCGCCGCCGACGGTGCACATGTAATAAGTCTTAGGATCGCCGACAACTCCGGTTGCACAATTCGATCGTCCACCACGAAACGGCCCAATCGATCGCCACTTCAGCGCTTTGAAGATTGAGTTGTAGTCATCTGTTGCCGGCTGCTTCGTTTGGGCGGAAACACTGATAAGAAAAAAGGAGAGAACAAGAGCGGAGACAAAGGTTCTTTTCATCAGGATCCTCGACACTGAAAATTTGCGCGCGATGATACAACAAGCAGCCGCACGTTTGCATAGAGCGGAATCAGTCGGTTTATTTGTGTCGCGGAGAAGTGTGGGGCACCGAAGTCAAAACTCGAAATGGTTTCGTGCGCAATGACACGGACCGCCTCAGTTCGGTTGATTGGCTATTACCAAGATCGACATCACCACGAAAACAAAACCCATCAGCAGAAAAGCCACTCCCATCAAAGCCATGCATCCGGGTGCGAACCAGTTAGCCACCGCTGAGTCAACTTCCGCGGCGCGCGGGTTCGCGGGGTCGTACTTAACGGCGATTGTTTGCCCGATGCTATGGCTGGCAGGCATCGTTCCAAACGCGGATTCAAACTGAATTACTTGTCCATCAGAGGCGGTGAACTGGACGACCGGGCAATAGACGCCCGCCCTGCCGGGATTGAATACTCTTCTTTCGAGATTGATGACCCGTCCGGTTGCCGAAACGCTGCGCGCGTCTTTCCGCGTTTGCTTTACGAACGCAACGATTCCGCCGATTAAGAGCCCAACGCCAATAATCAGGAACAGCAGTCCAACCAGCAGCAAGGCACCCATAAGATTTTCCTAAAACGAACGAGGGCGAGTTGGCCGCCAGCGATGAATGCGCGCGCAATAGGTTTGGTATTCTTTGCCGAACATGCGCCGCAGAACGGGCTCTTCAACCACGACGACCAACAGAAGCGTGATCAGAAGGAAGACCGCCGCGTAAGCAAGCAGCATCCACGAGCGGAAGAAGAGCACGAAGATAACGGGCATGGCTCGCTTACTAGTACGTCGCGGTGCATTGGTTTGTTTTTGGCTTTTCGGGCGTCTGCTTCCTAGATGCCGAATCCGTATCCAAATATCACCGTGAAAACAGTGATTGCCCCGAAAGCGATTTCGCTGAAGCCGAGCTGCTTGGCGGTCAACTGAATTCGCGGGGCGACTGCGAAGACGATTGAAGCTCGAACCAGCAAAGTCACCATTGCGGCAATTGCCACGGCGGGAACTGCTGCGCGAGAGATGATCGCCACGGCAATGACCGCCAGCGCATGAGCGAACAACATCGGCAGAGGCGATGCTAATCGTTTGTGCAACTTGTCCAGGATAGCTCGCACGTAGAGAATCGACGGCAGGGCGCGCGCGATCATGATGGCCCAGAGCGCGAAGCTCGCCGCCTTTGGGAATCCGCCGGAAAGAGCAATCGCCGCTGCTAGTGACGAAATCGCGATCGCCCCCGCCAGTTCGGACAGCAGGACGCGGCGTCGTCCGCTCCAATCGTGCGCCACTTGAATGCTTGCCAGCGGCGCCGCGATCAGCAGCGGCAGAATGAAAGAGCGTTGAGTAAAGACAACTGCCGCGACAAACGAGGTCGCGCCGATTGCGAGATATAGAAGCGCGAATCGCTTCGCCAACGCAGTTCGCGGCGACTGACGTTTGCGACTTAACACCACCAACGTCAGTGGATGACGCGCGAGAAAAAATCCGACGGCGCTCAACGCTAGATAGAATCCTGCGGCCGAGGGAGCCAGCAATAGCCCGAGCACTACGGGCTCGAATACAAAGCCCCACCCGCCATGTTCGGCGGGCAGGGCTATGCTCTTAAGCCGCACGCCATTGCGGGCCTGCGGAGGTTGATGAGTAGTTACCGCTTGTTCGTTCACGGCCATTACGCTGGTTCTATTACCACGGGCGCGGGAACCGTGACCTTCGCGCGCCGGCGCAACATCAAGTCGAGCGCGAAGTACACGAACGAAATTGCGCCGACAGCAAACACAGTGTCGCCGATCATTCGCATCCAGCGGAGTTTCTGCATCAGACCGCCTTGCATGAATTCAGCGCTGCGCGCTGACCAGTAGCCGTTGGCCACAGACTGATAGGTTTGGAGCAAGCCTACCGGCAGAAGGCTGAGAACTATCTCCAGCATCATGCCGATATTGATCGCCCAGAACGCGAGCCAGATCGGTTTCTGTTTCCAGATGACGTCGGGCTTCATTGCGCGCAGGCAGAACAACATCAGACCAAGTCCCAATGTTCCGTACACGCCGTAGAGCGCGCCGTGCGCGTGCACTGCCGTCGTGTTGAGGCCCTGCATGTAGTAGAGCGCGATCGGCGGATTGATCATGAAGCCGAAGATGCCCGCGCCGACCAAGTTCCAAAACGCCACCGCTACGAAGAACGAAACGACCCAGCGATATTGCTTGAGCCACGGCTTTGCTTTCGAGCGCCGAATGTTCGCGACCGCTTCGTAACCGACCAGCAACAGCGGGACGATTTCCAGCGCGCTGAAGACTGATCCAAACGCGAGCGCCACCGTCGGCGTGCCCGCGAAGTACAAGTGGTGCAGCGTACCGATGATGCCGCCAGTCAAATAGATCGCGCCGGACATCAAAGAAGCCTGCGCCGCGCTTTCAGCTTGAATCACGCCGAGCCGCGCAAACAGATAAGCGATGACCACGGTCGCGAAAACTTCAAAGTAGCCTTCCACCCAAAGGTGAACGACCCACCAGCGCCAATACTCAACGACTGAGATGTGCGACTTCATTCCCCAGAACAGGCCGGGGCTGTAGAAAAGCGCGATGCCGGTCGTCGATAGAAAGTAAAGAATGACGAGCGACTTCGCGGTACCTTTCTGCTTCATTGCCGGAATCGCACTACGAGCAATCAGGAAAAGCCAGAGCAGCAAACCAACGAAGAGTGCCGCTTGCCAAACTCTGCCGAGGTCAACGTATTCGTAACCCTGGTGTCCGAAGTAGAACCAGAGGCTGCCGGGCAGTTTGTGCATCACCGACAGCCACTGGCCGCCCATCGATCCGAGGACTACAACCAACAGAGCGCCGAAGAGAACATCGACGCCGAGCTTCTGATACTTCGGTTCGTAGCCGCAGATGAACGGTGCGATGAAAAGTCCCGACGCCAACCACGCAGTCGCGATCCAAAAGATGCCGAGCTGCGTGTGCCACGTGCGCGAGACGACATACGGCAGATATTCTGCGAGCGGAATTCCATAGAAGCCCTGGCCTTCAACGCCGTAGTGCGCCGTGATCATCCCCATCACAATTTGCAAGAGGAAGAGCAGCGTGACCACGATGAAGTACTTCACCGTCGCTTTCTGTGAAGGAGAAAGTTTCACGCCGATCAGTGGATCACGATCTGGAATTTCGCTCGAAACGACTTCTTCGCGGCGGCTGGCATAAAACCAAACCATCCAGCCGATGCCGGCGATGAGCATGATGACGCTGACGCCTGTCCAAACTACAGCGCTACACGTCGCGGTGTTGCCGACCAGCGGCTCAGAGGGAAAATTGCTCGTGTAAGAGATCGTGTTGCCCGGGCGATTTGTCGCCGACGCCCATGAAGTCCAGAAGAAGAAAGCGCTTAATTGCCGAAGCTTAGTGGGATCAGATTGCGCGTTCTTTTGAATCGCATAGTCGCTGCTGCCTTCGGTGAAGAGCTTCGATTAGCGTTGCAAGTTCGTCTCGAATGCTTGCGCCCGCACCGGATCGATCGTCAGCCGTCCCGTTGATGCGTCGTAGGTGTTCTTACGCATCATGTCCTGCAAACGCTGCCGCAGCATCGCCTGCTGTTCGGATGGCGCGTTGTTGTAGGGCTTGCCGAAATCCTTCTGCGACCACTGATCGAGAATCAGTAACGATTCGTTGTGCAGATAATCCGCTGTCCAGTCAGGCGCGACGTAAGAACCGTGGCCCCAAATTGAGCCCATCTCCATGCCGGCCATTGCCTGCCAAACGTTCTGTCCGTTTTGAATGTCGTCGCCGGACAGCAGAACTTTGCCATCGGTCGTGACGACTTCGCGCGGGATCGGCGGCGCCTGGCGAAAGATTTCGGTGCCGACCCAACCGAGGACGGCGAATGATGCGATAAAGATCGCGATAAAAATTAACCAAAGTTTCTTCATGAACTAACCTTCTCCCTGAAATTGAATTGGCTTTTTGTGAAACTAGACCTGTGGGCTTCTTACGACGACCCTGCGCTTGCAAAAGAACTTTCCCTTTGGGAGTGATTATCGATTTTGGTTGAGTCCCATTCGTACGGCCGTTCAAGTTTCGCGAACAATTCCTCACGTTCAGATTCGCTCGTGACTTGATCGAGCAACGGATACAGCATTTTCGATTCCCGATTGTCGTGATGGACCAGTAACCGTTTAAATAAGTGCTGCGAATCGATCAGAAACAGAACGCCGCGCTCGATATCTTCCATCCCGCGGATCTTGGCGATTTCTTCTTTGAATAACTCGAGGAACCTTTTGAGTTTCACGTGATCGCTCAAAAATATCTCAACCGTTCCGCCGACTGGCGGCGTCACGCGTTCGCCATAAAGCGGCAGCATGAATTCTTCTTCGTCGCGCATGTGCGCGAGCAGCGCGCCCGCGTATTCGTCCAGCGCGGCTTCAGCCGTGTCCAGATCGAGCCGGATTAGTCCGCGCTGATGCTCAAGGAAGAGCGCGTCGAGCTGTCCATGAAGTCCGAGAAAGTCGTTGAAACTGCTCATCGTTAGTTTCTGGCCTCCAGAGCAATGGTCGTAGGAAACAAAATATTGTTCTCCAGATGAATGTGCTGATGCAGATCCTGTTCGAACGCTTCCAGCGCCTGATAGAACGTCTGGTAGCTCATGCACGCGTCCGCAGGCAGTTTGTAATCGCCGCTCAACTTGCGCAGCTCGCGCAGAATTTCGCCCGCGTTATCGTGCTCGAACATCATCATGCGAATGGGATTATTGACCGTACCGAAGGGAGCGAACGGCGCCGGACGATTCTGCAGAACTGACTGTTCCAATTCGACAACGAACGGAAATAGGATCTGCTCTTCTTTGAACATGTGGCCTTTCAATTCGGTGAACAGTTGCTGAAGCAGATCGCGGATCGTCAGTAATTCAGAATGATTCGCGCCATGCGCGCCGACCACTTTGGTGACCAGCGATTCCAGCCGATCCATTTCCTGCTTCGTATAAACGTGGTGTTTGTCCAGGATGTAACTGATTAACTCAATTAGCGTCATCTGCTGAAAATTGATGTTCGTGTCCGAAGCAGGTTCGACCGTCGTCGCCAACAACTCCTCCAACAGATTCAAATCAACGCCGGCTTTTGACCAGGCATCTCCCAGCAATTGATCGCCGCCGCAGCAGTAATCGATCTTCGTTTTTTCGAAAACGCGGGTGACGCTGGGAATGGCGACCGCGAGTTCGCCTACAGTTTTGTTTGGATCAAGTAACATGAATTCTTCCTCTGGCTTTGAGTTCAATGGAGTGCGCAAATTAATCAGTACGAACACGAGCGAGGGCTTAGTGCAAGCGGAAGGCCACGGGGGTGCCGGCAAAGATTTGCTGAAATTTCGGGGGAATTTTGGAAGTTGCTCGGTTGCCTCGGGGAAAATCGCGCAACTGATATTAGGCGTGAGGAATTTTTCGCAAAACCGATCGAGCCGAGTGTCGGTACTACGAGCGATAGCGAGCGGATCATCACCCGCTTCCTGGAAACCACATGATTTTGTCGCGATCGCTCCGGGTTCTGACACCACGCACTAACGCTCGCGGTACTGACCCTTATGAGCTAGTTTACCGGCTGGAACGAATCGAGCGTCTTCATGTAATTGGCGCGTTCGAACGCCGCTGGTTCGGCGCAATGTTGCTGGCTCATGCTGCCGATCATTTGCGCGACCGAAACGTATTCGTGTTCTTCCATCCACTCCTCAAGCTCGCGCAAAATCTCCTTGATGCGACGCATGCCGTTCTGTAGCAGTTCCGAAGCCATCATGGTGACCTTCGCGCCCGCCATTAATCCTTTCAACACATCATCGCGCGAGTGGATCCCGGTCGTCAGCGCAAGATCCGCCATAATCCGGCCGTAAAGAATTGCGACCCAACGCAGAGGCAGACGCAATTCATCTGAATTGCTGAGCACGAGACGCGGCGCCACTTCCAGATTTTCCAGATCAAGATCGGGTTGATAGAAGCGATTGAAGAGCACGAGGCCGTTGGCGCCGTGATCGACCAGGCGCTTGGACATATTCGCGACGGAACTGAAAAATGGACTGAGTTTGACGGCAACCGGAATCGTCACCGAGCGTTTCACCTGGCGTAGCATGTCAACGTAAATGTCCTCGACTTCGCGGCCCGTAATTTCGAGACTGGTCGGCACGTAATAAACATTCAGTTCGAGTGCATCTACACCCGCGTCCTCGATCAGGGTCGCGTAGTTTGTCCAGCCTCCGATCGACACGCCGTTCAAGCTACCGATGATGGGAATATCAACGCTCTCTTTCGCGCGACGAATCAAATTCAAATATTCATCCGGCCAGACGTTGTACTTGTCCATCTCGGGGAAATAGCTGAGCGATTCGGCAAAGCTGTCCTTGTTGCTGCGCAGATAATGATCGACGTAGAGACTGTCGAAAGTGATCTGCTCTTCGAAGAGCGAATACATGACGACCGCCGAAGCGCCCGCGTCTTCCAAACGCTGAATACTGTCCACGGTGTGTGACAGCGGCGATGACGACGCGACGAGCGGATTCTTCAGAGGTAAGCCGAGATAGTTGGTTGTCAGAGTCATGATTGTTACATCCCAAGTTGCCGTTTCATGTCGGTAACGGCGCTTCTAATGCCATCGAGACTTAGCGTGGTCTCGAAATCCGAGCACATGTAGTCCTTTCCCTGGTCAGGGCCCTGTTCGATCAGGCAGAAAGCCTGGTACTGGACGTGATAACCCGGGCCTTGCTTGACCGCATTCGCAAGCAAGTTTATTCGTGTGTGCCAGGGCTTCTTGTTTTTCTCCAAAGCCAGCGGCAGCAACCGCCGATATTCCGCCACCAGTTGCTCTTCGCTGCTGCCCGATGGCGTAGTCGTTGTGGGTTGGGTTGGGTTCCGTCGATCTCCGGTTGAGTTCACCGGCGGGCAATCCATGATGATGCGATGCATTTCATTCGGACGCAGGTTCGTGGCTCCGCTGTCAAACAACTGACAAGACGCATGTCGCGACCTGACGACATAAACACCAAGCACGATGTCCTGAATATCCACGACCCCGTCGCCATTCGTAGTTCCTTCTCCACGAAAATCTTCTGAAGGAGAATTGTTCGCCCCCAGCACGACGACTTGCGCGTTAGGCAGGGTCTTGCCATTTGCCTGATCCCAAACCACGAACCTCACCGGGCCCGATCTGTCGGCGCGACGCAACTTCGATACGCGCACCAACTCGTTCTTGATGTGGTTAGTGACCTTTGCATCAGTCCAGATAGCTGTGTGTGGATCGACCGCACCGGAATCTACGGGCTGATTGTCGGCGCCGATCAGATTGTGCGAGAACTTTGCGATCCAATCGTTAACATCGTAGAAGTTGGTCCACTGGTTGACGTTCTTCGGCTTGCCGGGTTCGGTGGTAACGCCCGCCAGCGACCTCACCTTCGGATCGCCCAGAGGTGAGCCGATCGTGATCCAGTCTTCGATTTGTGCGCCGCCGAGATCGATATCGTCGAACAGAACGCCGTTCGCGCTGCCTCCTTCGAGGGCCAGCTTGGTAACGACACTGCCCCACGAGTGCGACACAATAATGATTGGCCGGCCCGGGTTTTGTTTGACGATTTGCGAGATCTGCCGCTGCGCGCTGAGCACCCAATCGCCTGTCTTTTGGCCGAAGTCGTAAAATGAAGTTACCTTGGTGCGGCCTTCATAACGAAAAGTTACTTCCTGAGTTTCCACGCCCCAAGCTTCGGCCATCTCGTTCGACCAGCCCGGTTCACGATTTCCTTCGCCGATGCCGTGGACGCAGATCACCAGAGGACGATTTGATTGAGCGAACGCGAGCGCTGATAAGACGAGTATGAGGGAGCAAGTCGGGATAAAGAGGTTCATGAGTTTCATGATTGCTCCTTTCTATGAATGTTCCGT
>JAJPKD010000295.1 GCA_021323895.1 Acidobacteriota bacterium | reverse complement strand
GTCAAAGATCTCGGGGACTTTGCTCGGCGGATCTGCAATCGGCATTACGGCGCCGGCTCGGACGGCATTGCGATCGCGCAGCGTTCTGACGAGCCCGATTCTGACTTTCGAGTTCGCATCTTCAATCCCGATGGCAGCGAAGCGGGGATGTCGGGCAACGGCACACGCTGCGCCGCGTCTTATCTTTTCTTCCATGAACTTTGGTCAAAGGATGTCGTGCGGTTGCAAACACGCAACGGGATCAAGCGTTATCACCTGCTCGAACGCTCAGGCGGATCGTTTCTATTTCGATCCGAATTGGGCCAGCCGAAGTTCGACAACGGCTCGATTCCGATGACGACACCTGAACCGCTCGATCGTGTGATCGATTATTCGTTGAACGTCGATGGTGGACCTTTGAAAGTCACGGCGATGCTAATGGGAAATCCCAACTGTTGCATTTTCGTCGATGATTTCGATGGAATTGATTGGCGACGGCTCGGTCCACTCATCGAAAATCATTCGCAGTTTCCTGAGCGCACGAACGTCATCTTCATTCGCGTCGTCGATCGCCGGAACATTGAAGAGCGCATCTGGGAACGCGGCGTCGGTGAAACTGAAAGCTCAGGCACCTGCTCCTGTGCCGCCGTCGTCGCTTCGGTCATCAACGGCCACACTGATCGAAAGGTCGAGGTGCACGCGCCCGGTGGTCTGATTCAGATTGAATGGCGCGACGACGACGAGGTGGTCCTCACCGGATCTGCCAGCGCGGTTTACAGCGGCGAATGGCTTGTGGATTAATATAGCCAGTTTCAGTCTCGGCAATTATCAAGAGGTGTCCCTTGCATTACCCGTCATGCCCCCGCGGCGCGCGCCGCTTCTTTCTTTTCATCCTAATAGTCTGCGCAAGTGGTTCGCTGATCGGCTGCACCAGCAAAGCGGTCACTGAGAAGCCACCGGTCGTGGTCGAAAAGCCAAAGCCGCCCAGCGCCGTGCCGATGTGGCTCGGCAACGGCGAGCGAAACTTTTTTGGCACGGGACCGTGGCCAGAGGGCCAGCTAAGAGTTGTCTGGGAAGTCGAAACCGGATTCATGAGCGGCCGGCTGCACAAAGATCCGTGGGGCGGAACGTCATGGCCGGGCCAACCTTCGATCAAAGACGATCGCGTTTACTTTCCTTCGGCCGACGGCAACGTCTATTGCATTAACAAGAATGACGGCACCGTCATTTGGAAATTCAAAGCGAAAGACAGCTTCAAAGCGACTCCCGTGCTGCTCGACGACAAGATTCTGGCGAGCGGCCTCGATCATCATCTCTACTGTATCAACGCAAAAGACGGATCGCTCATCTGGGATTACGAAACTGGTTTCGAGGTTGACGGCTCAACGATCGTTTCCGATGGCAAGATCTATTTCGGCGGCGAGGATCACAACTTCTATTGTTTGAATCTCGCCGACGGGAAATTGATTTACAAGGTTCTGGTCGGATCGGTCGAAGGCAGCATCACGATGAAAGACGGTCGCGTCTATCTCTGCACCGAAGAGGGCGACATGTTCTGCATCAATCCGCCCGACGGCAAGTTCATCTGGAAGGCGCGCATCGGCGCTGATTCAGACTCGACGCCGGCCGTCGTCAGCGGATTCGTTTACACCGCGGCGGAAGATGGCGTCGTGCGCTGCTACAAAGCCGACACCGGCGAGTTGGTTTGGAATTTCGTTACCGAAGGCGGACATCTCAATGTCGCCAGCGAACACATCGGCATCTGGGCCAGTCCGATCGTCGTCAACAATCGCGTTTACATCGGCGCGAGCAATCACTACATGTACTGCCTGAGCGCGGACAAAGGCGAAGTGATCTGGAAGTACAAAGCGCACGGCCCGATTTGGGGAACCGGTCCGGTGGTTGACGGCCGCGTCGTGTTCGGGGACAAAGCCGGCTATATCAACATGGTCTCGGCAGATGACGGCAAGCTGATTTCCGATCTGAAGATCGGCGACAACATCAATTCGACTCCAGCGGTTCTCGACGGACGAATCTACATCGGGGCGTTCAATGGCAAGTTGTACTGCCTTGAGCTGGCGCCGCCTCCGCCGTCGCCGAGTCCGACTGCCACGGTCGCTCCTAAAAGAAGATAACGACCAATCTAGTTACAGACTATGGCCGTAACACTTGAAGGCGGTTGCCGCGTTTCGGAGATGCGCGAAGGCAATCCGTTTGTCAGTGGCACTCTGCGGATTTGGAATCGCATCGGCCGCGCGACGGGAGCACAGGCAATTTCGCTGCGCGTGATGGAGTTCGCGCCGGGCGCGTCACCGACGATCGTCAACGACGACTGTGATCAGATTTTATATATTGTGGATGGAGTCGGAACCGCCTGCGGTAGCGGGCGGGCCAATCTTTTGATTGCTGGTCGAACCTATGAAATCACTCCCAACCCCGGCATCTACATCCGCCCCAACCAGACATTCGCGATCGACAATCCCGGTTCCGAATCAATCGTCGTCATCACCGCGCAATGTCCAGATCCCGATCGCCCGCCACAATTCGTTGACGCGCTCGACAAAAAACCAATTGGATCAATCGCGTCGCCAATAGTTCGCCTCGCGGATCAAAGAACCCAGCCAACCGCCGATCGTTGGTATCGCGTGCTTGTCGACAATCGAATTGGCAGCGAACAAGTCACGCAATTCGTCGGCTCGATTCCGCCCGGCCGCGCGCCCGATCACTTTCATCACTACGAAGAAGTGCTCTTCATTTTGAAAGGCGAGGGCCGCATGTGGGCCGGCGAGACGAATACGCCGATCGCCGTCGGCTCGTGCATCTATCTGCCGAAGGGCCAGGTGCATTGTGTTGAGAACACGGGCGAAGGCGAATTGCGTTTGCTGGGAGTTTTTTATCCGGCGGGCAGTCCTAGCGTGAGATACGACGTTTAGATCAACTCAGCCAAAATCTCCATCGCTTCCCGCACCTCTTCATCCGTATTGAAAAAATGCGGTGACATGCGCAAGCCCACTCCGGGACGACAATCGACAAAGACTCCGCGTTCGCTGAGACGCTGAACCATCGTCGGGCCATCTTCGACATAAATCATCACTGAACCACCGCGTTGATTCATTTCGCGCGGACTGTTTACGTACCAGCCACGCTCTAAAGCGAATTCGATCATCGATTCGGTGCGACGTTC
>JAJPKD010000244.1 GCA_021323895.1 Acidobacteriota bacterium | reverse complement strand
TGAGGTGAGCTAATGGCAGCATGGTTCTGGTTTGCGGTTGTTGCCGCCGTGCTCTACGGCGCGCACCAAATCTTTACGCGGCTTGCCTCGGCACAGATCGGTGATGGTGTCGGGGGATTCGTCGTGGAGGGCGTTGCGGCGCTCGCGATCCTCAGCTACCTCGGATTCCTATGGTTCTCCGGGCGCTGGGAACAAAAGTTTACGTGGGTCGGCTTCAACTATTCCGCGCTCACGGGCATTTGCGTAGGGGCCGGCACCGTCGCATTTTTCTTACTTTTCCAGCGCGGTGGCCCACTCTCGGCGGTTCCCGCCATCCTTGCTGGTGGCGCCGCCATTATGGCTGTGGCGGGCATTGTATTCTTTCGGGAGCCTGTGTCATGGCAGCGTCTACTCGGTGTCACGTTTGCCATTACGGGTTTGTTCCTCCTTCGTCGCTAACGTTGTGGCCCAACAAATCGGGTATGAAAGACGAAGTCAAGCACAGAATTCTCCGTCCCTGCGGAAGTCGTGAATGACTTCGTAGGGCTCCTCACGACACGCCGGCTGGCGCTTCAAGTTGGGTCACTGAGTTCACTAGCCGTTACCACGCTGCTTACCTACACACCTTCTTATTGACCGTTTCTGTTTGTTGCTTTGTGCAGCCATTCAGGTATGTGAGACTCGCGCCTTAATACGCGGCCTATGGTCCGGTTGGGCTTGCCGTATTTGGCGGTCCGGTGCGGGCCTAACCATTGGATGAGACTTACAGCCCCGACGAGTCGGGACTGCAGCCTACGATTTAGTTTAGAGACTCCGCACCGGCCCATAAGGCGTTTGGTTGGCAGATGGTAACGCTCAACTCAGTGACTCCACAACTTGATTTCAATCAGCGACGACTATGGTTTCAATATCTTCAGCGCATCAGCTCATCACCATAAGGCGTCTGGTTGATCCACATCGCTCGCAGCGTCGAGACAATCTTGCGCTGCACGGTTAGTCGCGCATGCGTAGCATCGTGGGTAGTCTCGAGGGCTCGCTGGTAAGTGCGCTTGAAGCCGTTGTCCTGACGCGAGCGGATAGCCACGTCGAAAGCTTTGCGCGACACATCCTTCAAACGGCCACAGCCCAACCGGTCGAGTCGCGGTCGCCGCAAAGGCTTCCCGTTACTGCTGCGATGACTGATGCTCAAACGACAGTACTTCCAAAGCTTGCGGGTCGAGCTGAAGCGGCTGGGCGTGTGAATGTAAGCGCTGAAGCGACAGGCGCCGATCGGCCCGATACCCGGCGCCGTGCGCAACAGCTTAATCTCCGGCAAAGCCTGGGCCAGCCGCAGCATCAGCAGTTTCGCTTCCGCTTGTGAGGCCACACTCTGGTCCAACACCGCATAGAGTTGCTTGATGGCCGTGCGCACCGCAGGCATCCTTGCCCGCTCTTTGTACTGCCTCGACGGCGCTTTCTGAGCGAAGCGGTGAATTCGGAAGGACCGCTAGGCCCGACATCTTTATAGAACCCGAAGCGCGATCCGATCCGAGGCCCGTAGGGCCGGCATATCTTCGGTCTATTGAACTCGAAATCGAGAGAGACCGAAACGAATCTATGTCGGCCCTACAGGCCTGCCCGACATTTTCGTTCCGACGTTTCTACAAATATGTCGGCCCTAACGGGCCTCGCGGAACTTGCGCCTTGCTGCTTCATAGTCACACGCCACACTCTTGAATTTGCCTAAGTCCAGTGCCAGAATTCGCATCGTCCGGGTCTCCTTTTATGAGTCTTTGATTGAGGCTCCCTGATTCATCGTCCGGGTTGACCTCGTAAAAGCAGTTGGATTTTATCCAACTCACTCTGCCGGAGACCCGGCTTCATAGTTTCTCAACCGTTATACAGCTTGTGCTCAGCAGGCTAATGACATGCGCAATTTTCGCTTTTGGATTCCCACTGCCATTGGCGCACTGATCACGCCGGTTCTAGTTTTTGCGACGGCAATCTCGGACTGGCGCCGGGCACGGTAGTTACGCTGCCGCTATCGTTCTTTAACCGTTATCGCTCGTAATCCTCTTTTTGTTCGCTGGTGCGAGGTCGAACGACGCTTTCACAACACAAATCAATCAAACCATTTCGGTCGCGCTTGTTGTTGGGATCGCAATTCTTCAGTTTCCGTTTTATGGTTTCGTTGTCAGTTACGCGAGGCTCAAAGATTCGTGGTGGCTAACGATTGGCGCTGGTATTATTTACCTTCACCTCATTGGAATTGCTTTATGGTTGGTAATCGCGGGTATCCTGTGGCTTGTCACCGGCTCCTGATTACGGCGCTGTCGAACAACTCGTTAGGTCGGAGCGGTCACTCAGTGATGAGTCTTGAGTTTTGAGTGACGAGTAAAATGATTTCGCGCGGTCGTCAACTCACGCTATGCGCTATATAAATGTTTCCGGTCAAAACTGAGAGGGACTTGGTATGGCTCTCAAGCGAATGGACAACGTCGGCATCGTGGTCGAATCCCTCGATACGGCCATCGATTTTTTCTCCGAGCTTGGTCTTAAGCTCGAAGGTCGCGCCATGATCGAAGGTGAGTGGGCCGGGCGTGTCACGGGACTGGGCAACCAGTGCGTCGAGATTGCCATGATGGTCACTCCTGACGGCCACAGCCGGCTCGACCTCTCGCGATTCATCTCCCCGCCGCCGGTCGCCGATCACCGAAACGCACCGGTGAACGCGCTCGGCTATCTGCGCGTCATGTTCGCTGTCGACGACATCGACGAGACGGTCGCGAGGCTACGACAGCTCGGCGCGCAACTCGTTGGCGAAGTGGTTCAGTACGAAGACGTGTATCGGCTCTGCTACATCCGCGGCCCCGAAGGCCTTCTCATCGGACTCGCCGAGAAACTCAGTTGAGCGTTGCCGGATAAGCTCAGAAAACAATTGGGCGGCATTTCTCGCATGCTTCGAGAGGGCGATAATATAGTTCTTTTCGAGGAGCCGAAGATGAGTAGGGAAGATAAACGTTTGTCCCGCCGCGAAATGTTAGGAATGGCAGCGGGCGCCGGCGCTCTCACGTTCTGCGGAGACGCCGCTTCATTGCTTGCGCAGGCGCCAGCTACGCCGGTGTTCACGCCATCAATAATTCTCGGGCCCTTCTATCCTCAAATAAAACTTTCGGAGCAGGATGCCGATTTAACTTCGCTCGCCGGAAGACAGCAGCGAGCCGAAGGAAAAGTCGTTTATCTGAAAGGACGGATTACAAACTTGAAGGGCGAACCTGTGAGCGGTGCCAAGGTCAGCATCTGGCAGGCCAACACGCACGGCAAATATCGGCACAATAGCGACATGAATACAGCCCCGCTCGATCCGAACTTTCAAGGATTTGGCATGCAAACAACCGACGCGGAGGGGAGGTATCGCTTCAAGACCATTAAGCCCGGGCCGTACCCGGCCCCCGTCGTTGGGATGCGCGCGCCGCACGTTCACTTTGAGGTGGAAGCAAAGCACGACCGACTTATTACACAGATGTTCTTTCCTAATGAACCGCTCAACGACCAAGATCATTTTTTGCAATTCGTGAAGGGTCTGTACAGAGAAGCCGTGATCGCCAAGCCGGTCCCACCGATCGTCGGAATCGAACCAGAAGCTCTAACGTTTGCTTGGGACATTGTGCTGATATCGGGTTGACCGTTATGCGACCACTTCGATACTCCATCAACGTTACTCTGGACGGATGCGTCGATCACCGCGTAGGTATCGCCGACGAAGACATCCATCGTCACGCGATGGAAAACAT
>JAJPKD010000158.1 GCA_021323895.1 Acidobacteriota bacterium | reverse complement strand
TGACAATGACGATGAATTTCTCGGAGCCCCTTCAGGGGCGACGGAATTTCGCTCCTACGGAGCTGCGGATCAATTTTTAAATTCTGGTTCTATAAACATTCACCCGCTCTGCGGCCCAGCGAAAATCGACGATGTCTTGAATTACTCACACCCTACACCCAACCCCCTAAACCCCGCGCTTCGCCTAGGCCTGCTTTGCGTCAAAGGCCTGCGCGAAGAAGCAGGACACGCAATTGTGCGTGCGCGAAATGAACGACCATTCACGAGCCTCGATGATTTGCATCGGCGCGTGCCGGAGTTGCGCAAAGACGAGTTGCGAAAGTTGGCGGCGGTGGGAGCGTTGAATTTCGTTGGAGAGGGTGTAGGGGGCAGGGTGTTGGGTTTAGTGAGCGGAGAGGTCAGAGGTCAGAGGTCAGAGGTCGGAACTGGAGTCCAAAGTTCAAAGTCCAAAGTCCAAAGTCAAAAACCGAACATCGGGAGTCGAGAGTCCGAAGTCAGAAGTCAGAAGGTGGCGCAACAGACCTTTGACAATGAACAATGGTCGTTGGACGAACAACTACACCCTAAACCCAACACCCTGCACCCTACCGCGCACCGTCGCGATGCGCTGTGGCAAGTCGAACGTGTCTCGCGCGAACCTGGTCCCTTGTATGAACCGCTCGAAGAGACCGACCGTTCACCGCTTGAGCCGATGAGTTTGAATGAAAGATTGAACGCCGATCTGCGCGGCACAGGCATCACGATCGGCCGCCATCCGATGGCCCATCAGCGTGAATGGCTCAATACGATGAAAGTGACGCCGGCGGGCAAGCTAAGAAACATGCGCAACGGCATGTGGGTGAAAGTCGCTGGTTGGGTGATTGTGCGGCAGCGTCCGGGCACCGCGAAAGGATTTGTATTTCTCAGCATGGAAGACGAAACGGGAATCTCGAACATCATCGTGACGCCGCAGTTGTTTGAAAAGTATCGATCACCGCTGATCGAATTTCCGTTTCTGCTGATCGAAGGAGTCTTGCAGCATCAAGACAATGTTGTTTCGGTGAAGGCGCGACGCATCGAGCCGCTGCAAATGAAAGTTGTCAGTCCTGGCTCGCACGACTTCCATTAATAAAAAAGGCGGGCTCGTGGCCCGCCTTTGATAACTGGGGGCAAGGATGCCCGCGCTCCGTTACCGGCGAGTTATGGTCGTTTGCCCCTGCTCGGTTTCGTCGTAGTCTTCTCAGGCGTAACATTTTCAGTACTCTTCAGCTCAGCCAGAACCGCCTTCGCATCATTCTTGAACTTATGAGTGTCGGGAGCTTTGTCAACGAACTTCTGGAGATAGTTCGCCGCCTCCTGAAACTTAGTTTTGTCGCCGGTGCTGAACAGAGCCAACCCGATGCCTAAGTTCGCGTCTGGATCGTCAGGCTTCTCCGCCAGAATCTTTTGAAACTCAACGATGGCTTTGTCCGCTGATCCAGAGTCAAGAAGCATTTGGGCCTGGTCGTATTGCGCTTTCGACTTCTTAACCGGATCCGTTTCAACGGCGATGTATTCCTGGAACGCAGTGGCTCCGGCATCCGCTTGTGCCGGATCGACTTTGGTCACGAACAAGCGCATCGCTTCGGCGCGGGATGACAACGCGAAGTACTTATTTGTCTGCTGTTGTTTCTGTTCAGCGGGATCTGTAGGAGTCGGTTGCTTATTGACGAGTTCTACCGCCTTATTCGATGCATCCGCGGCGGCTTTGAAGTCAGCTTTGGCAGCCTCGATACCGGCAGCCTTGGCTGCGTCATCCTTCGATTGAATCGCCGCGTTGTACTTATCAACGGCGCGAGCGCGGAGCGCAGCGGACTTGTTCGTCAAGAGAGAAGAGACGCCGGGGTGGTCGGGATCGACGGCCAGGCCCGAATCGTATTGCTTGATCGCTTCGTCGTAATTCTTAGCCAACAATGCGGCATTGCCATTCTTAAAAGCTTCGGCAATCACCGTATTGGCGTTGGTGATCTTCTCGTTTTCTTTGGCGATCTCTTCGTTCTTCTTCGCCATTTCAGCAGCCTTGGCTTTCTCAGCTTCGCTCATGCCGCCGCCGCTAGTGCTGCCGCCGCTGGTGCCACCGCCGCTACTCGCCGCCGCAATTGCTTCTTCGCGAGTTAGCTTTTTCCCGTTCCCCGCGGTCAGCATGACGTCAACTGGAATGTCGCGTCCGGCGAGAACGCCCGCGCGCGCCTGAGGCGAGACACCCGGCGCACTCACGGCCACGACATACTTGCCGATGTAGGGAAGACCCGCGAAAACCCATTCGCCTTTTTTATCGGCTTTCGTGTGATAGTCGCCCGCCATGTCTGTGCGGTAAACATCAACTACGGCGTTCGGAACCGGAGCTTCTTTGCCGTCCGAACCAATAATTTTTACGCTGCCGCGAAGCTGTCCCGTTTGGGCCGACGCAACCGCAGCGCTGAGCAGGAAAACAGACAGCGCGAGAATTGAAACAATTAAATAATGACGACGCATTTCATACCTCCAAGTGTGGCTCTCGTCGGGCCAACGATAAGATGCGATGTGGTAACGGTAAGTTGTAGCCGGAAACCGGTTTTAAGGTAATCACCGCGCCCATCACTGTCAAGCATACGGAATTGGATCCCCTACGCCGGCTTCCGCAAACGCGCGCAGGCGCAGTGCACATGAATCGCAGCGGCCGCAGGCGCGATCTTCAGCCTGATAACACGACCAAGTTAGTTCGAGCGGCGCGCGCAATTCGACGCCTCGTTTTACTATTTCCGACTTCCGCAGCGATATGACGGGCGTCACAATATCAATTCGAGTTTCCGGCTTTGTGCCGGCGTCGATCGTGCGCTGGAAAGCTTCATAGAATTCAGGCCGGCAGTCCGGATACCCGGAAGAATCTTCGGCCACCGCGCCAATATAGATCCGGCGAGCCCCGATTACCTCCGCCCAGCTCGTCGCGATCGAAAGCAGATGCGAATTGCGAAATGGCACGTAGCTGGTCGGGATTTCGCGCGAACCGAGGTCCGCCGCTGCCACCTCGATTCTGTCGTCGGTCAGCGATGAACCGCCGATTTCTTTCAGATATTCAATCGAGGCAATTAGCCGTTTCGTTACTCCAAAATGATCGGCTAGCTCATGAAAAGCGCGGCGCTCACGCGCTTCCGTGCGCTGTCCATACGAGACATGCAGGAACGCCAGTTCATCATTCTCTTGCTTGGCGATTGCCGCGGTCACACAGGAATCCATGCCTCCGGAAACGAGGCAAATGGCCAGGTGGGACAGACCTAAGTCTGTGCTTTCCAGTGCGTAAGCTGAATCGTTGTGGCCGCCCATAAATCAAAACCGCACAGACTGAAGTCTATGCTACTCACACGCCATGCACATCCGGTCCCCAAATGTATTTGTGAAGCTGCAATTGCATTCGAACATTGAGCCCGCTTTCCGTGATCCAGTTGGCCAACTCCTTCAGATCGATCATGCCCCAGGCAGGTGAAATCAGAATAGCTTTGGTTCTGCTTTGCAGGTCGTGCTGTGCGATGATCTGCTTCGTAAATTCCCAGTCCTGCCGATTCGCAATCACGAATTTCACTTCGTCAGCATCCTTCCGCAGGCGCTCGAGATTTGTCCAATCGTTCCGTTCCACTTCGCCTGATGCCGGACACTTGATATCGAGAATAAACTTCGCGCGCGGATCGACGTCCGCCGTCGAGACGAAACCTCCTGTCTCAATTAGCACTTCGTATTCTTCATTGCACAGCCGCCTGATCAAATCGAAAGCTTCGCGCTGCGCCAGCGGTTCACCGCCCGTGACTTCGACAAGTTTGCAGCCGAAGCGGCGCACTCGGTCCATGATTGCGTCGGTCGAGAAATGTTCGCCGCCGGTGAATGTGTATTCGCTGTCGCACCAAACGCAGCGCATCGGGCAGCCCGTCAATCTAATGAACGTGCAAGGCCGCCCGGCATGCGTCGATTCGCCCTGAATCGAATGAAAAATTTCAGTCACACGCAGCACGCTGGGATTTTAGATTCTCGTGCTGTGATTGTCGATTTGGCGATAATTGAGGTGTTTATTTGAACTCCAAGCATCGGCGACGCCGCCCGCGCTCATCGAAACCACGGCTCTCCGATTCCTAATCAGCACCTTAAGGATCGTGATAGCATAACCGCGCCGACGACTTTGAGCCTGACCCCAAAACAACTCGACGAATCGATCGCCGCCGGGGCGCGCCGGCTGCTTGCGCGTGCCCAGAATGCGCGGTCGCTGAAAGTGGAAGCGCTGGCGAAGCGGTTGCGCGCCGCCACCGAAAAGTACGTTCTCAAAGACGATCCTTCGGCCGCTGAGGCTGCGATCGAAAAGTTTCTCGATGGCCTGCATGCTGACGATTTGTGTCTGGTCATCGCGTGTGAGCGTGGCGATCAGACCGCGTGGAACGAGTTGTTTGAAGGGTACGGCGCGACGGTGCGCTCGGCGGCGCGCTCAGCGAGTTCGAACGAGGCAATGGCGGACGATTTGGCCCAATCGATCTGGGCTGAGCTGCACGGATTGAAGGCGCGCGAAGATGGCCTGCCGGCGGGCAAGCTTGCTTACTACTCGGGCGCGGGCTCGTTGGGCGGATGGCTGCGCGCAGTCGTCGGGCAGTTGGCAATCGATCAGCATCGGCGGCAAGCGAAGCTGGTGCAGACCGAAGAAGATGGGGACTTTGATCGATTGGCGACAGACGCAGAGCCTGATCGTGCGCAAGCGTTTCAGACGGCTGCAAGTCCCGAGGATTTGCTCGCGCGGGGATTGGCCGCGGCGGATGTCGAAAAGGCTCTGGGACGAGCGCTGTCTGAATTAGAAGATGAAGATCGGCTGCTGATGAAGTTGTATTACTTCGACGGCATGCGTTTGCGAGAAGCCGGCGCGGTGCTGGGTGTGCATGAAGCCACTGCCAGCCGCCGCCTGGCGCGGATTCACACCGAAGTGCGGCAGCACGTAGAAGGAATCTTGATGAAAGAACATGGTTGGACAAAGGCGGAAGCAGCGAATTCCCTGGCGGAGGTTGCGTCGCAATTGCAGACTGAAGTCGAGCCGATGTTAACGGGAAGTGCGGAATCGACTCTACAAAGTTCGCCGGCGGGATGACGCAAGTTGACCGACATCCAGACGTTCATGAATAGGAGTTTTTATCGCTCGCGAAGTAATGACACCGAACGACAAACAAATTGATCTTCTGATGCGACGTTTCGCGACGGCCTCAAGCGGCGCGGCTACGACTGAGCATTTGGACGCCGACGAGATGAACTCGTTCGCGGAAGGTGCGCTGCCGCCCGCGACGCGCGCGCGTTACGTGTCGCATTTGGCGGATTGCGATCATTGTCGTCACCAGGTAGCGCAACTGGCGGTGACCGCCGGAGCCGTTATTCGCGAACGGCCCGTCGCCGTGCAGACTGAATCGAGATCGCTTTGGCAGACGTTAACCGGAATGTTTGCGCTGCCGGTGTTGCGCTACGCAGCGTTCGCGGCGGTGCTCGTGATTGTCGCCGGTGTGGCCTTCATCGCGCTGCGGCCGCGTCACGAGAACTCGGAATTGGTGGCAGGAAATCAGCAGGCTGATCAGCATCCCTCCAGCGTACTCAAAGAGCCTGCCGCCGACACCACCGGGAATAATCAGCCGAGCGCACCTGCGAATACCACAAACCCAGGTTTGTCGGCGACGCCTGCCATCCAAAATCCGAAGCGCGACGAATCCAAGGTTGCTGAAAACGTCGCACCTCCGGTTGCTGCGAAAGAAGCTCCCGCGACTCTGGCTGGAACTGAAACCAAAACGGGTGAATCGCAGGCCTTGAAGTCGTTGCCGGCTTATGCACCACCTCCGCCGGGCGAATCGCAAATCGCCACTCAGGAGCAGCGAAGCGCGGCCGGCGCCGTCACCGTTCAGAAGAAAGCCGAAGGGGCGGACAAGATCGGGGCGGCTGAACGTGAGCGCGATACGGCTAAAGACGCGGGGCGGGCGGATGACCGGTCGACTGGCTTTCTGAATCAGCCTGTGCCGGCGAATCGCCGAGTCGCAGATGAGAAGCAGAAGGGTGGGCCGAGCCGGAACAATGACAACCTCGCGATGAGTCGTAATCAGAACGAGGTTCGATCGGAGCCGGCCAAGCCGCAGAGCGCAACTCGGGCCGGTTCTTCGACTGAAGAATCATCGGAAACGCGTTCAGCGGGCGGCCGCAAATTCCGCCGGCAGGGCAATTCGTGGGTCGATCAGAAATTCAAATCATCGATGGTCCTGAAGCGCATTTCGCGCGGCTCAGAGGAATTCAACGCACTCGACTCCGGCTTGCGTTCGATCGCCCAACAACTTGGCGGCGAAGTCATCGTGGTTTGGAAGGGCCAAGCGTACCTTATTAAGTAAACCGCAAATCGTGAATCGCAAATGATGTGAACGGCGAGCTGCGATCGTTCGTAGTAACCCCAGAAGTCGGCATTTTACAGTTCACGATTCACGATTACTATTCACTCGCTTATGTTTTGTCCATCCTGCGGCACTGAAAGCACCGGCCTTAATTTCTGCAATCGCTGTGGCGCGAACCTCGCTGCGCCTGTTGCATCTGTCGAGCTGGCGCCAATCAATCTAACCAAGCCGATCTTAATCATCGGAGCCGTGATTGCGCTGCTGACACTCGGCGGCTTTGGCATAATTATTTCCGGCACAATCGAAATGGTCCAGAACGGGGCCGGCGGCGTGTCCCCGGCCATTCCCATTTTCGGCATGCCCACGTTACTGACGATCGACATCCTGCTGATCCGCCAGTTGTCCAAGTTGATAAGCGCCGCGCTTTCACCGGAACGAAGACAACCTGCTGCGTCGCTGCCGCAGGCCTATCCCGACCCGCGATTGGCGCGTCCCGGCACCGCTCGCCTCGAACCCGCCCCTAGCGTCACGGAAAACACGACCCGGTTTTTTGATCCCGTCTATCGCGATCCCCGTCAGCATGAAGAAGTAGAGCGCTGAGCGGTTCTGTCCGCACGTTTATGTTGTTGCCGTCGAAAGTCTGAGTTGATAGAGTTCGTGCGTTCGACTCAGGAATTTTCGGGGTAAATTGGCATGGCTTCATTCGGTTCGCGTTCTATCGTTCTGGTTGTTTTGCTCTTCATGGGTTGCGTCACAATTTCAGCACTGGCTCAACCGCAGACCAATCCTTCGCCGCAAAACAAATCGTTGCAGGCAAAACCAATATGGTCGCCAAGGAAGAAACCCGCGCAACGCCTCCGTGGTAATACTGATATCCCGAAAATTGTTTCCGAGATCAGCGCAAAGAATATCGAAGCGACTATTCGCAAGCTGGTAAGTTTTGGGACGCGCAACACGCTCTCTGAACAGAATGATCCCAACCGCGGTATCGGCGCGGCGCGCGATTGGCTGTACGCCGAGTTTCAGAAAGCGGCGGCGCAATCCGGCGGCCGCATGACCGTCGAGAAACAAACTTTCGAGCAAGCGAAAGCTGCGCGGATGCCCCAACCAACGATGTTGACGAATATCGTCGCAACCTTGAAAGGAACTCAACCAGAATCAACGAACCGAGTTTACGTCGTCAGCGGACATTACGATTCGATGTGCTCGAGCCCGATCGACGCAAAATGCGACGCACCCGGCGCGAATGACGATGCGTCCGGCACGGCGGCCGTTTTGGAAATGGCGCGCGTGATGGCGAAATACAAGTTCGACGCGACGATCATCTTCATGGCGGTGCCTGGTGAAGAACAGGGACTCCTCGGCGCGACTTACTTCGCTGAACAGGCGAAGAATAACAATATGGACATCGAAGCGATGTTCACGAATGACATTATCGGCAGTTCGCTGGGCGGCAACGGCGTGCGCGACGCGAAAACCGTGCGCGTGTTTTCAGAAGGCGTTCCAAATGATACGACTAACGCGACAACACCGCGCGGTATTTCTGCCGCCGTGCTGACAACCCTGCGAACTAATGGTGGCGAGAACGATTCGCCGTCGCGCCAGCTCGCGCGCTTCATCAAGGAGATCAGCGAGCATTACGTCCCTTGGATGAAAGTCTGGATGATCTATCGTCGCGATCGTTATGGCCGCGGCGGCGATCACGAGCCGTTTCTGGAACGTGGTTATGCGGCGGTGCGCTTCACCGAACCGAACGAAAACTATCAGCACCAGCATCAGAACGTCCGCATCGAAAACGGAATTCAATACGGCGACTTGCCGCAGTTCGACGATTTCAATTACATCGCGAACGTTGCGCGCGTTAACGCCGCGTCGCTCGCGGCGTTGGCCTCTGCTCCAGCACGACCCAAGAATGTGACGTTCCCGACAGGCTTGTCGAATGACACGCCAATCAAGTGGGACGCCAACAAGGAATCCGATATCGCGGGTTATGAGATTGTCTGGCGTGATACGACTGAGGCGACGTGGACACATTCCCGTGCCGTTGGCAATGTGGACACGTACACGATGAAGGGGATGTCAAAAGACAATTATTTCTTCGCCGTGAGGGCGGTGGACAAGGAAGGGAATCGGAGCCCGGTGAGCTATCCCAAGGCACAACCGCGACGAACTGGAACCGGTGCGAACCCGCCCACGTCGCCGTGATTGCATTCGAGATTTGCTCGACCAACTGCGAAGGGGGAGCGTCTAATAGAAGGTTGCAAGATCGAGAATCCGCTGCAAATTTGAAAGTAAAGGCATTGCCATGAAGAGCTTTAGAACTGATTCGAAACCGTCAATTTCGCGCCAAATCGGCGTGTTTCTGTTGATCGCGGCGATGTTGGCAAGCGCGTTTGTCGCGGGGGTTGGCGCGCAAAGCATGAACGCGCCGGCGAACAAATCTGCCGCCAAGTTGAGCGAGGATCAGCGCATTCTGCACGTGCTCAACCGGCTCGGGTTTGGTGCGCGCCCGGGCGACGTCGAGCGCGTGAAGGCGATGGGCGTTGATAAGTACATCGAGCTGCAACTCAATCCGGAAAAGATCGATGACTCAGCAAGCGAAGCGAAGCTCCAAAATCTGGAAACGCTCCGGATGTCCAATGCCGAGCTTTACGAAAAGTATCCGCAGCCCGGTCAACTCTTGAATCAGTTGCAGCGGCGTGGCGCTCTGCCCGCTGATCTTGCGCAGGCGCGCGACAATCGGGTGAAGGGTGGCGCGAATGCCGCAAATCCAAATCAAGCAAAGACCGTCGAGGCAATGCCGAATGAAATGGCAGCGTCCGCGAATCCGAACAATCCCAATCCGAATGCTGCGGCGAACGATGCGAATCCGATGAACAATCCGCAGTATCGTCAGGCGTTGATGGCCTACTTCAAAGAAAACAATTTGCGGCCCGCGCAGTTTCTCACCGGCGAGTTGCAGATGTCGCGCATCCTGCGTGCGGTTTACAGCGAGCGGCAGTTGCAGGAAGTGATGGTTGATTTCTGGACAAACCACTTCAACGTGTTCGCCGGCAAAGGCGCAGATCGTTGGCTGCTGGCTTCCTACGATCGCGACACCATTCGGCCGCACACGATGAGCAAGTTCTACGATCTCTTGCTGGCTGATGCGCAGAGCCCCGCGATGCTTTTTTATCTCGACAATTTTCAAAGCGTCAGTCCGAACGCGCAGCCTCCGCGCCAGGGCGGTGGCGGTCCGCTGCAACAACTAATGCGGCAACGACCTATCACGATGGTTAACAACCCGCAGGCGCAACGGCCTCAACAACAACAGCGCCGCGGCATCAACGAAAACTACGCGCGTGAGCTGATGGAACTGCACACGCTCGGAGTCGATGGTGGCTACACGCAGAAAGACGTGCAGGAAGTCGCGCGCTGCTTTACCGGTTGGACGATCATCGCGCCGCGCGGTGCGGGCGCCGCGGCTCAGGCCGTAATGAATGGTCCGATGGGCGACATGCTGCGAAAGCAAGCCGGCACTTTTGTCTATCGTCCCGCGGTCCACGACAACGGCGAGAAGATCGTGCTGGGTCACAAGATTCCCGCTGGTGGCGGCATGAAAGATGGGCTGATGGTGCTCGACATCCTCGCGCATCATCCTTCGACGGCGAAGTTCATCGCGACGAAGCTCGTGCGGAGATTCATTTCAGACGAGCCGCCACCGGCGCTGGTCGATCGAGTTGCACAGACTTATATGAAATCCGATGGCGACATTCGCGAGATGCTGCGCACGATTTTCTTCTCGCCGGAATTCAATTCAGCGGCAGCCTATCGCGCGAAGGTGAAGCGGCCATTCGAACTCGCGGTCAGCGCGGTACGCACGCTCGGCGCGGACACGAATGGCGGCCCGCAATTCCATCAATGGATTGCGCGCATGGGCCAGCCACTCTATGGATTCCAAACGCCGAACGGTTATTCAGACACGGCAGAGAATTGGGTGAACACGGGCGCGCTGCTCGAGCGGATGAACTTCGCGCTGGCGCTGGTGAGCAATCGAATACCGGGAACGCGAGTCGATCTCGCAAAGCTTCTTGGCGATGCGAAGACAGGCTCGACCATCCAGAAAGAAAAGTTGCTCGATCGATTCGTGACCATGATTGTCGGTGGCGAGATTTCCGCGAAGACGCGCGAGACTCTGCTGAAGGAATTGAGCGATCAGATTACTCTGCCGCCGATGCCGCCGGCGCGAACCGCGGCAAATGCGGTGCCGGCGAATCCGTTTGAGGAAGGATTTCAACGCGGCATTCTGGGACCCGGTCTGGGCGGACAGCAGCAACAGGGGCAAGCACCACTGCGCCAGCAGCTCGCGCAAAATAATCCGGGAGCGTCGATCGACAATCCGGTGGTGAAGCTGGCGGGTCTGATTTTGGGTTCGCCGGAATTTCAAAGGCAGTAATGGCGGCAAAGGGCAAAGCGGAAAGAGCAAAGGAAGAACGGTAATGAACAGAAGATTTTTCATCAAATCAGGCAGTGTCGCATTGGCTTCGTTCGGCGTGATGGCAACGGCGCCAAGTTTTCTAAAGCGTGCAGTCGCGTCAGCTTTAGACAGCGCAGGCGGACGAAAAAAGACGCTCATCGCGATCTTCCAACGCGGCGCGGTCGATGGGTTGAATGTAGTCGTGCCGTATGGCGAGTCGAACTATTACGATCTGCGTCCGAACATCGCGATTCCGAAACCCAATGGCGGCGCTGAAGCGGCAATCAACCTCGACGGCTTCTTCGGTTTGCATCCTTCGCTGGCTGGGTTCAAGCCGCTGTGGGATTCGAAGCGGCTGGCGATCGTTCATGCATCAGGTTCGCCGGATAACACTCGCTCGCACTTTGACGCTCAGGACTACATGGAGTCTGCCACGCCCGGCGTGAAGTCCACGGCGGACGGTTGGCTGAATCGGTTCCTGCAATCGAAAGCTGATCCGCAGAAGTCGCTCTTCCGCGCAGTTTCAATGACGCAGCAGATGCCGCGCGCGATGCAGGGCAAAGCGCCGACGATCGCGATGGCGAATCTTTCGGACTTTAACATTCGCGCCGGTCAGAGTTCAGCGAACGTACAAGGTGGATTCGAAGCAATGTATGACCAGGCCGTGAACGACACGCTGCGCGGCACCGGCAAGGAAACATTCGAAGCGATCAACTATCTGAAGCAGGTCAATCCGGCACAGTACAAAGTAGAAAACGGTGCGACGTATCCGCAGACACCTTTCGGCAATTCACTCCGACAGATTGCGCAGTTGATCAAAGCCGGTGTCGGTTTGGAAATCGCCTTCACAGATGTCGGCGGCTGGGACACGCATGTGAATGAAGGCAATCAGCAAGGACAACTTAGTAATCTGCTGCGCCAATTCAGCAATGCGATCGCGGCGCTCTACACTGATCTCGGCCAGCGCATGGATGATGTCGTGATTCTGACGATGTCTGAATTTGGCAGGACGGTGAAGGAGAACGGCAACCGCGGCACGGATCATGGCCACGCGAATGCGATGTTCATCGTTGGCAATTCAGTGCGCGGCGGGAAGGTGTATGGCGACTGGCCGGGACTGAAGAACGATCAGTTGTACGAAGGACGCGACCTCGCGCTGACGACTGACTTCCGCGATGTGTTCAGCGAGATTGCGCAGAAGCACCTGGGCTCGACAAACTTGAAATCGATCTTTCCAGGTTATTCTAGCTCGAAGTTCCGTGGATTCCTCGGCTAAAGCCTCATAAAATTTCAGCGCAATTCAGCGCAATAAGGCCACGAGCTCCTCGTGGCCTTTTGGCTATTTATCATTTACCGCCCGTTTGGCCGCTAATTTTTTCTCAGCATTTTCTTCCGCCGTTTTTCCGCGATCGTGAAGCACCCCAGCCAGCGCGTAATGTGCAGGAGAAAACTTTGGATCTAAGCGAATTGCTTTTCGCGCGAAGAACTCAGCCTCGTCAAGTCTTCCTTGCTCTCGCAGATTCACCGCCAACAGTGTATTAAGGCCAGCGTTGTTGGGATCGTCACGCAACTGCTCACGAAGGTTCGCTTCCCTCTTTGCCACGAGATCGGGGCTGTTTGTATTTAGAGTTGTGTTGGCGTTGGTATTCGTGTTCGTTGCGTTCGATGACACCCTGTTGTTCTGTATTTTCGCAGGATGAGGCCCGAACACCAGCATAAACACAAATACCATAACCAGAAACATGCCGAGGACGCCGAGCACAATCAACGCCTTCTTCAACGCTGAAGATTTGCGCGGGCTGTAGTCGGATCGATTGTGAGGGTAGTCTGGAACCCTTGCAGCATAGTTTGGCGGTTCGTGATGGGCGGCCTGTGGTTGATAGGGCGCATGAATCGTTGACTGTAGGTCTTTGGATGCGCGTTGCGTTGGCGGTAATGAATCGAGCGAAGCGGCGGGATTCAGTATTTCGGTCGCCGGCGGATTCGTCTTGGGTGTAGGCGTGGATGTTTCCGTACTCGCAGGATCGTATGGCGCCGACAGGACCGATCCATCCACCAGACAGAACGCGAGTGTGTCGTCAGGATAAGTGCGCTGGCAGGTTGGGCAACGCTTCATTGCGCGTTAGTAGTATTGCGGGCGGCGCGCAGCATAACATAGGCGGTTTTTAAATGGATAGGCCTGGGTTGAAGGACGATCAGTTATACGAAGGACGCGACGTCGCGCTGACGACTGATCTTCGCGATGTCTTTGGTGAGATTGCGCAGAAGCATCTCGGCGCAACGAACTTGGAGTCGATCTTACCGGGTTACGCCGGCGGTAACTTGGAGGTTTTCTGGGCTAATCTTCACTTGATACGTTGAGCGTCAAGAATGCCGGGCTCGTTTGCGGGCTTGAGCAGACCTTCGATGTTGGGAAACTGATAAATCGAATAGGCGAGCAGTGAAAGCATAATCACGGTGATGGTGGCGTATTCGAGCACGAGTTTTCGTTTCGTCACGCGCCGATGAAAGCGCTTGCGGAAAACGAAGTCCCAGCGGTTCTTGAGCCAGAATGGAAACGCGACAAAGCGCGCGATGGTATTGAACATTCCGTAAAGCGGAGAGAGCAGCACGATCAAGAAGCTGTCCTGTCGTTTCGTCCAGAACCACAGAATAATTTCCAGCCCCACGTAAGCAGCATAGACGATCAGAAATCCAACCGGATCCAGAATCATCAAAGGGAAGAGCACTAGCCGCAGCGGATCTGTCAGGGTGATGAAGACCTGATAGCCCTTCTCAAATTTCAATGCGAATTTCGCGCGGCGTGAAACGATGAGCCTGAGATAGAGGATCACGATGTTGAGATGTGCCGCGCCCCAACCTCCGCCGAACTTGATCGCGCGCTGCTGGAAAAGCTGCCACCAGGTGTGTGGAGCTTCCGTCAGCACGGTTGAGTTCGTGTAGGTGACGCCGCGACCTGTGCCGTAGAGATAAGTCAGCGTCGTTCGTTCCTGATCTTCTCCGCCAAAGAACCCCGAGTGGTAACCGGCCTGGAGCTGAACATCTTTGGTGTGGTATAGCCCGATTGCCCCCGAGACGTTTCCCACCGAAGCTGAACCAGCCCTCAGCGATTTGCTCAGGAACATATTCTTTCGATACTCGTACTGCTGAAATTTGTTGACCAGAGTGGGTTCCGGTTCAGGCATCACGTTGAAAGCGACCGCGTCATAACCATCATCCAGCAGGCTCGTGGGGATGGTGGCGTTACCGATGAACGTATCGTCATCCAGGATCAAGGTGTACGGCGTCGCGATCTCAGGAGAGATCCTGCTGATCGTCAAAGCCTTGTTCAGGTTTACGTCGTTCTCGTGCACCCGGGTGCCGAGCGACGCGGCTACCTCGACCGTGTTGTCAGTCGACGTATCCGAAACGACAAGAATCTGATCGGGCGGAACATGCCGGCGCGCTCCGCTGATCGTCCTGGCGATGGCTTCACCGGCGTTGTAGGTGGCGAGCACCACAGTTAGATCTTCAGGCGCGCATTCAGTGCCGCTGTAGTTGTGCGGCCGCAGGAACGCGTGAATCAGCAGATATAAACCGTCGGACATCAAGAGAAATCCGAAAGCCAGCACCAGCCCGCGTTTGTTATTGCTGAAGTCCCAGACGCGCGTGTAGAACCACCAGAGGCCATAGATGAGCAGTCCGCTAACCACCAGCGACGAAATAAGCGAAGACGATCGTGAGACACGGTGGTTCATCGAAGCTGCGTTGAATGAGTAGAGAAAAGGCTCAAATATCAGAGGTTTCCGGCTTTTCGGCAACCCCCGGAATAGCGCGAATTTTGGGTAGCGTGTGAGCCTCGTTATCGGGTAACTCTTTCGATGGTTTCAGTGGCGGCCGAGTTGGCTTTGGTTTATCCTGCGCGCACACATGATTCAGTCGACGATTCTGCGCTTTGATTCCATCGATTCAACCAACCTGGAGGCGATACGCCAGGCGAGAGCCTGCGCCCCTGAAGGTCTGTGTGTCGTGGCGCGCGAGCAGACTGCTGGGCGTGGCCGGCTTGATCGCAGTTGGCATTCGCCGAAGGATGCCGGCCTTTATCTAAGTATCGTTCTACGTCCGTCGCTTGCGAAAGAGTCTTGGCCGCTGCTGCCTTTGATGACCGGGCTCGCAGTTGGAAACGCCTTGAGCAAGTCGTGCGGACTTCGCACGGATATCAAGTGGCCGAATGATATTCTCGCGGACGGCCGCAAATTGTGCGGCATCCTTGCCGAGACGACTGAGACAAACAACGGTCTGGCAGCGGTAGTTGGCATTGGGATCAATCTTGCGAGGGAAGCTGTGCCACCGGAGTTGAGTGACACGGCGACCTCGATTGAGTCAGTGACAGGCGCTAAGCCAGACTTGGAAGTCGTGTTGGCTGAGCTGCTGAAAGCGTTTGCCGAGCGATACGAAAATCTTCAGAGCAAAGATGGCTGCGAACATCTAATTCGAGAATGGTGCGCGAACTCTTCTTACGCCTACGATCGGCGCGTGCGCGTGTCGCTTCAGTCTGACAGCTTCACAGGTGTCACTCGGGGTTTGGAAAGCGACGGCGCGTTGCGAGTGGAAACCGACGAGGGACGAATCAGAATTGTGCGCGCAGGTGACGTGACGGCACTACGAGCGCAAAACGACGGATCGATTCATGCAGAGTAAACGCATCGTCATTTCCACCTTCGGCTCGTTCGGCGATGTGCATCCTTATGTGGCCATCGCGCTCGAGTTGAAGCAGCGTGGCCATCGACCACTGATCGCCACCTCAGACGTTTATCGCGAGAAGATGGAAGCGATCGGGATCGAGTTTCATCCGGTCCGGCCCGATTTGCCTTCGTTCGATGAGCCCGACAAGATCGCAGAGTTGATGGATGGTTTGATGGATCCTCGCGAGGGCAGCGAGCGCGTGATGCAGTTGGTGCTTCCGCATCTGCGCGACATCTATGAAGACTTGAGCGCAGCTGTCGGAGGCGCAGACTTGTTACTGACGCATCCGCTGCCGTTGGTTGGTCCAATCGTGGCGTACCAGCGAAAACTGCCATGGGTTTCGAGCGTGCTGGCGCCTTTGTCGTTTTTCTCAACCTACGATCCCCCGGTCTTTCCCAAGCTGCCGGCGCTGTATCATCTGCTCAAGCTGAGTCCGGCAATCTCTCGATTCATGTTTCGATTGGTGCGGAAGGAACTCGACAAGTTGATGCTGCCCGTTTACGAATTTCGCGCTGATTTGGGCATGCCGCGCGGCGGACAACCGTTGCTGGAAGGGCAACACTCGCCGACGAAAGTGTTGGCGTTGTTCTCTCGAGTGATGGCCGAGCCGCAACGAGATTGGCCGCCGAATACCGTCGTGACTGGATTTCCTTTATATGATCGGCGCGATTATTTCGGCGAGAAAGATGCGTCGCCTGAGCTTCTCAAATTCCTCGATGCAGGCCCGCCACCGATCGTTTTTACGCTCGGCTCGTCCGCGTTTTGGGTGGCGCGCGATTTTTATCGTGACTCGATTGAGGCAGCGCGCAACCTCGGCCGGCGCGCCTTGCTGTTGATCGGAAATGTGCGCAATATGCCGCCGTCGCCATTGCCCGACGGAGTCGCCGCATTCGAGTACGCGCCGTTCAGTGAAGTCCTGCCGCGCGCGTGCGCAATCGTCCACCAGGGCGGTGTCGGCACAACGGGACAGGCCATGCGTTCGGGCAAACCGGTTCTAGTTGTGCCGCATGCGCACGATCAATTTGATAATGGGGCTCGCGTTGAACGGCTCGGATGCGCGCGTGTTTTGCCGCGTCCGCGTTACAATGCAGAGTCAGCGACACGAGAATTGAAGGCTCTCCTTGATGATTCAAAGTACGCAGAATCGGCAACGCAGGTTGGCGATGTTGTTAGCGAAGAACATGGCGCGAGCGTGGCGGTTGATGAAATTGAGAAGGTTTTAGGTGTTAGGGTTAGGGGGTAGGGTTTAGGTTGTAGGGTGTAGGCGTAAAGGCCAAGAGCCAATGGCCAAGAGCGAAGAGCAAAGCTACACTTTGCTGTTTCCGCTGCTTCAGAGCAGTAACTGATTTTCAAGAAAGGCTAGTGCCGGTTACACCTTAACCCCAACACCCTAGCGTCTACCCCCAATTCTTTATGCTGCTCGTAATCGACATCGGAAACACGAACACTTCGCTGGGTGTCTATGACAGTGACAAGCTGGTCGTGCATTGGCGTCTGACGACGGCACGTTCGCGGACAGTCGATGAGTGGGGCGTACATGCGCGCAATCTGTTTGCCCTGGCCGAGTTGGATTTCAAATCGATTAATGCGATTGCTGTTGCGTCGGTCGTCCCGCCGCTGAACTTCACTTTGAAGCAGATGGCGGAACGGTACTTTCATCTGACGCCGCTCTTTATCGATCACACCGTCGATACCGGCATCCCGATCTTGTACGAGCCACCCTCAGACGTGGGCGCTGATCGCATCGTCGATGCAGTCGCGGCGATTTACAAATACGGAAAGCCATGCGTGGTCGTTGACTTTGGCACGGCAACGACGTTCGATGCGATCAATTCGAAGGGCGAGTATGTTGGTGGCGTGATCACGCCGGGTATCACAATTTCTGCCGACGCTTTGTTCGAGCGCGCCGCCAAATTGCCGCGTGTGGAAATCAAAGGCCCGCGAAAAGTGATCGGCTCAACGACGATCGATGCAATGCAGTCAGGTCTTTATCATGGTTACGTCGGACTCGTGGACGGAATTCTGCGCAAGATGATTGATGAGTTAGGCGGTAAACCTCGGGTCATTGCGACCGGCGGATTGGCCCCGCTGATCGCGCGCGGATCAAAGTTCATCCAGGAAGTCGATGAGACACTGACGCTGGAAGGATTGCGATTGGTTTATGAGCGAACACGGTGAGTTTCAAGTTTAAAGTTTCAGGTTTCACGTTGTTGATTCCCGCCTGGAACCTGAAACCTGAAACCTGAAACCTGAAACCTCGTGTGAACTACTTCTCTTATTTTTCAGAAATCGAAGACACGTTTATTCGCCGCCGCGGCAAGCACCTGATGCTTAGCCCGATCGATTGGGCTCTGATCGAAAGCTGGAAGGAGCGTGGCGTGCCGTTGCACGTGGCCATTCGTGGCATTGAACACGCTTTTGATTCGTATGAATCAAAGAAGCACAAGCGCACGGTCAAGACGCTGCTTTATTGCCAGGAAGAGGTCGAGGCGCAGTATGCCGAATGGCTTGAGTCGCGCGTTGGCAGCCATGACGATCAAAACGATGAGGCTGAGGATAGAAAGTCCGCCTTCTCAAAAGATGTCGTCACCGCGCACCTGAATAGTTCGCTGGATGCGTTGATTCGGCTCGCAGCAGAACGGGCGATAGACAAGGATGAATTGTTGGAAGCGTTAACTCGTGCCGGCAATTTGTTGACGGACATTCGCGAGGAGTACGCGAGCGCTGCGCGTCCTGACACACGCAAGCTGGAAGAGTCACTAAGCGGAATCGATCGGATGCTCGACGATGCAATTCGAAACTCGACCTCGCCCTCAGAAATGATGACGTTCGAGCCCGAGGTTGATGCGCAAGTCAAACCTTACAAGCGCCACATGGAAAAGGAGGTGTTTGCGCAAACACGCGAGAACCTTCTTAAGAAACGTCTGCGCGAGCATTTGGGCGTCCCTCGGTTGAGCCTGTTTTTCCTTCACTCCTGACACGCTTATGGAAGTCACGATAGAACGCATTCTTCCCGGTGGACTTGGTCTCGCGCATGCGGACGGCAAGACCGTAATGGTCGCTCTCGCTGCGCCGGGCGATCGCTTGAGCGTGCGTGTCGATCGAGAAAAGGGAAACGTGGTGTTTGCTTCGATCGAAGAAATCATTGAGGCGTCGCCACAGCGAATCGAGCCACCGTGTCCTTACTTTGGTCGCTGCGGTGGCTGTGATTTTCAGCAGATGAATTACCAGACGCAGCTCGCCGCGAAGAAAAAGATCATTAGAGATTGCCTTCATCGAATTGCTCGCATTGAAGTTCCTGATTTTGAAATCATTGCCGCACCGAACGAGTGGCATTATCGCGCGCGCGCGCAATGGCAATATGAC
>JAJPKD010000222.1 GCA_021323895.1 Acidobacteriota bacterium | reverse complement strand
GAACATCGAGATCGCTACGACCACGACCTGGTGAAACTGCCCTACGAGTTTCATCGGATCCCAAAGTTCGTCCGGTTTCATGTGCGGATAGATGACGACTGCTGCTGAAGTGATCATTACTCCCATTGCCGCGAATACAGTCATTGTCGTTGGCAAAGCGACTACCTGGCCGACGGCTTGTTCCTTCTGGCTGTGACCGAAGCGAGTAAAGTCCGGCATGTTGAGGCTCAGCGTCGCCCAGAATCCAATCATCGCCGTCAAAGATGGAATGAAGATCGCCCAGAATTCGCCAATCGTGTGGAACTTGCTCTGTTGGGTCAGCAGATAACCGAGGCCGTGGGCTTTCCAAATGGCCCATCCGAGCAGCAACGCCGTCATTGCGAGCACAAACGGCGCGGCCCAGTTTTCGACTTTGCGCAGCAGGTCCATCCCGCGGTAGATGATGTAGATGTTCATCCCCCAAAAGATGAAGAACGACAGCCATTGCGTGCCCATGTGATCGAGATATGGTCCCCCAAGCAAGCCGTTCCAGCGGGGGATGATCGCCGCGAATAAAGTGTTGAGCGCTTCGCCGCCAATCCATGCCTGAATGCCAAACCATCCGCACGCGACGATGGCGCGCATCAACGCCGGCAAGTTCGAGCCGTACGTTCCATACGCAGCGCGCGCAAAAACCGGGAAGGGAATGCCGTACTGGGTGCCAGGATGCGAGTTCAGCAGAATTGGAATCAGAACGATCGTGTTGCCGAGCAGGATCGTGATCAGCGCCTGCCACCAATTCATGCCGGCGCTGATTAGGCCAGACGACAGCATGTAAGTCGGAATACAGTGCGCCATGCTGATCCACAGCGCGGCGTAGTTGTACGTGGTCCAGTTGCGTTCCGCGACTTTGACCGGCGCAAGATCGCGATTGAAGAGTGGGCTCTCGGCAACCTCTTCGAAAGCCTCGTGCTTCAGCTCGACGCGGCCGTCAGGGTATTGAGTTGTTTCGGAACTATTCATCGGCCAGACTTTTTCTCATATTCTTCTCGGAAAGCCTGAAGCTGTGGAAGTTCAATAGCATCTCGTGGACGTTTCGCGGCGCGCTTGCTTTCAATAATGTCGCGAATATTCGCAACAGGAAAGCCGCTCGTGTTATCGATGCGCGCTTTTGCTTCGTCATAGCTCTCGATGCCGTCCGGAGCGAAAACTAGATCAATATCGAACTGCCCGTTCTTTATCTGTACGAAGTCCTTGCCTCGCACGATCTCTGTTTGTTCAGTCGAGCTTACGTTGAATCCAAGTTCTTTGAGAGCTAAGACAATTCGCTCGCCGTTTTCAGGATCACGCCGCGGGAACACATCGACGTCCTGAGTTGTTCCTGGATAGCCGAGCAGAATCGCGCCGCCCTTGCCGATGAACATATAGTCAACGCCGTGTTTTGCGAAGGCCGCCGCAACCTCCTGAGCCTGCAGCGGACTGAAGGTGTCACGCCTCATCGAGCACCTGTCGCTGCATGTCACTCAACTCGCCATAGCCCAGAAATTCCGGTAAGTTCTCACGGCACCAGCGACGATACTCTTCCATTGAATCAAAGGAACGCCACTCAGCGTCATCGAGCACGGGCTTATAGACATAATTGAAGCCATAGCGCATTCGCTCCTCGACGGTTCGCTGCAAATTACGCCTGCATTGTTCCCGGAAATCCTGAAGATCATCGTTCATAATCACCGCCTTTGCGCGTCTTCAATGAATTTTCCAACATCGCTGCGCAATTTCGCCAGAGATTTCTCGTCGATGTACATCATGTGACCCGCTTCGTAGTGCGAAGTTGAGATGTTCCGGAGCAGCGACGGATCGAGACTGATGTGATGCAGCGTGTAATCCACCGCAAAGTATGGCGTGGCCATGTCATAGTAGCCCATCGCGACGAAGACTTTCAGATACGGGTTCTTCGCCAGCGCGTTGCGCAGCGCGAGGCTCGTATCAACATAGCCATTGTTCGTGCCCCAGTTCCAAGGGCTCGTGATGCCGCCGCCGAGAATGTAGTACTCAAGATCGCTCTTATAATTCAGTTCGCTGCGAACATAGTTGTTGAAGGTGGAAGTGTAAGGCGGCCGAATCGCAGCTTCGCTCGCGTCAAAATCCGGTCCGGCCGTCACGTAACTTGAATCGTAACCGCGGAAGCGCGCGTCAAGCCGTCCAATCGTTCGCTTTTCATCGCGCAGCAATTCTTTGCGGAAGAAATTCAAAGACACGCGCAGGTTCGCATTGTCGATGAACTGCTTGTCGAGGCCTGTGTAGCGGGAAAGTTGCGCGATCACTTCATCGCGGTCTTTGCCGGTCAAACGATCGCCCTTCTGCAAAGCCAGCGTGTAATCGTTTGCCGCCCATTGCTCGACTTCTTTGACGATTTGTTCGACTGATTTCGATTGCAGATCGCGCGGCAGCTTTTTGTGATACCACGCGGTGGCCGCGTACGACGGCAGGAACATCACATACGCGATGTCGTTACCAGCGGCGAAATCCGTCGTCTCGAAATTCATGATCGTCGAAATCAGCATGATTCCGTTGAAGGCAACGCCGCGATCGATCAGATAACCGGAAAGCGCCGATGCGCGCGTCGTTCCGTAACTTTCGCCAGCTAAGAATAGAGGCGAAGTCCAGCGTTCGTATCGAGTGAGGTACATGCGAATGAATTCGCCGACCGATTCGATGTCGCCTTGCAAGCCGAAGAATCGCGATGCGGGTTCCGGCCGCGCGGCGCGGCTATAGCCGGTGCCCACCGGATCAATGAAAACCAAATCGGTCTGATCGAGCCACGTGAACTGATTGTCTTCCAGATGATAAGGCGGGGCCGGCATCGTGCCATCAGCATTCATCGGCACGCGGCGCGGCCCAATAGCTCCGAGATGCAACCAGACCGAGGCAGAACCTGGTCCACCGTTGAAAGAAAAAGTCAGCGGCCGGCGACTGCGCGCGCCCGAGTCATCCAACGTGTAGGCCATGAAAAAGATGCGGCCTTCCACTTCACCTTCGCGGTTTTTGATCGGCATCATGCCGGTGGTCGCGGTGTAGCTCAGCGTCTTGCCGCCGACTTGAATCTGATGATGAGTGATCACCGGCGGCTCTTCGGGTGAAGGCGACGGCCGCTCTTGTGGTGCCCGAGTTTGACCAGCCCCTTGAGCGCCAGTCGCCGGAGTCGGCGTTGCTTGAGGCGGTGGGCCACCTTGTTGACGACGTCCCTGTCCACCACCTTCTTGTCCGAAAGACAGTAATGCGAAGCAAAGCAGAATCGCTGCGGGCATGATTGATTGACCTTTCAGGGTTTCATTGAAGGCAACAGCAAGGCGGCCATAGTAAGCCAAAGCAGGTGACGCGACAAGTGTTTTTGTTTGGAGTGCGCCCGGGGCTTTTTGCGCCAATTGATCGATAAAGGTCGCCTGCTGTTGATGCTGACGCACGCGCGGATTTGCCGCAGCACAGCCCGGCGGCGAAGCCGCCTAGTGGCCTACTGCGGAATCGGAATCCATTTGGGCCGACCGGCTTTCACGCGTCGATAGGTTCCCGACGCCATGACGTTGTGGCCAAAGCCGCATTCGGCGTCAGTGCCTTGCTGTTGGACCACCATTTTGTTGGTGAAGAACTCCATGGTGATTTTGCATTTCGTCGTGTCGCCGGGAATGAAAGTCGCGACGTTGCCTTGGATGGTGGCTTCACCCATCGCTTCGCCCAGGTTCGGATATCCGCCGCGCGTCATCCACTCGCCATTGAACTGAACCTTCAGCTTGTTGTGTCCCAGCGCCAGCACTCGAAAGTCGTTGCGACCGTCTTTATAAACTCCGTTGATTTCCTGGGCCGTGACGGTGCGCGGAGTCATCCGCTGCGCGCCAATCGGCATTGCTAGGGCGATTACGAAGAGAATTGAGAGACGCAGCATGGAAGTGAATTAGATCGGAGGCTGGAACTTTGGCTTGCCGCCGCGAATTTTCCGATAAGTCCCGGTTGAATAAACGTTATGTCCAAAGCCGCACGTCGCATCGTCGCCATCCTGCTTGACCACAAGCTTTCCCTGCAGAAATGTCATTGTGATCTTGCAGTTCTGCGTCTCTTCTGGCACAAAGGTCGCGACATTGCCTTCGATGGTTGCCTCGCCCATCGCGTAGCCCATATTCACGCTCTTCGCAATCGTGTGATAGATACCGTCGAACTGGACCTTCAGCTTGTTATGACCCAGCGCGAGAATGCGAAACTCGTTGTCGTAGTAGCGATAGACGCCGTTGGCTTGGGCGGCAGTGACGATTTTCGGTTTCTGCGGCGATTGATTTTGCGCCGCTGTGATTGCAGAGAAAAGAAAGATTGACACAGTTAAGAGAAAAGTTCGCTTCACGCTGAACTCCCAAAAAATCGAGATTTGATAGCGCGCCCAGTTTGCCGCCAACTTTGCTCGTTGTCCAGAGCTAGAAGCAGTCGTTGTTGCCGCTTGCGCCGCACTGGAAGTAGTAAGGAAAGCTGGCCCGGGTCAGTCGTTCAGTGGCGTCCCACAGCTTTGTTTGCGCGTATCGATCGACCGTCCAGCCGAGCCGGCGCTTGTTGTGCCAGGCGAACTGAAGCGCCGCTTCCTCGCCTTCGCCTTGAAGGTGCCGCGCCTCGTGCAGCAGCACTGCCGCCCGTTCGCGATCGTCGGTCGGCACCTCAAAGAACTCCGGATAGAGAGTCACGACTTCAAACGGAAAGTTGGTCGCGGCGTACGCATCGCGATGGCCCACGTAAGCGTTCAGCCAGTTGTCGGAAGAACGGAAGGCGGTCAAGTGATTGAGAATGAAAGCTTCGCGCGTGAAGCCGCTCTGCTGAATCAAATCGATGGCTGACTGGACCTTCGCGCGCTGGTCGGGCTTGAGGCTGTCTGAGCTGATCAGCAAAGAGGCATACCAGAGGATCAGGAGCACGAGGGTTGCGCTGACCACCCACATGACTCTTTGCAGAAGTGTCCGGCCTTTTGATTTTTTAGCTGGTACAACGTCGTAACGAACTGGCGGCGCGTCGTCAGTAAAGATCAATGGACCGCCACAGCGGCGACAGACTTCGTCACTGGCCGTGTTGACCAAACCGCATTTGGCGCACTTTTGTCTTTGCGAACGTGAGCTTTGCGAGGAGTCCTCGCTCATAGTGGGGAAGTCGTGGGGTGAAGTATTGAGGTCAGCCACGCGACGGCATTATACCGCAACACATTCGCCGCGTTTCAAAAATTGTCCCGCGCCGGATTTGCCTTTGAATTCGCCCTGGTCGATCACGACTGAACCACGCGAGAGAACCGTCTCAATGACGCCTTTGATTGTCTTACCTTCATAAGCCGAATAATCGACGTTCATGTGATGAGTCTTGACGCTGATTGTCTGATCCTTGTTCGGATCGAAGATGACGATGTCCGCATCCGAGCCCACGGCGATAGTGCCTTTCTTCGGAAACAGCCCGAACATCTTAGCCGCTGCCGTCGAAGTCAACTCGACGAAGCGATTCAGCGAGATGCGATTCTCCACTACGCCGTTGTAGATCAGCGAGACGCGATGCTCGACGCCGGGCGCGCCGTTCGGGATCTTGGTGAAATCATCTTTGCCGAGCTCCTTCTGCTCTTTCATGCAGAACGGACAGTGGTCGGTTGAGATGACCTGCAGATCATCCATCTTCAAGCCTTTCCACAGCTCGGCCTGATTTGATTCTTCGCGGAGCGGCGGCGTCATCACATCCTTCGCGCCGTCCCAACCGTCACCGTAATCATCGATCGAAAGGAAGAGATATTGCGGACAAGTTTCCGCGAACGCGGGAATGCCGCGGTCGCGCGCTTGTCTTACCT
>JAJPKD010000052.1 GCA_021323895.1 Acidobacteriota bacterium | reverse complement strand
CCCGTTTTGCCGGTCATGGATCTCACGTCGAGCGCATTGAGCAAACTCGGCGTGCTGGTGCTTGATGATTCCGAGGACACGATCGAAATGCTGCGCACTCTCCTGGAACAAGGCGGCGCGCGCGTGACGACGGCGACGAATGGCCTCGAAGCATTGCGTATAGCGAGTCAAGGTGAATTTGATGTAGTGCTGTCGGACATCTCGATGCCGGGCATGGACGGCTTTGAGTTTGTGCGGAGACTGCGCGAATTGCCTGGAAAAAAAGATGTGCCGGTGTTGGCTTTGACGGGATTTGGCCGGCCTGAGGATATTAACCGCGCACAAAATGAAGGGTTCTTCAGCCATCTTACGAAACCATTCGACCTCACGAAGCTCTCCGAGATTTTGAAAAACGTTCCAATGCGCAAACGATAACGCGCATCTTTCTTTGCGGCGCTGAAACAATCCGCAGTTCGCTCGCGTATGCAAACCGAATTGAAAAGGATTCGCGCGACTCGCGTTAATCTCTGAGCTAGCCAATCACACAACTCGTGTTCGAGGAGAAAATGGATGTCAACCAGCAGACGAGATTTTCTAAAGTTATCTGCCATCGCCGGCGGTAGTGTCGGCCTGGGTTTAATGGCGGGCGAAAGCAATCTTGCCAGAAATGTAGCTGATTCGCTTTCGAGTCTTGCGCGCGCGCCGAAGCCTCTGAAAATCTTGATTCTCGGTGGCACGCGCTTCACTGGACCGATTCAAGTTAAGTACGCGTTGAGTCGCGGTCACAAGGTCACCGTGTTCAATCGCGGCAAGAGCCATCCGGGCGAACTGCCAAAAGAAGCTGAACAGTTGATCGGCGATCGCAAGGGGCAACTCGACGCGCTGAAAGGCCGCAAGTGGGATGTGTGCATCGACATTCCGACGACACTGCCGGTTTGGGTGCGCGATGCGGCGCAGATTCTGCAAGGCAATGTCGATCGATACATTTTTGTCTCGACCATTTCCGTGTACTCGGGTTTGAAGATTGGAGATGACGAAAGCGCACCTTTGGCAAAGTACACCGGCGCGGATGCGATGAAAGAGACTTCGGCGACTTTGAACGCGTCGAACTATGCGCTGTATGGCCCATTAAAGGCCTTGTCGGAAGCTGAAGCCGAAAAATGGTTTCCGGGCAAAGCTTTGGTAGTACGTCCCGGATTGATAGTTGGGCCGGGCGACCCATCTGATCGGTTCACCTATTGGCCCGTGCGCGTCGATAAAGGCGGCGAAGTGCTCGCGCCGGGAAACCCAACCGATCCGGTTCAGTTCATCGATGCGCGCGATTTGGCTGAATGGATCATTCGCATGGCTGAGCAGGGAACTGTCGGAGTTTTCAATGCGACTGGGCCTAAAGAGAAGTTGGGCATAGGGGGCATGCTTGATGGAATTAAGAAAGCGGAAAAATCGAACGCGCAATTCACCTGGGTGCCGGCTGACTTTCTCGCCGAGCAAAAAGTCCGGCCATGGGCAGACATGCCGGTATGGATTCCGCCGCGCGAAGACTCGGGATTTTCATCGGTGAGCATCAAGAAAGCTCTCGATAAAGGATTGACATTCCGCTCGCTGAGCGACACGACGCAGGCCACGCTCGAATGGTTCAAGAAACAACCCGCGGATCGACAAGCGAAGTTGAAGGCAGGATTGACTGCCGAGCGCGAAGCGGCAGTGTTGGCCGCGTGGCACGCGAAACAGAAATAGCGATACAGAACCGCGAACAGTAGCGAGCGGATTCTATTGACGCCGTTCGAGGGAGATTGCCTCTCCCAGAGGAAGATGGCTCATCCGTGCCTGATAACCTCAATCGAGATTCTGCTGACCCGCCCTCTGGCGCGCTTCGACTGTTCCGTCTTGTCGTTGACGTAAAGCCGAACGAGCTGCGCGCGCTGCTGCTCGGCTTCCTCTACTACTTCCTTGTTCTCTCTGCGTACTACGTCATTCGTCCGATTCGTGACGATTTCGGCGCGGCGGGTGGCGTTGAAAACCTGCCGTGGATGTTCACCGGCACGCTCGTGACGATGCTCACCGCGAATGCCTTGTTCTCGGCGTTGGTTGCGAAATTTACGCGCCGCAGATTTATTCCCATCGCTTACCGATTTTTCATCGCGAACCTTTTGATCTTTTTCGTCCTGCTGATGTTCGTGCCAAAGACCAACCAAATTTGGATCGGCCGCGCATTCTTCGTTTGGACCAGCGCCTTCAATCTGTTCGTGGTGTCGGTCTTTTGGGCGTTCATGGTCGATGTCTTCAACAGCGATCAGGGCAAGCGGCTGTTCGGATTCATCAGCGTGGGCGGCACGTTGGGCGCAATTGTGGGCGCAGCGATTACTGCGACACTTGTGCGCAGGCTGGGAAGCGTTAATCTGCTTTTGATTTCAGCGGTCTTGCTCGAACTAAGTGCGCAATGTGTGCGTTTATTCCCGATGATCTTTGCGAGTCGCGACGTCGATGGGCGATCAAAAGATGAAACCGCGGTCGGCGGCGGCATCTGGACCGGGATCGTCCACAATCTGAAGTCACCTTATCTGATCGGCATCTCGGCGTACATGCTGCTCTACTCGATTACGTCAACGCTCCTTTACTTCCAGCAAATTGCGATTGCCACCTCGGCATTCACCGATCGCGCCGCGCGAACGGCGTTCTTCGCCAAGATCGACTTGGCAGTGAACGTGCTCACGATCATCGCACAAATTCTTATCACCGGACGCTTGTTGAAGTGGCTTGGCGTCGGCATCACTCTGGCGATACTTCCCGCGTTGAGCATAGTTGGTTTTGCTGGGATCGGTTTGGCGCCTTCGCTAATTCTGCTGGTAGCGTTTCTGACTTTGCGTCGGGCTGGGAACTTTGCGTTCGCGCGGCCGGCGCGCGAAACCTTGTTCACAGTCGTCAGCCGCGAAGATAAATACAAATCGAAAAATTTTATCGACACGGTCGTCTATCGCGTCGGTGATCAAATCGGAGCATGGATGACACCGGCGCTAGGTTGGCTCGGCTTGACGTTGACGGGAGTCGGCTTTGTTGCCGCGCCGATTGCGGCCGCCTGGTTGCTGGTGAGCCTTTGGCTGGGGAAGAAACAAAGCGTGATGAGCCGCAGCGATGAGCAGTTACTAGCGGCAACGCACGCGCCCTAGCGTGTCAGCACCGCGAGCGATAGCGAGGAATGATCCCGAATCTAGCCAATCACTTGATCCGGTCGCTACCGCTCCCGGTTCTGGCACGGACTGTGGTAAAAACTCCCGCATGAGAAAACTGAATTGGCCGATCTGGCTCGGTCTGCTGGTAAGCTTCTTTGCTTTCTTCAGCTACCCGTTCATCTTCGTTAACTGGGCAACGACGCGAGATTTTCCTTGGGCCAACTTCATCCTCTTCGCGATTGCCGAAGTCTTGATTGTTATCGGCGTCAAGCGTGCCTTCGCGCCGGGACGGCGTGTCTTCTCAAAAATTCTCGGAGCGATTGGCGCACTAATCAGCGGTTTGGTGTTAGTCGGCTTTATCCTTGTTGTGTTTGTGGCCGCGCGGCAGTTGCCGCCTTCGACAAACGCGCCGCAAGTCGGACAGAAAGCGCCGGCATTCACGCTCATCGACATAAACAACAAGCAAGTGTCGCTCTCGGACTTGTTGTCGCAACCCATCCCTTCGGATCGAGCGGAGATGGTATCAACCGCACGGCCGTCGAAAGGCGTGCTGCTGATTTTTTATCGCGGCTACTGGTGACCGTCATGCAACTCCGAGTTGCGGAGCATCCAAAAACAGTTACCGCAGTTCACCGCCGTAGGAATTCGTCCAGTCGCGATCAGTGTTGACACTCCAGAACAATCGCGTGCGCTGAGTCAAAGCGCCGGCTACACCTTCACGTTTCTGTCTGATTCTAAACTCGAGGCGATCACTCGGTACGATCTGGTGCACAAAGGTCAGGGCGAAAATGGTGGAGACATATCGCGACCGGCTGAGTTTCTCGTTGACGCACGCGGCATCGTGCGTTGGCGAATGCTCACAGAGAATTACTGGGTGCGCGCGCGACCGGAACAGGTTTTGGAAGCTGCCAAGGCTTTGCAATAACGGCCCTTAAGTGATTTCTGGTTTGGCCGAATTAGGGCTTCTTCTGCTGCGACAAAGCCTTCCTGATTTTCTCAGCCAGCTCGCGCGTCTGCGGCGCAAATTCGCCGTGAGGCTCCAATCTCAGATACTCGTCAAATTCTCTTAGCGCATCTTCAGCGCGCCGCACTTTGAAAAGTAGGTTGCCCTTCAAAAGATGCGCGGCAGCGAAATTCGGATCGAGATCAATCGCTTGCTTAACTTCTTGATACGACTTTTCCAGTGGTGCTCTCCATTGCGATTCATCTTTCATGTTGGAAGCCCTTTCCCAATAGACGCGCGCGAGCGTAAAGTGCGCCTGCGCTGAGCGAGCTTCAATCGCCAGGCCTTCTGCTAACACTTTCTCCGCGTCATCGTATTTCTTTTCGCGCCGATATACTTCTCCGAGCGCGAAGTATCCGTTCCCAGCGTTCGGATCAATTTGAATGACCGTCTTAAGAGTTTCCTCGGCTTTGTCCCATGAGCCCAAGTCCATGTAGGCCGTGCCAAGTTTCAGCTCCGCCTCAGTGAAATTTGGGAAGATGGAGATGGCCTTTTGGAGATGCGGAATCGCCCGCTCGATATCCTCCTTTTGGCCGGTAATAATTAACGCGACGGCCTGATCGAATTCGGCCTGGGCCGTGGGCGGAGGGACGTTGACATTGATGGTGCCCGGTCGAGTAACCAGTGACTTCGATTTGTCCGCTCTTAGTTGAATCTGCAAATTGGCAGTGACGGCGCTGGAAAGATCGACGTCTTGCTTTTCCTCGATGAAACCTGGCACTCGAACTCTGATCGTGTATTGACCCAGCTTAAGCCTTGAAAAAAGGAATCTGCCGTTACGATCGGCATACTGTTGACCGATGAAACCACTCGTATATGAGTCGCAACTTACGATTGCATTGAAGGCGGGCTGGTTGTTTTCAGCGTAGCGAACCTGGCCGCTGATCTGTCCGATTTGCGCGAGGAGAGGACTCGGCGCTGCCAACATTAGAACGATGCATGCCAGCAGACGGAAACGCACGGAAGATTTCTCCTTGTCATGTTACTGCTCGGCGCACTCTGCGAAGTCCTCACTGCTCCCTCCGCGGTTGAATCTAGTCTTGCAACATCAAACCGCAGCGGCAGAACCGAGTTCTTCGCTGACGAAGCGCAGAGAGAGAAGGGAGGGAACTCAGTCCCTCCCTTTTTTGAAAAGCACGGATGCCTACTCATTAGAACTCAAATCTGAGACCGAGCCTCATATTGAATGGTGCATAGTAAGCGACCGGCTTCAGGAAGTCCGGATTCGGTGGATTGCCTAGCACCGGATCAAAAGTCAGGGACTTGTTCTGATCAGGCAAACGGACTTTCTGACTGTTGAAGATGTTAAAGAAGTCGGCGACGAACTTCAGGTGCATCTTCTCCGAAATCCGCAGCGGGTAATCAGCGTGGACGTCGAAGCGAATGTAGCTCGGCGTCCGGCCCAGGCTTCCGCGTCCTCCTGACGGAACTTCTCCCGCGTTCAGATAGACCGGATGGGCCAGTAACGCGTTAATCGGCAGGCCCGTTTCGAAATGCGTATTGAGGCCAACATTCAGACCGTTCAGCCTGTGAATGCCCCGTTCTTTCGCGAAGCTGTAGCTGCCGTAGGCGTTGATGATGTGCCGCCGATCAGTGTTCAGCGGTCCAATCGAAAACTGATCGCCGAGCAGGTTTAGCTGTCCCGCCGTAAAGTCGAACAGCGAACTAATCCCGGGATCGGTTTGGCCGTTGTCATTGCGCAAGTGGCCTTCGTAATTTCCTCTCAAGCTGGCGATGCGCCAGTTGAAGAAGGTTTGCCATCCGTTCTGAAATCTTCGGTTGAGTTCCAGTTCGACTGCGCGGTACTTGCGCACGGCATCCGGAAAACCATCTGCTTGACCGTCAGGCGCGACGAACGTATTGCCGGTCGCGGGATCAATACCCGTTTGCGCGAGGCAGACGGATTGACTGCCGTTGCTATAGAAGTAGTTCGGCTGGCGCAGACCGCTCATCACCGTCGCCGCGCAACCTGTTGGCGTGTTCGTGATCAAGCCGGCCCCGTTGAACGTCGGAGCGAATATGAACTCGGTGAGATTTGTGAACGCATCCAGACGGCTACTCGGGTTCACAATCGAATAGACCTGATTGACAAAGAAGTTGCTGCAATTGGGCCAATCGCACGATAAGGCTGCTTCGGGCGAAAGGATGGCGGCATCTTCAGTGATGCGCTTCGTGTTTCGATCGATATAGCGGGCTGAGAACGTCCAGTTCCGCGGCAATTGCTGCTCGAAACCGACCGTGTGTTCATCAGTGAAGCCAAGCTTGGTTCCCGGAGCAAAAGTTTCCTGGCTGCTGGTGGACGCGGTCCCGGGAGCGATCTGATGCGCGAGATCGATGATCGGATTTACTGTACCGAACTGATTGATCACAGCAATGCGCTGGCCGGCGCCGTTAACGGTGAAGTCAGGAATGTAAAGTCCACCGGTCCAGTCTTGCTCTGATGAAAGCGAGCGTTCCGCCAGATCCAAGGGCAGGTATTCAAAGAACCTTCCGAAGTTGTAGAAGGCTTTCGTCTTACCCTTACCTAACGGATCAACTGTGACACCAAGGCGCGGCGCCCAGTTATCAGTCAAAGCGTAATGCGTGCGCACGTTGTTCTGCGGGCTGCCAAACATCGTCTCGGTTTCCCAGCGCAAACCAAACAGACCCGTGATGTATTTATTGAAGCGCCAGGTGTCCTGTGCGTAAGCAGCATTGTAGTTTGAGTAGGTCTTAAAGCTCGGCGCTCCATACTCGCCGCGAATCACCTGAAGGCGCACAGGGACCATCGCCGTTGTGCCGTTGGCCAATTGCACCGGGAACAACGGCAATGTTCCGCCAGAGGTGCTCGGCCGGAAACGGAGTCGCCATTGAACGTTCGCCGTTTGTCCCGTGGCAATACCGTTTCCCGTCGGAATGGTCCACGTCGGGCCGCTGCGATTGCGCTGACCGTCATAGTTGCCACGCTGGAACGTATAGCCAATTCCAAAATTGTGCTCGCCCCAAAGATGCACAATCTTCCCGAGATTCAAATCTGCGCGCTTGGTTCGGCTGACTGTCGGCTCAAAGAAGCCCAGACCTTGCGCCACGAAAGTGCCGCGCGCGCGCAAGAACCCGGTGAAGGCCTGAATGTTGGCCTGGTCGGCGCCACGTCGATCGGTTATCTGGTTCAGGTTAGCGAACCCGGTCTCGTCAAAGTGCGTGCGGCCCAAACCCAACGACGCGCTGAGCGTAAAATTATGCGGCAGCGTTCCGTTGTATCGTGCAGAGATGTTGCGCGTGCCATAGTCGAGCTGACTGTCGGACGTGGTGTTGTCGATATTCAATGTCCTGAACGATGAGACGTTTGTCTTTGACGGATCACCAAAGATCGAAAAAGCCAGGGTGTTATTCGGATTGATGTTCCAGTCAACTTTGCCCGCGTAGTTGTAAGTGCGTGTGCGATTCGCAAAGGCCGGTCCACGAATGAGCCGCAAGCCCGAGTTTGTCAGGTTGTTCGCGTTCGCTTCCGCGCCACGAACGATGTCTCTGCGCACGCTGGGATTGAATGATCCAAAGAAGAAAAGTTTGTCTCTGGCTCCGGGAACATAACCGCCAAAGTCCGCACCGAAGTCGTATCCTTCCTCGTGCAACAGCTTGCCACCGACATTGACTCGCGGGCCAGGCGTATCCTGTCCGGCAGCGGCGCTCGGAATGCTCGTCGTGCCATCATCGGGCTGCTTCCGCGTTGCTTCGAATGATTTTGGTTGACCGTAGCCGTAAATCGCGCCGTGATAATCGCGACTGCCGGATTGCGTGATGATGTTGACGATGCCGCCTTCAGATTGCCCGTACTGCGGTTCGAACCCAGCGGTCTTAATCTGGACTTCTTTGATGAAAGAAGTGTTGATGCCGGTTCCCAACGCGCCGTAGGTACGCGAGAATGTGCCGATGCCTCCGAAAGCCGAGTCAGTAATGTTCACGCCGTCGGCAACATATAAATTATCGAGCGCTGAAGCGCCGGAGCTTGATGGATTGTCTTTACCGCCTCCCAGTCCATCCGTCGTACCCGGTGCCAAATAAAACAGCGACGAAACGGCGCGCTGGACAGGAATGTTGTTGTAAAGCTGATCGTTTAGGTTGGTGCTCGTTTCCGTCTTGGTTGTATCAACCGCTGCGGCGCCGGTGACGGTAACCGTCGCGGTTATCTCGCCCGGTTCTAACTTGATCGCCAGCGTTTGATCTTTGCCGACCAGGACGGTTACTGCTTCGACCGAGGTTGTCTTGAACCCTGTGTTCGAGACTTTGACGTTGTAGTTACCTGGAATCAGGTTCTCTACACGAAAGACCCCATTACTGTCAGTGACGGCTGTCTTTTCACCGAGCGGTCCACTGATCGTAACTGTCGCGCCGGGCACGGCGGCGCCGGCTTGGTCAGTCACGGTGCCGGTGATATTGCCTGTCGTGGCGCCTTGGGCAAACGCGCCTGATGCATACAAGCCCAGGCTAAGTGCCAACAAAAACATGAAGACTTTTCGCATTATAGTTTTTCCTTTCAAGAGAGTTCATCCGAAAACCCTGGGTAAGAAAAAAGGGGAAGCACACGCTTCCCCGAAATTTGATCGGACAGAGAATGATCAGAATAAAACTTCCCGACGCCAACCGACCGTTGGCCCAATTCCCTGAAGCTGGGACCTCCATGATGGCGAAACTTGCTCTGCCCTGATCTGTTGAGAATCATTTTTTGTTGTTGCGTTCTTAGACACTCGCAACCATCAACAGTTGCGGCGCAGAACTCTTCCAGCACTCTCTGGGGTGAATGTGAAGATCGATTAGGTTAGAGGCAATGAAGATGCCAATTGAAACTTCACGACAACGTCACGAAGCGTTTCACATGAGTTCGCCACGACGTTCGATCGCTTGTGAGTTCGTTTGATGAGAATCGATTGTTAAGGGATTGTGAAGGGAGCGTCGAGGCTTTCTTAAGTCATGGTCCAACGGTAAGCATCTTCTGATCGCGCGCCAGAGAGTTGCGCGACTAACGTGGACGTTTCGTTCATCGGCAAGCCGCGAACATAACTGCGAAAGAGAAGGTCTCGGTTGCTGATCCATCAAGCGCAGGACGAACTCCAGCGTCTCAGGATCCAGCTTGGTTTTATGGTGGTTATTCGCGTGATTCGTTCGCGGCGTGATGCTCCCGGTTTCGCGCTGCAAACGGATCAAGTCGCGAACGAAGCTCAGGCTGACATCAAATCTTGCCGCCAGCGCCCGTTGCGAGCCTTCGCCGCGGAGATATGCCTCACAGACTTTCGTCCGAATGTCGAGCGAGTAAGGCTTCATTGCTGCCCGCGTGTTGGACGCACCTGAAACAATTTTGGTTTGCACAAATTTCGTGACGAACTCCTTTCAAAAATCCGATCCAAGTTCGGAGACTAATCCGAAAACATAAAGATTCACAGAACTGTCACAGCATAAGATCGGCGGGTGTGTGTTCGCGAGAGACGTATTAAAATGTAGGAAAAGATCATGGCAGCTCGCATTCGAGGATTGGAAAAGAACGAAGCGCCGTGGCATCTGCGCTGGTTTTATCGCGTCATGCCCAAGATGTTCGGCAAGGACCTGACGCCGGCAAAAATTCAGATGCGTGTGCCCACAATTTTTTGGGGCACGATCGGAATGGAAGCCGAATTGAGTCGTAAGCGGCGCGTATCGTTGCGTCTGGCCCAATTGGCGAAGGTGCGCACGGCCGCGCGCGTCGGCTGTCCGTTTTGAGTCGATGTCAATTCTGCCGTCGGCAGAAAGGCCGGATTGACAGATGAGAAACTCCTGACGGTCGCGCAGAGCGCGCGGGCGCCACAAGGCGATTTTGATTTCTCGATCTTCAATGAAAAGGAACGCCTGACGATTGAGCTTGCTGACGCAATGGCCGATACGCCGTCAAATATCTCCGACGAACTATTTCGGCGCTTGAGAGAAGAATTCTCAGAAGAGCAACTGTTGGAACTTGGCGCCCACATCGCCTTCGAGAATTTTCGCGCGCGCTACAATCGCGTGTTCGATGTGGGGAGCGATGACCTTTATCATCCTACCCGCGGGGTTTAGAGGTGGGCTAGTGCCCGCCGCATTAGATTGATCCGGGAACTGTCGGGGCAGTGGTCCGACTCTAAACGAGAAAACCATCGTATTTCACAACTCTTAACATTTTTTTGCTTGACATTAACATGCTCTGACGGAAGTCGGAGTATTCTGCACCCGCAACTCGCGCCCGTGGTTCTGAGTGCCCATGACTGTAAAGAAAAGAAATCTCCTCGGCGGCTTCAATCGATTTCGGCTGATGTTGACGCTGGTGCTGGCGGTGCTTTTACCCGCGGCGGCGCTCATCTACATCAACTTCAGCCAACTGCGAAGTTTCGAACGCGACAAAGTTCTGCAGGCCATAATTCATCGTGACTTTCAGGAGGTGCTGGCCATCTCTGAAAAGAACATGAACAAGAAGGCGTACGCGAAAGTCGAGGATGTGGTCGATCTCTTTCCCGGGCGCAAGGCCGATGACGCTGAGAAAGAGAAGAGGCTGGAGGCGATTCTAGCTCAGTGCTCGTGTTTCGATCATGCGTTCATTTGGGACGGTGAGGATCTCACTTTTCAGACTCAGGCGGGCCAGATGACGGATCGCTTTGTGCGCGACGAGCACGATCATTTGGTCGATACGTACAGCAAATGGTTCAGCAGCAAGGAAGAACTGAAATGGATGGCCGACAGTATCGGCAAGAAGCCTCAGCATATTTTGTTCTCGCCAATGGAATCGAAGCGCGCGGATGGATCGGCGTATTTGTTGACTGCGTTCTTTGCCTTGCCCGGCAGTGACCCTGATGATTACGCATTTGGCGGAGTGGTCTTTGACCCGTGTTACATGAAGAGCAACTTCTTTCCGGAGACGCTCGATGCAGCGATTAACGAGAAGTCGAATGATCAGGGTGGCAACCGTTTGGCGATGATGATCTATCGCGCTGATACACCTGAAGGTAACGAGATCAAGCCGATCGTCGCTACGACGGGGTGGGGAGAAGGCAAGCCCGAAGTCATGCGCAAGATGGATGACGTGTTTCGCGGGCTGGCGTTGGGTGTTAAATATCAAGCCGTGAGCGTTGATGCCCTGGGCGAGACCTGGATGCGGCGAAGCTTCATGATCCTCGGCTTTCTTTCCGTGATGATTATTGCCGGGTTGTTTCTGACGAAGCACATGGTCAGCAAAGAGATGGCCGTCGCAAAACTGAAATCTGACTTTGTTTCGAACGTCTCGCATGAGTTGCGCACGCCGCTGGCGCTGATTCGCTTGTATGCCGAGACGCTGGAGCTGGGCCGCATCACGACGAAAGAAAAGAAGCAGCAGTACTATCGCATCATTCGTAAAGAGAGCGAGCGGCTGACGGCGCTCATCAATAACATTCTCGACTTCTCGCGGATCGAAGCCGGCCGGAAAGAATACGAGTTTCGCGAAACCGACATCGCGGATCTGGTGCGCAACACGCTCGATTCGTACCGATATCAGATCGAGCAGCAGGGCTTTGCTTTTGAAGAGAGCATCGACGCCACCGTGCCGAAAGTTCGCGTCGATCGCGAGGCCATCGCGCGCGCCCTCGTAAATCTCGTCAATAACGCGCTGAAATATTCGGCCGATCAAAAGTTTCTCGGCGTGAAGCTGTATCGAGAGAACGGCGCTGTGAAACTCGAAGTTGCCGATAAAGGAATCGGCATCGCGCGCCGTGATCAGACTAAGATCTTCGAGAAGTTTTACCGGGCCGGCGATCCTTTGGTCCATAACACCAAGGGCAGCGGGCTGGGTCTCTCGCTCGTGCGTCACATCACCGAAGCGCACGGCGGTGACATCGTCGTCGAGAGTACGCCCGGTGTAGGCAGCAAATTCATTTTGTCGTTGCCGCTGAATTCTGCAACTCAGCAACCAGCGACCACGCAACCAACAATTCACTGAACAAAGCAATGAACAATCATTCAAACGGAAACGGGAACGGCAGCACGAACGTAATTCTGAATCGCGCCGAAGCCGAACCAAACGCAAAGCGCACTCGCATTCTGATCGTCGAAGACGAGCCCGCGATGATCGCCGGCTTGCGCGACAACTTCGAGTACGAAGGTTACGACGTTATCAGCGCGGCGGACGGCGTCGATGGATTAGAGCGCGCGCTGGCTGACAATCCCGATCTCGTCGTGCTCGATGTCATGATGCCGCGCATGAGCGGCCTCGACGTTTGCAAGCAGCTCAAAGTGAAGAAGCCTTCGCTGCCGATCATCATGCTGACTGCGCGTGGCCAGGAGATCGACAAAGTTGTCGGGCTCGAACTCGGCGCCGATGACTACGTCACGAAGCCATTCTCGATTCGCGAGCTGATGGCGCGCGTCAAGGCAGTGTTGCGGCGCGTCTCTCCGCAGACTCCGGAAGACGTCTATCGCTTCAGTGACGTGGAAGTGAATGTGCGCAGCAATGAAGTCCTGCGCAACGGAAATCGGATAGAGCTATCCGCGAAAGAGTTTGCTTTGCTCGCGTACTTCGTGGCGCATCCGGCCGAGACTTTGAGTCGCGATCGCTTGCTCGATGCGGTTTGGGGATACGAAAATTATCCCAACACGCGCACGGTCGATACGCACATTGTTCATCTCCGGCAGAAGTTGGAACCGAATCCGGAGGAACCGCGTTTCATCCTTACCGTGCATGGCACTGGTTACAAATTCGTCGGCTGATCCGAAAATCAACATGGCACAAGCTGCATTCACTCCAGCGTTAGCACGACGTGCGGACCTGGCAGTATCTCCGCGTCGCCGAACTGTGACTAAGGAATCGCGCGAGCACCTCGAAGCGAAGTTCGCCGCGCTGCAAAAAGACTACGCCGAGTTGCACACGGCGATCTTTGAAGCTGCCCAAGTTCATCGACGGCTGTGCGCTCCGCGGCAATTACGTTATGGAGACTTCGAGATCGCCAGCGAAATTTTCGCAGTGCGACATCTGCCCGGCGATTTTTTCACCGTTGATGAGTCCGACGACGGCGTAATCTTCGCGCTGGGTGACATTTGCGGCAAAGGCCTGGCGGCGGGAATGTGGACCACCCATCTGGTGGGGCTGGTCCGCGCGCAGACTGCGCGATCTTCTGCGACCGAGAAAATCGTGACAGCAGTTAATCGCGAAATTTGTCGCATGCCGCTCATTCGCCCGCTGGCGAGTTTGTTCCTCGCCAAACTCGATCCTGGAACCGGCCGGCTGGAATACTGCAGCGCCGGTCATCCTCCCGCTTCTCTGTTGCGGGCAGACGGCGAGCTGGAATCGCTGACTGACGGTGGTTTGCTGTTGGGAGCGATCGAGGATGCGAAATACGATCGCGGCTCGATTCAGTTGAATGCAGGCGACATGCTGGTGGTTTATTCGGACGGCATCATCGAATCACGCGACCAGGACGGCGAAGAGTTTGGCTACGCACATTTGGAATCTCAACTGCGAGACTCGCAACACGAGTCAGCGGACGCCGTTTTGTTTTCAGTGCTGGGAGCCGTTCAGGATTTCGCGGGCACGCGTTCGCTAGTTGACGACATGTCGCTGGCGGTAGTGCGTCGCGCAGACTCGCTGGCGATATCGCACGCGCGCGCGGCTTAGCCGTCTGGGTACGCATCCCGTCCGGCGTGCAGTCGTTCTATGGGTCGCTCGCGGTAACACTGAAAAAATACCGGCTGAGGCGCGAATTCGTCCAATCTCTGCCGCAGCTTCATCGACTTCAACTCAACAAATAGATTACTTCCGTTTCGAGCTTCGTCGGCTCGTTATTCCAATCGCCGTAGATTTCCCACGAGCACGCAGCGAACGCGCGACCGGTCGCCGCGCGCCACGAATGAATCGCCTCATGCGCGGCGCCGAGTTTGTCGTAGCTGCCGACATGAGTGGTCATCGCGACTTCGCCTGCAGGCGTCTCAGTACAGATCACCTCGCCCTCGCCGTCAAACGGCCGCACAACTTGAACGCCGAAGTCGATGTCCATCGCTTCACCACGTTGCGCCGGATGATGGTAGAGAAAACAATTATGCCCGTCGGTGCGCAGGCCTTCATGACGACGAAGGAACTCCCTGACGAGATCGAGTGCCGGCTTCCAGATGCGGCCAATGTCGCGATTGAGCGCGCGCCGCCGCACCGCGGCGATCGTCTGTGGAGTGACGGTTTTGGTGACAACCTGATAATTCATCGAGCGTTGCTCTTTACTCTTTCAAATTGGCTAATAACGCGTAGTCAGGAGCGCGCAGTCACTCGCGTGAACGGCCATCACCGTAAGAAGTCCCTCCGCGCGTGCGTCGATCTTCCAACCGCGTGGCACAAAACTCTGCGGTATCGCACTGGTCCCTGGGATTCTTGCCCTGTCGAGATTTGGTTCAGTGGACGCAGCACCGTCGTCAGATTTCTTCTCGGACGTTGCACTAATTACGAGCGTGAAATTCTCTTCGCCGGCTGCCGGCAACGCAAAGACGCCGATCCAATAATCACCGCCCTCTTTCAGCGTGCCTTCCCAATCGGTCACCGCATCCGCGCCGGGCAGAGGCTTGCCCGTGTACTTATTTCGTCTGAGATTGAATTTGACCAGCTTCTTCGTCGAGGTCGAAATCAGATGAATGGCTATGCGCTGGTTCGCCGGAACGTTGAGACGATAGTCCTTGCTCGAGAGCGGGTTTACATGTCCCTTGACCGTCGTAGGCGTGCCGTCGTCCGACAGTTTGATCGAATCATCCTGCGTGCGCGCTGAGGGCAAACCAACAATCAAAGCGACAAAAATAATCGCGACAAGTTTCCTCATAATTTGTTCGACTCCTCCGCTTAGTTAACGTTGAGTTCTATGGGTGTATTGTCGGGTTGAGAGCAGCGCCATCTTATCGAACTCGTGAGAAATATCAAGACAAAGGCACCGAGTTTGATTGAAGAGACAGGTTTATGTTACCGCTCGCGCTCAACTAAGCAGTAAATGCAATCTAACGTCAGGGTTCACTTGGCGGCGCGAATCGCTTGGCCTTAGTCCCGTAGGGATGATAGGCATTCAGCTTTCACGCTCACCTCCGGCCACAGCTTTTGCCGCAACGGTAACTTCGCGTGGAGCTTCGGCGGATACGGGCGCCTCATGCTTGGCGTACTTGTCCAAACCGAATCCTAAAAAGATCGTTGCCGCGATGATCGCGCTGGAGAAGTAATAAGGCGATGCAACGCCGAGCGTATCGAAGGCTCGGCCGTAAAGCACGGGAGCAATCGCGCGCGTGATGCCGCCGTAGGTTTGCTGCATACCCATGTAAAGGCCGCGCTCGCGCTGACTGACGACGCGTGAGAGCAACGCCGTCACGCAGGGAAAAGTGAACGCGGTGCCGAGTGGAATTAATGCGGTGGCGAGCGCCAGCATCGCGAGATTTCCTGAAAGCGGCATGCCTACGACACCCACCGCCAGCAGCACCAGGCCAAGGCGTGAAAGTTTCGCTTCGCCCAACCAATCGACCATGCGTCCGAGCAGCAGCACGCGCGTGAAGACTGAGATTGCGCCGGTGTACATGAAGAAGTAACCGATCAATTGTGCGGTGACCTGGAAGCGCACGTTCAGGAAAAGCGCCAGCACGGCGAACGTTCCCTGAAAGGCCCCAATCGCAATTGCGTAGATCAAAATGAGTCTTGATGCAGGCTCGCCCGGATGCGAGATCACTCGCGAGATGGTTTGGTGCGATTTGCGCACCGGCTCGCCGGTATCGTCCTCGGCGGCATGATCGGAAGTGCGCGACTCGGTTAAGTAGCGGGCCGCAAAAATTATGTTGATGAGACAGAGCGCAGCGGCCAGCACACCCGGCGCCGCGTGGCCAATGGCAATTGTCGATTGCGTGTTCAGCGTTTTGCTCGTGCCCAGGGTCACCGCAAAAGAACCGAGCACCGGTCCGATGACGACGCCCAGATTCGTCGTGGCGGATAACCAACCCAAAGCACGCGTGCGATCCTTCGGTTCAGTCGAATCGGCCACGTAGGCTTGAATGACTCCGACGGTCCCGCCACCTGCACCCTGCACCAGGCGCGAAATGAACAACAACAGCAGCGAATGCGCGAAGCCAAAAATGAGATACGCAATACCCGACGCGCCCAACGCGATCATCAAAGTGGGACGTCGGCCGACGCGATCAGAAAACTTTCCCCAGAGCGGCGCGCTCAACAGCTGCGCGACCGTGTACGACGTGACGATGAAGCCTGTGATCGTGCCGACGCCAATGTGAAAATGCAGAACACTCAAGCCATCGCCGCTCAACTCTTTTACATAAAACGGCAGCAGCGGAATGATCATCAGCAGTCCGACCATATCGACAAACGCCGTGATCATCAGAGTGAAGAGCTTGGCGGGAATCTTGCGAACTTCTTTGTAGAAGACGTAGAGCAGCGCGATGGCAATCGCACCGAGCAGCACTCGCACCACGGGCGACTGGAAGGACTGAGCGATATTGTTTTGTATGAAGAACATTCCCGGACGTTGAGCGCGACATCATATCACCAACGCGTCCGCAGAGTTGTTAACGAATGTGAAGTTTACCGAGCGATGTAGCGGTTTTTGATGCGAATATCGCGGCCAGCAAAAGGCCCCTGCTCGAAACCGTAAACTTCGATCTCGACGCATTCGGGAGTGAACATTTTCGTGACTTCACGAAAGTCCTGATTCACCCGGCACAGGCCTTCGAAGATTTTCTGGTGAAGCTCCGGCGATGAACTCAGCCTGACGCCAATGGCGCATTCCAGGCGCACCTTAAGCCGCCGGTTAATAGTTTCGTCTTCGTAGCTGGCAATCTTAAACGAATTGATTTGCTTCGCCAGCTCTGCGTCGGCGTTGATGATCTCTTCGATGTCGGTTGGATAAAGCTTCGCGCCAAAGAAGGGAACTGTTAAGTCGCTGCGTCCGAAGACGAACAGAATCGGAAAGTGACTCTGCGGTTTTGCGAGTTCGTGAATGTTTATACCTCTCGCGGCGAGCTTCGCTGCGAGTTCGCGATGCGTGAAGGTGCCGCCGAGGTCGTGCAGGTTGTAACGAATCTTTGGCGCGGCGCTGGTTTGCCTTCCAATCGTGAAGAGCAGTTCGCCGTCCGCGGTCGTCTCGATGATGTAATCGAGCGCGTTGAATTGAAAGAT
>JAJPKD010000015.1 GCA_021323895.1 Acidobacteriota bacterium | reverse complement strand
GATTGGCGCCAATCTGTGGGAAGGACTCGGAGAAACTGAGTTGGGGCGAAGCCAGGGATTTGCGGTTAGCGATCAGGCGATGATCGAGCACGAACGAATCAAGATGGGAATCTCGCCCGACGTTCCTTTTGAAGCAATGTGGCCTGACGGCATCAGACGCGAACGCGAACGCACCCGCGAGGCTCTGGCGTTTATCAAGCAGCATCCGGTTTGGTATGCAGGCGTAATGTTCAGGCGCATGTGGGGCATGCTGAAAGTCGCCGGCGCGCCGAACCCGTATTACGGAACTTCGGGAATTAATTTGACCAGCCGCAAGTGTCTGCCGCCAACGTGGCAGGGCGGTGTTCTCGCCGGGGCAGTGAATGTGTTGGGCATGTTGCAGAGCGTCGCCCGTTATCTGTTATTGCCACTGGCTGCCTGCGGCTTGTGGCTCGGTTGGCGCAAAGAGTTTCTCCCGACGATTCTATTTATCGCGACGATCTTTTATTATCTGGTTCCCGGCACTATCGCACACACTGAAATCAGGTACGTGATTGGCTTGCACTGGTTGTTGCCCATTTTCGCGGGAGTAACAATTGCGAGCATCGCAACCTGGCTCAAAGCTCACGGCCGGCGCAAGGCAACCCCAGCAACCAACAACCATCCTGCATGAAAGAACGACTTCTCGAATATCTTGCCTGTCCCGCGTGTCAGGGAAAAATTCAGATTGACGACATCTCTGCCAAAGATGCGAACGAAATCATGGAAGGACGACTTAGGTGCGAAGGTTGTCGTCGCGAATTTCCCATTACGCGCGGCATTCCGCGGTTTGCCAACCTGGCCGAGGTCGGCGCCGAAAAAGCGGCGACCGCCGCGGGCTTTGGATGGGAGTGGACACACTTCAATCAACATGATGATAAGTATGGCGAGCAATTGTTGGGCTGGCTGAATCCGGTGCAGGCCGATTTTTTCCGCGGCAAGGTTGTGCTTGACGGTGGTTGTGGCAAAGGCCGTCATCTGAAATTAGCGGCTGAGTGGGGAGTGTGCGATGTTGTTGGCGTCGATTTAAGCGATGCGGTCGAGACGGCTTTTGCCGCAACTCGCGGAGCCGAAAACGTGCACGTCGTGCAGGGCGACATTTGTTGCCTGCCGTTGCGCCCGGTATTCGACTACGCTTTCAGTGTCGGCGTTTTGGATCATCTGCCTACTCCGATCGATGGGTTCAGATCGTTGGCATCAAAGGTCAAACCCGGTGGTCACGTTTCAGCCTGGGTTTATGGCGCAGAGAACAATAAATGGATCACCGGTCTGATAAATCCGCTGCGCATACATATAACTTCGCGACTAAATCCTCGCACCCTTCTGCATGTCTCAAAGTTACCCACAGCTATTCTCTTTCTGGTTACGAAGGGCGTCTATGGGCCATTGAGCAAAGTGGGAAACGGAAATCTGGCCCGCCGCTTGTACTACGGAGACTATCTCTCGTGGCTCTCGCGATTTGGCTGGCGCGAGCAGCATTCAATTGTGTTTGATCATTTGGTGGCTCCTACCGCACACTATCTTACGCGTGAGCAATTCGAAACCTGGTGGACCAGCATCAGCGCCCAGGAAGTAAAGATCGGTTGGCACAACAAGAATAGTTGGCGCGGATTTGGACGGGTAAGTATCGTCCGGGCTGAGCGCTAACTGTGATCAAATCTCGCGCCCGTATGTGTGATCATGCGCATCGATCTGGGTAAGCACCGCCACGCCCACCGCAGCAGCCGATAGGCATTACCAAGAGTTGCGAAAACAATCGAAGCTCGACACTGCGAAAACTGAAGCAGGAGCGATCCTGTGGCAGCGGGCGCTCCTCATACTCCTGATTCTGCTGGTGGCGTTCTCAGTGCGGGCGCTGACCGCCAATTTCCTGCGTTCCCATTTGAGCGATCCCGGTTGGTTTCCAACCGGCATTTACGCGGCGTTCGACGCTCCCGCGCAGGACTGGCTCGATGGTCGATCCCCCATCTTTCGAATCGACGATCCTGTTCGTACCGATAAGGCGACCTACGCGCCTGGATATCCGTTGTGGCTCGCAATTATCTACAGACTCAGCGGATCTCGCTCACCCGCCACAGTACAAAATGTTCAGTGGGTGCTCGATTCATTCGCGGTATTACTGGTCATCGGCGTTGGCGTAACGGCCTTCGGCTGGCGCGTGGGATTGTGGGCGGGCGGTATTGCGGCGCTGTGGCCGTTGCTGGTGATCTATGGTTCATTGCCGCTGGCGGACGCGCCCACGAGTTGGATCGTTCTGTCGGCGACGTGGATGTTCCTGCTAACGGTAAAGCGGCAGAGTATTGCTTGGGCCATCGGTGCGGGCGCCCTGGTAGGCCTGTCGTGCTGGCTGCGCGCGAACGCGATGTTGCTGGTGTTCTTTTGGGCGGCGGCGATTCTCTTGTTCGCGCGCGCTAGCTGGCCGCGACGAGCAATGCTCGCGGCGAGCGTCATCTTCGCGGGTGTCTTGCTGATCTCGCCACTCCTGATTCGAAACGCGATCACGTTTCACGTATTCGTCCCCACGGGACTCGGCGCCGGCACGAATCTTCTCGAAGGCATCGGCGACTTTGAGCGAGGAGCGAAGGAATTTGGCGCGCCTTCCAGTGACAGCGAGCTTCTCGAACAAGAGCGCGTGGCTGCTAACGTTCCGCCTGGCACTGAATTCGGTCTGTATTATCCGGACGGCATTCAGCGCGATCGAGCGCGCACAAGTCGCGCGATGGCGATTATCAAACAACATCCTCTCTGGTATGCGACGACCGTGGTTCGACGCATGGCGGCGGTGATGAAATACGCCGGAGCGCCTAACGGGATTTACGGAAGCGCAGGAATAAATGTCACTGCAAAGAAAAGTCTGCCGCCGGCGCGCGAGAAGGGCGTGATTGCCTTTTTCGTTAACGCTCTAGGAATGGTTCAGAGCGTTTTGCGATACATTCTGTTGCCGCTGATGATCGTCGGCGTCGTTTTGGCGTTCCGCGAGGAGTGGAGAACTGCCGCGCTCATTATGACAACCGTTGCTTACTATCTGGTTGTTGGTTCGCTGATTCACACGCACATTCGTTATGGTTTGCCGATGCAGGCGTTGCTGACGATCTTTGCGGGGCTAACGTTCGTGAGAATGCAGGATTTGATCGCGAGGAAGTTTTGGCGGAAAGAAACAGCCTAAAAAGATCTGAGCGCGATTAGAGCACGCCTTCCTTTGACAGCAGCTCTTGCAGATACTCGATCAGGGTTCCGAGATTCGAGAAAGGGCTCTTCTCTTTCGATAGGAGATTCTCATCGGCGATTGTGATATCGGTGCCGAATTCCGCGTTGATTTTCTCTTCGACTTCCATGATCAGGGTCACGAAATCCAGTGACTCAAGTTTTCCGGTCGAACCATACAACGGCGCGTCGAGGGATTTATCTACCTGAACCCCGGGCGGAAGTTGGGTGTTTAGTTGATCTACGGCGGCGTAAACTGCTTGCGTGATTCTTTCGTCGTTGGCCATGCTGTGCTCCGCTCGGATTCTATCGCAGAGGATTGGTTGTTATGAAATGCGCTGAGCGATCCGGCTATAATGCAAGCTCACGATGAAGCAGAGAGCCGCCATCAAAGCAATCACTTCTTTCCTGCCTGCGGGAAAGCTCACTAACGAACAACTGGCCATGGAGTTCGGCGACGCGCACGCCGGCCAAATCCTTTCAAAGACGGGCATCGCCGTGCGTGGTATTTCCGCTCCGGATGAGTGCGCGTCCGACCTCGGCGTGGCCGCAGCGGAACGTTTGTTCGCCGACGGAGTTTGCGCGCGGGACGAAATCGATTTTCTGATTTTCTGCACGCAGAGTCCCGATTACTTCACGCCGACGACGGCCTGTGTAATGCAGGATCGGCTTAACCTGAAAACAAGTTGCGGAGCCATCGATATCAATCAAGGATGCTCGGGCTATATCTATGGCCTCGTGTTAGCCAAGAGCCTGGTCGAAGCCGGCACTGCTACGAAAGTGCTGCTCGTGACGGCCGATACTTATTCCAAGTTCATCAATCGCCGGGATCGATCGCTGCGCACTTTGTTCGGCGATGGTGGGGCGGCGACTTTGATCGAGGCCGTCGAATCGGAAGCCGAGTTGATTGGTCCGTTCGTGCTGGGCACCGACGGCCGCGGCGCGGATCGAATCATCGTGCCGGCAGGTGGGCTGCGCTGTCCGCCGGTCGGCGCGACCGCCGTCGAGAAAGATGACGGCAACGGCAACTGGCGTTCTGATCAGAATCTGTTCATGGATGGCGCTGACGTTTTTAACTTCGCAATGAAAACCGTGCCGGGATCGATTAATGAAGTGTTGACGAAAGCCGGGCTGACGCTCGATCAGATCGATATGGTGATCCCGCATCAGGCCAACAAGTTCATGCTCGATCGGCTGCGGGCCAAGATGAAGATCCCGGTCGAAAAGTTCTGGAACGACATGGAGCAGGTAGGCAACACCGTCTCTTCGACAATTCCTATCGCGCTCGAGAGCGCCATGCAACAAGGCCGCGTCAAAGCCGCTGATCGCCTCCTGCTGGTTGGTTTCGGCGTGGGTTATTCCTGGGGCGCGACCATCGCCGAGCTTGTCTAATGAACCTGCAGGGCATCGCCAAATCAATTTTGCCCGCACGCGCCGTCGCCTCGCTCCGTCGCGCGAAATGGGAACGCGAACGACGCCGGGTCGCATCTCTGACGCCGTTGGATGAAGCTGACTTTCGGCAAATCTTGATCGATTACCTCAGCTTGCGAGCGGGAGATTTGGTTTATGTGCACAGCGGTATGGACGGCCTAAGTCTCAAATTTCCGTTTTATCGCGTGCTGTTCTTGATTCAGGAAGTAATCGGCCCAGACGGTACAGTGGTTTTCCCAACCTATCCCAACCATCGCATCTCTTCTTACGAGTGGCTGAAACAAGGAAATGTTTTCGACGTGCGACGCACGCCGTCTTACACCGGCATCCTGACTGAGTTCGCGCGGCGACAGCGCAGCGCGATCCGCAGCTTGCATCCCACCAAGTCCGTTTGCGCGATCGGACCGGCGGCCAGAGAACTGACGGCTACGCATCACCTTTCACCTTATCCCTACGACGTCGGCAGTCCTTACTACAAATTGATCGAAGGCGGGGGAAAGATTATTGGCTTGGGCGCCACCACGAATTACATTTCGTTTGGTTACTGCGTGGACGACGCTTTCAAAGAAAAGTATCCCGTGCGCGTCTATCACAATGAGGTTTTCAAGGCACCGTGCATCAACTATGAAGGCGAGCGCGTGATCGTGGAAACCTATGCGCACGACATGAGCACGACGGTCCACCCGGATATGCCGCGCTGGATGGAAACCTATGTTTCTGAAGCAGCTTGCCGCGATTTGAAAGTGCGCGGAATGAAGTTCTTTCGCGCCAGCGCGCCGGAATTGTTTGCGGAAATGATGGATTTGGCGAAGCGCGACATCCTTCCGTATCCGCGATCGGTCTATGCGCGGAAGTAGAATTTCTATGAAACTCCATTCCGGTTTCGCACCTTGAAATCGCCGTTCTGAATTTTTTCCCACACCTCTGACAAAGTAATGAACTCTATGTCTTTCGCTTCCGAAAGATCGCCGATAAATCGTTCAATGGCCGCCAGATCGCGAATGTCTTTCGGATGATTCGTCAGCACCACCGGAACCTGCGTGAGTCCGCTGGCGCGGGCCCGCCTGCGAATCGAACCCAGCATCTCGTGCATCAGCGAATAGTCCAGCCGGCTCAGATCCGAAACAAAATACTTTCGCTTCACGAGCGGGCGAACTAACTTTTCGAAGAGTTGCTTGCCGCGCGACGCCTCGCTCTCCAGGTTCTTGCGGGGCGCGGAATCTTCGGCCGGTTGCGTCGTGGGTTGAAGGCGACGGCCCAGTTCGCGGCGGGCTAACTTTGCATTCTGTCGCGCGACGGCGTGGCGCGATCCGTAAAAGTGATGAAGCGGGACGCAAACGATTGGCTCGGGTTTGTCTGAGAGTTTGCGGGCATCCTGCATCAAGGGAAAGAACGGCAGAAATGACTCTTCGCAGCCACGATAATCAAGTCGCAGGATCGGGCTGTTGACGAATAATCCCCCGGCCAGGCTCACGTCGATTTTGACCCCAAGCTCGGCGAGATCGGGCAACAAATGATCCGAAGGCGCGGCGGCCAGCGCTCCCGCCCGGAACGCAACGCAGTGGTAAGCCGAGTCGATTGAGTGAAGCACGCTCTCCAAATACTCTTTGGCCTCAGCGAGCATTGTGAATGCCGTGTCCCGATCGTAATTCAGAATCGACCAGTCTCCATCCAGATGCCAGCGTTTATGCGCATAGCGCGCGCTCTGCCAGTGAGGATGCAGGTGTAATTGAACATCGTGTCCCTGGCGGAAGGCCTGGCGCACGTGCTCGTCCCACGCGTCGGCGAAGTGTCTTAGGTCTGGATCTGCGTACTCAAATCGGCGGAACGCGAGTTGTTGCGCGATGTCGGGAAGAATAGTCGTACGCGCGCCGAACTTCTTGTAAATCTCCAACAACGATCGGAGGGGCGCG
>JAJPKD010000056.1 GCA_021323895.1 Acidobacteriota bacterium | reverse complement strand
GCAGTTCTCTCATAGGAAATGCGGTGAACGGCTCTGTGGATGGAGCAATGAATCCTAGTTGGTTTGGTATTCGGGTGATGTGCTCTCACCGAAGACACAAACGAATTTGAAGAATGCGAAGAGCTACTTCGCTGAACACTTGAGCATTGGCGATTACTACGGCGAGAATGCGCGTGTTCTTGGAGAATGGTTTGGGCAGGGAGCTTCCAGACTTGAATTAGCTAGCACAGTTGCGCCAAATGATTTCTTGGCGCTGTGTGAAAATGAGCATCCGCAGACTCGTCAGCTACTCACGCAACGACGCGATCGTGTGCGGCGCGTTTTCTATGACTTCACATTCTCGCCAGCGAAATCCGTTTCGGTTGCAGCATTAGTCGCTGCTGACAAACGCATCGTGGCCGCGCATGCGAACGCCGTTAAAATTGCGCTGGCCGAACTGGAACAATTTGCCAGTGCTCGTTTGCGCCGCGGAAAACGCAATGCAGATCGACGAACGGGAAACTTCGTGGCGGCGTTGTTTCAGCATGAAACTTCACGCGCTCTCGATCCGCATCTGCACACGCACTGTATTATTTTCAATGCAACTTACGACAACGCGGAGAATCGCTGGAAAGCATTGCAGAATTTCGGAATGCTTGGTGCGCAGAAGTACGCCGAAAACGTTTACTATCACGAGCTGGCGCGATCGCTGAACGAGTTTGGTTACACCGTCATCAACTCAGCCCGCGGCGATTTCGAGATCGCGGAAGTTTCGCCGCAAATCCGCGAACGTTTCTCAAAGCGTCATCGCGAGATTGACGAAAAGACGCACGCGTTTCTCAACGAGCATCCTGAAAAACATTTGGGCAATGAGAAGGCAATTCGCGAACATATCGCACACAAGGAACGCGCGAGGAAGAATCACGAAGCGGACGCGGGTATCCTGCGACGACTGTGGCGAGATCAGCTAAGCGATGAAGAACTGGATTCGCTGCGACCATCAATTCGAGTTCGCGAAAATCCGCGCGAACTTTCGGTGGCTGACGCGGTGACTTGGGCGGAGCGGCATTTGTTTGAGCGACGTTCGGTGGTTCACGAACACGAGCTTTGGCGACACGCGCTCGAAGCTGCCCGCGGAACCGGAGTCTCGGCCGAAGGCATCAAAAGAGAAACAGCAACGCGCGAATATCTTCGTTCGGGAGAAGACAAGATTGCGCATCGTGATGTGCTGGCGCGCGAATGGGAAATCGTGCAAGCCGCGCGAGATGGCCGGGGCGTGCATTCGCCGTTGGCGCCGCGCGTCGCGGGGGACGATCAGCTCACCGGCGATCAAGAGCGGGCGTTGGATTCGATTCTCTGGTCCACCGATTTCATCACTCTCTTTCGTGGGGGCGCTGGTACCGGAAAGAGTTTTGTGCTGCGTGAAGTCCAGCAAGCGCTCGATGAAGCCAAGCAGACATCCATCGTCCTGGCGCCACAGCGGCAGCAAGTCATCGATCTCCATCGCGATGGTCTCATGAACACGCAGACCGTAGCGGAATGTTTGCAGCGAAATGATTTGCCGGAGCGTGCGATCGTCATCGTCGATGAAGCGGGACAAATCAGTGGGCGGCAACTGTTCGACCTGATTCGTTTGGTGAAGGACCGACGCGGCCGGTTAATTCTCTCCGGCGACACGCGACAACACGGACCGGTGGAAGCGTCCGACGCGCTTCGCGCCGTCGAGCGCTATTCCGGTTTGCGTGCGGCTGAGCTTTCGGAAATCCGGCGGCAAGACACGCGACGCGGGAGAACATCAAATGAACGCAAGCGAATCAAGCAATACCGCGAAGCCGTGGAAGCGGCCGCGGCTGGCGACTTGTCGCGTTCCTTCCGCAAGTTGGAAGCGCTCGGCGCGATCATTGAATGCGATCCTGTTTCCCAAAACGAGCGCCTGACGAATGCCTACATCGACATCGTGGCCGAGCGTGAATCGGCGATTGTCGTCTCGCAAACACGCGCGCAGGTTCGCGCGATCAACGATGCAATTCACGAAAGTCTCCGTGCACGCGGCGCGCTTTCGGGCAGTGAAGCGCGAGTCACCGCCCTGGAACAAGTCGATCTCACCGAAGCGCAAAGGCTCGATCTTCGACATTACCCGGACGGGAGCGTCGTCGTCTTCAACCGGAACGTCGGTAAGTGCGCGCGCGGACAGCAAGCGAAGATCATAGGACTAACGACCAAACATCTCGTCGTAGAGGTCGCCGGACGCCTGCATCAAGTTCGACGAAATCATTTGGACAGAATCACTATCTGTCGGCCACAGGAGCTTGGCCTTTGTGCAGGCGACAGACTGCAGTTGAAGGCCAACGGTGTTACTAGTGACGGACAGAAAATCGCAAACGGCGAAATTGTTGTTGTCGCGAAAATATTGGCGAGCGGCGCGATTCGTCTCGAAGACGGCCGCGTCTTGCCGCTGCATTATCGGCAGTTCCAGCGCGGCTACGCCGTCACATCGTACGGCTCACAAGGAAAGACGGTCGATCACGTTTTGTTTTCCGATTCCGCTATCCGCGCTGCCTCGAACGCACAACAATGGTACGTCACGATTTCGCGCGGACGAAAAAGCATCAAGATTTTCACGCCCGACAAAGATTCATTGCGCCACGCGATCGTGCGCAGCGGCGATCGCGAGCTCGCGCTCGATCTGATCCCTCAGGAAGCAAGCGGCAGAAGCAAACGGTATAAACTTCTTCGTTCCATCAAACGTGGCCGCGAGTTCGCACGGCGCGTTTGTATGATGACGATGCGGTCCTGGAGCAACCAATTCCTCGGCATCGATTTGAAGCAACAAGATGAGAACCGAAACTCGCAGACAAAACATTCAAACAACGCCTGCATGCTGGCAGCGTGAAGAACCTTGCCCATGCGTGCGGATCGAGACATCGCAAGGTTTGCACGTCTTTCCCTACCAGCACTTTGTGGCCGCGTCGCTCGATCTTGCCGGTGAAGCGGAAGACCTGCGGATACACTTTTCTTCACACGACGTGGAGTTACGTGGTCGCAATCTCCGTACTTTGCTTTTCGCGCTGCAGGATTTCGCGGTGAAATGGATACGTGCCGTGCCGTCGCGGTATCAAGGTTTGGGAACTGGAGATGCCGGCGTGATCACTGAGATTCGAATCGAAGAAACACAGTAGATCTCGAAATTTCTCGTACTCTGATACGAGCGGTGTTATTGTGTGAGCGTGAAGACGCTGGTATGCCCGCATTGCCACACACAAGTTCCCGAGCAAGCGAATGTCTGCACTGGCTGCGAGGCAGAGATCGCGCGCGGCCTCACCCGGCGCGGGCGGTCGTTCGTCGGATTGATTTTTGTCGGCTTGGCAATCCTGGTCGCTGGAGTGGTCCTTCGCATTGTCGAAATCAAACACGGTGGTCCACCGTTGCCGCAGCCAAAAGCTCAAGACGCAATCTTCGTTTTCCCCTTGGTGATCGCGGTCGTCGTTGTTTCCTATCTCATCGGAACGAAAGTGGCACGGCTGATTTTTCCCTCGCGCGTTCGATTCTTTCGCTCCTATCAGCATCAATAAGAATAGCTCTCGCGGCGGAGCTTTAGTGAAGAGAAGGGGTTCTATGGTAGAGCGCAATGGAAACGACTGCGTCTCCTTCGCCTCCGATTTCGCCAGAAACAGAGCGTCTCGCCTATTCAATTCAAGAGTCAGCCGATTTACTCGGGGTCGATTACTTCAGCGTTTATCGCCTTATTCAGCGTGGGAAACTGCGCGCATGCCGCGCGCTTCGTGGAAAGCTTCTCGTCCCTCGCACCGAATTGCTGCGACTTCTCAAAAGCTGACTCGTTAGGCAGCGATACCGAAACTAACCCGCTGTGCTTGGGCAAGACTGTGATCCTGTCGCAGATGCCCGTAGGTCTTCATACAAAGTGCGCCCCCGTCCTTGTGTCCGAGCCAACGCGAAACGGTGGGGATATCGACGCCGCTCTCGATGCAAATCGTCGCGAACAAATGACGAAGATCGTGGTGCGTGATGCGCCTCATCCCAATTTTCGCCGCTGCGTGCGTCATGCTGTTCTGACACTCGAACACCCGCATGACGCTCGCATTGGACGGTTCGTTGGAACGTTCCTTCCGCAGTTCAATTAACATTCTTTCCAGTTCTGGAATCATCGGGACATATCGCGATTCGCCGCCTTTCGTTCCAGTAACAGGATGCCCGCGAACGCAAAGCTGCCGGCGATCGAAAAGCACATCTGACCACACTACAAATCTCGCTTCACCCAGGCGCAGTCCGCTGTAAGCGAGAAACCGCACAAGGTTGGCGCAATCTTTTGACTGACGGGCACCGGCTGTCCGGATCTCCTCAACGAATCTCAGGAACTCTTCGCGCGATGGCAACTCGAGTTGCTTCGCCCGAATTCGCATTCGGGAAAGATTCGCCGCGGGATTTCCAAAGCGCGCGCCGCTATTCACCGCTTCCGAGAAGACGCCGCGCAGTGTGCCGATCGCATTATTCACGACCGAGGGCGCATACTGTTTTTGAAATCTAACCAGCCACTCCTGGCAATCTCGCTCGCTTACTTTGCGCACATCCGTTGCGAAAAGCGTCGGCCACGAACGATTGATGAAATCGATCAAGCCATCGTAGTAAGCCTTCGATCTTGGCTTGAGCGAGACATTGGCATGGACCTTCTCCTGGTACGTCCGGACCGCGTCGCCCACGGTCATTTTGCCGATCGCAACGGCCGTTATCGATTCGAGCTTCGCGCGATGATCGCGCATGACTTCCGGGAGCCGCTGCTTCGCGACCGAGAACACAGTGGTCTCGAGCGTTTTCAAGACCGGCTTTCCATTAACCTTAAAGCGGGCGAAATAAGTTCCCGCCGGTCGATAGCGGACCAAATTCTGAACTGCCGTCATTTCCCACGTCGGTTTGCTTGCAGCAATCATCAGCCGACGATTTTGATCCAGTCGGCGACGCGGCTACGCTCCGTTCATGGAGCGACTCGCCTATTAACACCTACGCGGATCGGAGCCGCTTTTCCCGCCAGGGTGTATAAACGGGGTGTATAAAGAGCTTTGGCAGCCGCGTGTTTTTGCCTACTCTACGAGAGTAAATGCCGGCATAGCTCAGTTGGTAGAGCAGCTGATTTGTAATCAGCAGGTCGTCGGTTCGAATCCGACTGCCGGCTCTCTTGTCAGGCGAGGATCGAATCTCGAAGGGCGTGTGTGTGCCTGGAAG
>JAJPKD010000062.1 GCA_021323895.1 Acidobacteriota bacterium | reverse complement strand
CGCACACGCGGCTCTACTTTGCGGCTGACAGACTTTTCCGCAGCGACGATCGCGGCGACAGTTGGAAAGTCGTTAGCGGTCAGCTTTCGCGCGCGCTTGATCGCGACTAGCTGCCGGTGATGGGCAAGGTTTGGAGCATGGACGCCGTCGCGAAGAACCAATCGACGGCGTTCTTTGGCAACGCGTCGGCGTTGGCTGAATCGCCGAAGAAAGAAGGATTGATCTACGTCGGCACGGACGATGGCTTAATTCAAATCACCGAAGACGGCGGCAAGAACTGGCGCAAGGTTGAAAAGATCGGCGATGTGCCCGAACTCGCCTACGTCAGCCGCATTGTCGCCTCCGTTAACGATCCGAACACCGTCTATGTCGCGTTTGAGAATCACCAGAACGCTGACTTCAAACCTTATCTTTTCAAGAGTACGGATGCCGGTCGTACCTGGACTTCGATCAAGAGCAATCTACCGGCGAACCAACCCGTCTGGGGCATCGCCGAAGATCACGTGAATCCGAATCTGGTGTTCGTCGGCACTGAATACGGTTTGTTCTTCACCGTCGATGGCGGACAGAAATGGATTCAACTGCGCGGCGGTTTGCCGACGATTCAGGTGCGCGACATCGCGATTCAACGTCGCGAAAATGACCTCGTGTTAGGTACGTTTGGACGCGGCTTTTACATTCTCGACAACTACACGCCGCTGCGGTCGGTAACGCCGGCGATGTTGAATCAGGAAGCGTCGCTGTTACCCGTGAAAGACGCGCTGATGTACATCCAGGCGCAGCCCATCGGCGGGCGCGGCAAATCGTTCCAGGGCGAGTCTTACTTCACCGCAGAGAACCCGCCGTTCGGCGCAACGTTCACTTACTACTTGAAAGAAGAATTGAAGACGAGGAAAGCGAAGCGGCAGGACGCTGAACGCGCCGCGCAACGCAGCAACCAGCCGGTTCGTTTGCCCAGCGCCGCCGAGTTGAGCGCGGAAGAACAGGAAGAAGCGCCGAGCGTTATCTTCGTCATCACAGATTCACAAGGGAAAGTCATTCGACGTTTGACTGGACCCGTAACAGCGGGATTCCAGCGTGTCACGTGGGACCTGCGTTATCCCGCAGCGTCTTTGCCGCCGCCGCCAAATCCGGACGGCGAAGATCCGTTCGCAGATCCTCCCGGAGGTCCGCTGGTGATGCCCGGCACGTACAAAGTCTCGATGATGAAGCGCGTCGATGGGGTGACAACTCCAATCGCGCAATCGCAGGAATTCCAGGTCACAGTCGAAGGACTCGATCGCATGGCGCCTGCTGATCGCATCGCGCTGGTTGAGTTTCAGCAGAAGGCTGCACGACTGCAGCGCGCAGTATCAGGTGCCACACAGGCCGCGAATGCTTTGACACCACGATTTGCGGCCATTCGCCGCGCGTTGATCGAGACGCCGAACGCGCCTGAATCGTTGCTGAACGACGCGGCTGCGCTGGAGAAACGAAAGAACGAAATCCTGCGAGCGTTGAGCGGAGATTCGGCTCTACGTCAGCGCAACTTCAATCTACCTCCATCAATCAATGAACGCGTCGGTTCGGTCGTCGGTTCTTCACGCATGTCCACGGCCCGTCCGACACAAACGCAAATCGATCAGTACACACACGCTGCCGCGGAATTCGAAGGCGTGCTCAATCAGCTTCGTCAATTAATCGAAGTCGATCTGCAGAAGCTGGAGAAGCAGATGGAAGCCGCCGGCGCGCCCTGGACGCCGGGACGAATTCCGGAGTGGAGGGATCAGTAAGCGGTCGGTCTCACAGAAACGAAACGAGGAACTGAATCATGGCAAAGCCTTCGAAGTTCGCGCACGTTGTTTACAGCACGCGCCGGTACGAGGAGATGGTTGACTGGTATTTGAAAGTTTTCGAGGCGACCGTCGCCTACAAAAATCCGGCGTTCGCTTTTCTCACCTACGATGACGAGCATCATCGCTTCGCTTTCGCTAACTTGGATTTGCTGAGTCCGAACGGTGCCTCCGAGGCGCGCGGCAAGGAAGGCGTTAACCACGTCGCTTACACTTACGCGAATCTCGGCGATCTGTTGGCGACTTACGCGCGGCTCAAAGCGATGGGCATCCATCCCTACTGGCGCATTCATCACGGGATCACCTTGTCGCTGTATTACCGCGACCCCGATGGCAATCGCATGGAGTTCCAGGTTGATGCTTGCAGCGTCGAGGAAGCGAATGCCTACATGCGCACCGAAGAATTTGCGGCGAATCCCGCCGGAGTGGATATCGATCCGGAGATTCTGCTGGCCCAATACCGCAGCGGCGTGCCCGAGGAGCAATTACTGATGATGCCGCACGGCGCGCCATCAGCAATTCCGGAAGCGCATGGGATGAGCTAAGCAACTGACCGGATGGAGGAATCCAGGTCACATAGAAGACAAATTCATGCCGAAGGCGAACTTCCACGCATCGCCTTCTTTCACAAAAAGTGACACGCCCCAGATCGGAATTTCCCCGATCTGCTGACCGCCGCAAGTCCCTTCAGCACTACCCTTGCGAGTGAGCATCTCGACGTTTGGTGAAAGCGCCGTAGCGAAGCCATCAGTGACGCTGACGCTTTTGACCTGGCAACCGTTCCCGGTCCAATCCTTCATGGCATCCGCCCGATTTGCGAGTGCAGTTCCGAAGATATTCACGAACGAAACGTCCTTTGCCAGCATTGCATCGAGCTTCTTTGCGTCGTGTTCCTTCCATGCTTCCCATAAAGCGAGTTCGGTTTTCATAAGAGCGTCGGTGTTGGCATCGCTGGTCGCTTTGGCGAGTGCCGCTTTGTTGGAATTCCCAGCAGTCTTGTCATCCTTCTTCAGCTCTTCTTTTTTGGCTGACGGTGCAGGTGGCGGAGGCGCGGCTTTCGGATCGACAATCAAGTTCTCGCCGTGGAAGACCGCCTGCCATTTGTCGCCGTTGCGCACCCAGACGCTGGCCGAACGGATCGGACCGGGCACTTTCATAGGCTTGCCGTCGGGGCCGTTGCAGGTGCCGTCCCAGGCGGCCTTATAGCTGAGGGCATACGTGTCCGAGTCGACCATCGACATCGCAGGTTCAGTCAGGTCCATTGACTTGATGTCGCACTTGACTGACGCGATCATCTTGACGGTGGCGGCCTTGTCCATGCGGTGGCCACCATCGGTGAGAATGACGAATTTGTCACTCAGCATTTCCTCGAAGAACTTCGAATTCCCTTTGACGTAGGCCTCATTGGCCTGTTTGTCGAGGGCCATAAGCGCGTCGGCTGTCGGTGCGGCCGCAGACGGCTTGGTCGTATTTGCGTTTGCATTATTTGCGCCAGTGTTGGCGCCCGGGCCTCCGCATGATGCGAAGAACGTCAACGCAGCAGCCAATAAGATAAGCAGAGTGATCTTTTTCATCACAAGTCTCCTAAGCATTCGATTTCGAAGTTGGATTCAATTTCGCGCCGGAGGAGCGAGATGTTTATGGCACCAGCAATCCTATTAGTCTTCGCTCCGTTAGGAGCGAAACATTGGCGGGTTGGCGGAACCAATCAAACATTGCGCTCCTCCGG
>JAJPKD010000299.1 GCA_021323895.1 Acidobacteriota bacterium | reverse complement strand
TCGCGCACGTCGGCTTTGCCGAGAATCTTTTCTTTCTCAATCTTCTCGAGCATGCCAATCATCGCAGCCTTAATTTCCTCTTCGACCTTGTAGATGATCGAATGCAGCCGGATATCGACGCTCTCCTGCTTGGCCAACTCATTAGCGCGCGATTCGGGTCGCACGTTGAAGCCGATGATGACGACGGCCGTGGATGCTTGCCCGGCTTGCGTCGCAGACGCGAGCAATACGTCGGATTCCGTGATCGCGCCGACGCCTGAACGAATGACTTTTACCTTCACGCGTTCGGTGGACATCTTTTGCAACGTCGATTTCAAGACTTCGACTGAGCCCTGCACGTCGGCCTTGATGATGACGAGCAGTTCTTTGACGTCAGATTCGCCCAGCGCTTCAATGCCGCGCTTCGTCGTCTTGACCAGCGTGCGCTGTCGTTCCGCCGCTTGGCGGTGACTCGAAATTTGCTGAGCGCGCGTGACGTCGGCGACGACCTGGAAGCTCTCGCCCGCTTGAGGCACCCCTTGCAGACCAAGTACTTCGACCGGTGTTGCTGGTCCGGCTTCGCTGACGGGTTCGCCCCGATCATTGAACATCGCCCGAACCTTACCGAAGATTTGTCCGACGATGAACGAATCACCGACACGCAGAGTGCCTTGCTGCACGAGGGCGGTAGCGACTGAACCGCGACCGCGATCGAGCTTGGCTTCCAAAACCACACCCGAAGCCAAACGCGTCGTACTCGCGCGCAGATTCAAGATGTCTGACGTGAGCAGAATCGTTTCCAGCAGCGTCTCGAGGTTTTGCTTTTTCTTGGCCGAGACTTCGACCATTTCAGTTTCGCCACCCCACGCAACCGGATTCAAACCTTGCTGTGAAAGCTCCTGACGAACTCGATCTGGATTTGCGTCTGGTTTGTCGACCTTGTTTATCGCCACAACGATCGGCACCCCGGCCGCCCGTGAATGTTCAATCGCTTCGATCGTCTGCGGCATGACGCCGTCGTCAGCCGCCACCACGAGGACTACCACGTCGGTCGCTTTCGCGCCGCGGGCTCGCATCAAGGTGAACGCTTCATGGCCAGGGGTGTCGAGGAACACGACCCGACGCTTCTCGTTCGGATCGTCCGGGCTGGGAACCTGGACGCTGTACGCGCCGATGTGTTGGGTGATGCCTCCAGCTTCGCCGCCGTCGACATCGGTGGTGCGGATAGCATCGAGCAATGAAGTCTTGCCGTGATCGACGTGGCCCATCACCGTCACGACCGGCGCGCGCGGCACTTCCACATCATCAGCATCGGCGGCGATGAGCTCTTCGAATTCTTCCTCGGCAATCATGTCTTCGAAGGGCACAAAAGTAACTTCGTAGCCAAAGCGCTTGCCGAGATCGACCGCTACGCTGTCGTCGAGCGCCTGATTGATCGTGGCGAACACTCCGCGTTGAAGCAGCAGGCCGACGACTTCTTTCGGTTTAATGCCGAGCTTTTCCGCAAACTCTTTTACGGTTGAACCTTCAACCAAACGAACCGGCTGCAACGCGCCTGGCGATGAAGGAACTTGCAGTCGCCCGGCGATACGCTGCTCGAGCGAGAGCACCTCTGGAGGTGGAATGAAGTCGCGGTCGAACCGGGTGCCCTTGCCGTCGGCGGTTCGTTTGCCGCCGCGAGTCGTGCCGCGTCTTGAACGGCGTCGCCCAGCGTCCGGCGGCGGGATGTAGGTCGTCTGCGGCGTAGCCGTTTCGCCCGGTGTGCCGGTGTACTCCACGCGACCGCCACGCGCAGCGCGCTCACGCACCGCGGGCCGGGCGGTTGAAGGCGCCGGCGGCGGGGCAGGTGCCCGTTCGCCCGGGCGAATGCCCGCGTTGAGTGCTGCAGCAGTCGGACGTAAAACGCGAACCTGGCGACCGGTTGGCGTCACCGTTTCGACCGGAGCCGGCGCCGGAGCGGCGGCTTCAACTGGAGCGGGCTGATCTGCCGGTGCCGGCGCTGCCTCTTGAACTGGTGCCGGCGCGGGCTTGACGACGCGCACCGCCGGAGAAAGCTTGCGCACAACATGCGCTGGCGTTTGCGGAGCCTCGGGTTCTTCTTCGATTTCGGCGGCTGGTGGCTGAGGAACTTCGACTGGTGGAGGCTCGACTTCAGCCGCAGCTTCGACGGGCTCAGGCGTTTCTTCGACGACGGGCCGCGCGGCTTTCTTTACAACGCGAATCCCCCGCTTGACGGCCGTGTCCTTTTTCGGAAAGTACTTGTCGCGAATCTTCTCCGCAAGCTCTTTCGAGACCGAATTCGAGGGGACACTGACATCGACACCTTCGCGCCGCACCTCTTCAATGAGACGCTTGGTATCAATCTTCAGTTCTTTAGCGAGATCGTAAAGACGAACTTTTGATGTTACTGCTGACATGCTCTCCTTGCTGCTTGCGTAAGCGTGGCCCGCGACCACCTTCAGCAAGCAGGCTCAAAGAGCGCTGCTACAGCAGGCGTCGTGGGCAGGACGTACGCGCCTGTGCGCGCACGCGACAAATGTTGGCCGCTATCAGAAGCATTTCATCGCTTCTCGTCCTGTTGATTTTCGTCCGTCGCGGCCACTTCGTCGGAAGACGGATCGAAAGATTGTTCGTCCGGCAGATTCGATTCCGCGATCTCTCTTTCGATCGCTTCGGAATCAACCGCCAGGTTCATGTCGGGAGCCGGCGTTACTACGTCCGGCCGCAGATCGCGACCGGGTTCTTGCAAAATCAGTTCGTCAACGCTCATCGGGTCGGCTTCGGTGAGCGCCACGGGATCGGCGGAATCTTCAGCGCGAATGGTTTGTTCCGCCGAGAACGGCGCGCCGTTTTCGACGGCTTCGTCGTACCCGGCCGCCGTCATTTCATCGTTCGGCTCGATTTCCGCGGGCGCCGCATCCTCATCGAATTCGGCGGAAGCAGCGTGCTGCTCAAGTTCTGTTTCGGTGGTTTCCGTTGCACCAGCCTCGGCAGCTTCTCCCTCTTCGGTCGCCTTACTGCGATCGCGAACCTCAATGACCGAGCGCGCAGCTTCGAGCATCTTCTCGGCTTCATCCAAACTGACGTCAAGAAATTCGACGAGGTCGTCAACCGTCGTGCTCGCCAAACCATCGATGTCAGTCACACCGTGTTCAGCCAGCGCGTCGGCTTGTTGCGGGGTGACGCCTTCGATGGCCGACAGCGGCACGGGCGCGCCGGAAGCGATCATGGCGCCCATCGCTTCGGCAACTTCCTTCTTGATCTCTTCTTCGCTGCGAATATCGATGTTCCAGCCAACCAGCTTAGTCGCGAGGCGAACGTTCTGGCCGCGCTTGCCGATCGCCAGACTGAGTTGATCTTCATTGACGATCACTTCCATCTGCCGATTCTCAATGTCCGTAATACGAACTTGATTGACCTTGGCGGGCGAAAGGGAATTAGCGGCAAAGACCGAAGGCTCTTCGGACCATTCGATGATGTCGATCTTCTCGCCGCGCAGTTCGCGAATGATTGCCTGAACGCGCGAACCTTTCATGCCGACGCAGGCGCCGACGGGATCGACGTCGCGTTCATTGGAAACGACCGCGATCTTGGCGCGCTCACCGGGCTCGCGAACGCAGGACTTGATCACGACAGTGCCGTCGTAAATCTCGGGGACTTCCATTTCGAACAGACGTTCGAGTAGTTCCGGCGAAGTGCGCGAGACTTCAATCTGCGGACCTTTCGATTCTTTAGAGACGTTAGTAATGACGACGCGGATACGCTCGCCCTGGTTCCATTGCTCACCGCGCGACTGCTGCGAACGCGGCAGGATGGCTTCCAGATTGCCGAGATCAACGATCATGTTGCCGCGCTCGAAACGCTTCACAAAGCCGTTGACCAGTTCGCCGACGCGATCGATGTACTGCTCGTAAACGTTCGAGCGGACCGCATCGCGAACCTTCTGGAAAAGAATCTGTTTGGCGGTCTGCGCGGCAATGCGACCAAGCTCTTCCATCGGCATCGGCAGCAGCAACGCATCTCCGACTTCCACTTCGTCGCCGCCGAGGTCGCGTGCTTCTTCGATCGAAAGCTCCGTGGATGGATCGGCGACTTCCTCGACGACCACTTTTGAAGCCGACAATTCCAAGCCAGTCTCAGGGGTCCAATCGACTTGAATGTCCTCGCCGCCTTTGAATTGTTTTTTGGCGGCGGCGCGCACGGCTTCCTTGATCGCTTCGATTACCAAATCGCGATCGATGCCTTGCTCCTGGCAAAGGGCTTCGATGTTTTGCGCAATACTCGTACTCATTATTTAGATATTCGTCGCGGCTATCTGCGATTTCTCTTTATCAAATCTCGATCAATTGACTCGCGTTCACGCACCTGGTGGAATTCGCTTTCGACATCAATTTCCAAATTCGCTTTCACGATCGAATCAAAGGGAACTGCGATTCGTCCGCTGGTCCGGTCCCCAAACAGAACGTTCTGACCTTCGATGCCCAGAACCTTCCCGCGAAAATTTCGCTGATTGCCGATCAGAGTTCGCGTTTTCAGTTTCGCCAGGCTGCCCGCAAACCGTTGATAATCAGTAGGTTTATACAGCCCGCGTTCCAGCCCCGGCGATGAAACTTCCAGCGTGTAGGCCGAGTGAATGAAGTCCTCGACGTCCAGGACCGTGCCGATTTGCGTGCTCACGTGCGAACAATCCTCGTGAGTCACTCCGCCCGGATTATCAATGAACACGCGCACAATGGGATGGCCTTCGGGGCCGGCAATTTCCACGTGCACGAGTTCGAGTCCGTGGTCGATTGCAGCCTGTTCAGCAATGGCATTGATGCGATCTGCAACCGAACCTGAATCCATGACTGCGGCCCGAATTGCGAAATTTGCGCTGACTTCCGCCCAAAAGAAAAAGTGGGCCAAAACCCACCGGACAACGCATCCGAAGATCCGAGCAAGAAGCGAATTATACGATGCCGCTTGTGGTGAGGCAAGTTACCAGCAGGGCCCGCAGACGGGCTGCGACTCAGACAGACTTGTTGTAGCGCACTTTTTCAGAAGCAGAAGGGAGAGCCGGCATCGACCACATGTCCGCAGTTCGATCAAGCGTCAAATCCGATGGCCCCGCGAACGAACGCCTCTGCGATGAAGTGTACTGTTTCACCGCGACGACGAGAATAAATACCGAGATAACGATCCATAGCGCCGCCCAGAATATCGCCGGAATGCCGGTCGCGTTTGCCATATTCAAAGCGTCGGTGGGCACGGTCGCCGCGAACGGTGAAGACAGAAAGAAGACGGTTTTCAAATCGAGCAGCGCATTCAAAACACACTGCACGGCGAGCAGGCTAACGACGAAGCTGGCGACCTTGGCGCTGGCAAATCGGGCCACCGCGAATAGTCCAACTGACAGCAGCACGCCGGCGACGAGCGTAAAGGGAAGCCCCGCCAACGATCCCCACGTGCCCGCCAGAATTGGCTTAATCACTCCGAAGATCACAGTCAGACCGAGCACGACTACGGATGAAGCGGCGAGTACGACGCGCGCGGCAACTGATCGGCGAATCAACACCAGGAGGGTCGCGCCAAAAGTCATCGCGCCCAAATAACCGGCGCTGGAAACGAGCATTTGTGAAAGCACGCCGCCTTTGGTTGTGTAGGTTTCGCCGCTGCCGTTCATGGCGACGCTCAAGCTTTGCACTGAGTTGCCAGTGAGCAACGCCGCGATGGCGTGCCCGCCTTCATGGATGAAAGTGACGAAAATGCGGAACGGATAACTGAGAATTTCGGCGAAAGGAATGAACCAGAGTGCGATCGAGAGAATCGCCGCCAGCAGCAACGTCATTGCCTGTGGCCTCGCATCGTTCGAAAGCTTGTAGTTCATATCCGACCTCACCAAAACCCATCAAAGTGCGTTCGTTTCAAGACTTACCAAGTCATCGCGCGCTCCACTTTGCAGAACGACATCCGCGCTCAGCTTGTTCCGTCAGGATTTTCCCGCCGTCGATAATCGCCAGATTTGCCGCCGGTCTTCAGTTCCAAACGCACATCGCCGATCGTCATCGATTTATCCAGAGCTTTGCACATGTCATAGACGGTCAGCGCCGCGACTGAGACGGCCGTGAGCGCTTCCATCTCGACACCGGTTTGCGCGTGAGTCGAAACTTCTGATTCGAGATAGACGCAGTCGTCGCGCAGTTCAGCCCGAACATCGACGTGCGTCAGCGGCAGCGGATGGCAGAGCGGAATCAGTTCAGCCGTGCGCTTCGCGGCGATAATGCCGGCGAGGCGCGCCGTCTCCAGGGGATCGCCTTTCGGAGTTTGATGCTCACGGATCGCGGCGATAGTTTTGGCGGACATCAAGACGCGGCCGGAAGCGATAGCCCGGCGAAACGTTGCTGACTTTTCCGTCGTATTGACCATGCGCGCCCGGCCTTCGTCGTCGAGGTGAGTTAGTTGGCTCATGATTTCATTTGCGGACCGCGTGAACGATTAGTGTGTTGCCGCCGAGTAACACCTCACGCGAAGCCAATTCGTTCGTCCAGCGTTCCTCACGCTTGCGCGCTGGCGTCAATTTAGCAAGCAGCTTAATCGTCGCCACGATTGGCCAATACAACCACGCATTCGCTTTTGGTTTATCGCGATAAGCGTTCGCGATCTCGAAGCCGTGTTTTTCCAGAATGTAACGCAGCTCGGAATAGCCGATCGGATTTACGTGCGCGGCGATCTCTTCGCGATTGTCATAGTCGGCTTGCAGGCGCTCACGCCCCGCGCGCGTGATCGGTTTGAAGTGCGAAGTGTAGCCGTACAGCAGCCACTTCAACCGCTCTTCGATGTTGAGAATGTTCGGCACGCTCACGATCAGATGGCCGCCGGGCTTTAGCACGCGCGCGAACTCGCGCATCGCCTGCTGCGGATTTTCGATGTGCTCGAGCCCTTCAAGACAAGTCACGTAATCAAACGATCGATCGCCGAAGGGAAGTTCCGCATCGAGATTGCCCTGATGAATGTCCACACCATCGAGCCTAAAAATCTC